>NZ_CAWUDG010000004.1:0-344273 GCF_963920885.1 Anabaena sp. CCY 0017 | reverse complement strand
GTTTTTGCGATCGCTTGTTTTTTCTCCGACTTCACAAAATCGCGTTGCTCCCAGTGCGATCGGTAGATTAAAAAATATATCATTCCACCAAGAAAGAGGAGAAAGCATATAGCCAATCCCAACGAGTAATCCTCCTCGCAATTTCTTAAACACTCACACACTCCTGCTAATTAAACTAAAACACATCTATTTTGCACCCATCAGATTTACTGAATATCTTGTGGGATGGGCATACTTCTCTACGAGATGCTACGCGAACGACAAGCTCAGTACAAGTCTTGCCCGTCCTCATGATGCAAGTTAAATGAAAAAAGAAATTTCCTCAAATTCAATATTCTGTTCTTACCCAATTTTCTAAATTAATACCTTGAACTCTTAACAAATCAGAATCATTAGAGACTAGAATTAAACCGCGTGTAATTGCAGTTGCTGCAATCAATATATCTTGCTCCTGAATAGTAAAACCTCGGCGTTGTAAGTCCAAATGAATTTCGCAGGCTCTTTCAATAATCTCTAAATCATCTATTAATAACACTTGATAAATTTGACAAAAGTTTTGGAATTCAGCTAACTGTCTGGTTGCGTTGATCGCTAAAAGGCCTCGTTTGACTTCATAGTAAGTTATACAACTAATAAATACATCTTGTCTCAGTCGGCGAACTTCCCTAAATCTCTGATCTACAGTTGCATTTTTCTTCAAAATGTAAGAGACAATATTTGAATCTAGTAAATAACTCACTTTATCGGTCTTCCTTCTACCACTGCATCAAAAATTTCTATCTGCTCAGGTGTTAAATCATTCAAAGTCCCAGAAACTGACTCTAACATTAAAAGACTATCAATTCTCTCTGTCAAATCATCCTCCTTAATTTCCCTCATCTCCTCTGGTGAAAACTGCCCAAATAACTCCACCAACATTTCGATCATTTCACGTTTGTTTAACTTAACCTGATATAAACTATTACCCTGAATTAGCTTCTCCACAATGGGCGATATCCGGTTGTGTAGCTCCTGACTGTAATTTAAAACTTCCTGCATAATTACCCCTCATATATAGATTCATTACCCTAATTATAATTAATTCCTCTCCGCGTTACCTCTGCGTTAACCTCAGCGCCCCTCTGCGTTAAAAAAAGGGCAGACCTTTCAGCCCACCCTGCAAAAACTTAAGAGAATATTCCGTTGCTAATTAACCCAACAAAGCCTTAGCCTTAGCCAAAACATTATCAACACTAAAGCCAAACTTCTCCATACAAACATTACCTGGAGCCGAAGCACCAAAAGTGTCGATACTAACAGTATCACCTTCGCTACCAACATACTTGTGCCAGCCGAAACTAGCAGCAGCTTCTACAGACAAACGCTTGGTAACAGCTTTAGGTAGAACAGACTCCTTATAAGCTGCATCTTGTGCGTCAAACAAATCACTGGAAGGCATAGAGACAACACGAACCTTCTTACCTTCGGCTGTCAATTTCTCCCCTGCTGTGACACAAAGGCTTAACTCTGAACCAGTACCAATCAAGATGATATCGGGAGTACCTTGGCAATCTACGACAGTATAAGCACCCTGAGCCACCTTCTCAATCGAAGTACCTGCTAAGTTGGGGACATTTTGACGAGTGAAAGCTAACAGAGAAGGAGCGTTTTCCTTGGCCTTGGTAATTGCGACTTTGTACGCACCAGAGCATTCGTTACCGTCTGCGGGACGAAATACAGTCAGGTTAGGAATAGCACGTAAAGATGCTAGAGTTTCTATTGGTTGGTGGGTAGGACCATCTTCACCTTGTCCGATGGAGTCGTGAGTCATCACCCAAATTGCGCCGACTTGAGACAAAGCAGATAAGCGGATAGCAGCCCGCATATAATCTGTGAAAATCAAGAAGGTCGCACCGTAGGGAATTAATCCCGAACCATGCAGCGCCATACCATTACAGATTGCGCCCATACCGTGTTCCCGGACACCAAAGTGAATGTTGGGATTTTGGTACGCTCCTTTCTGGAAGTCGCCCTTGCCCTTCAATTCAGTTAAGTTGGAGTGAGTCAAGTCAGCAGAACCACCGATTAACTCTGGTAAAACTGCTGCTAATTTATTCAGACAGTTTTCTGAGTGTTTACGGGTAGGTAATCCTTTGTCTTCGGGGGTGTAGCTAGGTAGTACCTTATCCCAACCGTCGGGCAGTTTAGCACTGACGTAACGTTCAAATTCCGCCGCTTCTTGGGGATATTTGGTTTTGTAGTCGGCAAATGTCTTGTTCCATTCAGCTTCGTAGCTTGCTCCACGTTCGACTGCTTTGCGTGTGTGGTCAAGAGCATCTTGAGGAACTACGAAAGGCTCGTGTTCCCAGTTGAGTTGTTTACGAGTTAAGGCAATTTCGTCTGCACCCAAAGCCGCACCGTGAATACCAGCAGTGTTTTGCTTATTGGGTGAACCATAACCGATGGTGGTAGTCACCTTAATCATGGTGGGCTTGTCGGTGACAGCTTTGGCTGCTTCAATTGCTTTGGCAATGGAATTTAAATCGGTGTTACCATTTGCAACGTGCAGGACGTGCCAGCCGTAAGCTTCAAAGCGCTTAGAAACATCTTCGGTGAATGCTACATCTGTAGAACCATCGATGGAGATGTGGTTGTCGTCGTACAGAGCAATGAGTTTGCCTAATCCCAAGTGACCTGCGAAGGAAGCCGCTTCACCAGAAATACCTTCCATGTTACAACCATCACCTAGAATTACATAGGTGTAATGGTCAACAATTTTGGCATCTGGTTTGTTATATTTGGCAGCTAGATGGGCTTCTGCCATTGCTAAACCAACTCCATTAGCAATACCTTGTCCCAAGGGGCCAGTTGTAACTTCTACACCAGGGGTTTCAAAGTTTTCTGGGTGTCCTGGGGTCTTAGACCCCCATTGACGGAATTGCTTGATATCTTCTATGGTGACGCTATCGTAACCTGTCAAATAAAGCAGGGCATACAGCAACATTGAGCCATGACCGGCAGACAAGACAAAGCGATCGCGGTTGAACCACTTGGGATTTTTGGGATTAAACCGCATAAAGCGATCCCAGAGGACAAAAGCCATAGGAGCTGCGCCCATTGGCAATCCTGGGTGTCCTGATTTAGCTTTTTCTACGGCATCAACTGCCAAAAAACGAATCGAGTTAATACAAAGTTCTTCGAGGGATTGGGTTGCAACAGCCATAATCTCTTATTCTTAACGACAGGTTAACACTCTTGGAGCTTTTTTTCTAACTGGGGTTGTTCTGCACAGTTAGCAGTTAACAGTTAAAGGTTATCAGTTTTCTTCACTCAACTTGGTAACTGAATCACTGATTGAATTTTCCCCATAGTATCTTTATCATCCCATTGCCCATTGTTGATGGACAAGCGGGATCTCCTGAGATTCTAGTGATCAATCAATCTGATTATTAGGTCAAGCGTTCAGCATGACCTAGTAATGAAAGGTATTTGTGATACTTTTGACAAAATAATCTCAGGAGAGCCGAAAACGGCAGAGTAGAGAATTTTAAGCGTACTTCTTAAAGGCTAGTGTGACATTGTGACCACCAAAGCCAAAGGAGTTGGATAAGGCGATCGCCACTTCTTGAGCGCGGCTGGTATGAGCTACGTAATCTAGATCACACTCTGGCTCAGGATTTTCTAAATTGATCGTGGGGGGTATTTGATCATGAGCGATCGCTAAAACTGTGGCGACTGCTTCAATACCTCCCGAACCACCCAACAGATGACCTGTCATCGATTTGGTGGAACTGACAGCGATTTTATAGGCGTGATCGCCCAAAGCTGTTTTCATCGCCGCCGTTTCCGTGGAATCATTGGCTGGGGTGCTAGTACCATGAGCATTAATGTAGCTCACCATTTCTGGAGTGATACCGCCATCTTTGAGTGCCAGTTGAATTGCTCTAGCAGCACCTGTACCACCTGGGACTGGGGAAGTCATGTGGTAAGCGTCACAGGTCATACCATAGCCAACCATTTCCGCATAAATGCGAGCGCCACGACTGAGGGCGTGTTCTAGCTCTTCTAGTACGAGAATGCCCCCACCTTCACCCATGACAAACCCATCGCGATCGCGGTCGAAAGGACGACAAGCATGAGCCGGATCATCATTGCGAGTGGAAAGCGCTCGTGCTGCGGCAAAACCAGCTAAACCCAGAGGTGTAATTGCTGCCTCACAGCCCCCGCAAATCATCGCCTGAGCATAACCATTTTGAATGATGCGAAAAGCATCCCCAATGGCGTTAGAACCTGCGGCGCAGGCTGTCACAGCACAGGAATTAGGCCCTTTAGCACCGATGTGAATTGCTGTTAATCCAGCCGCCATGTTAGCGATCATCATCGGAATCATGAACGGACTACAGCGATCAGGGCCACGGTTAAGATAAATGGTTTGTTGGTCTTCCATCACCTTCAGTCCACCCACGCCGGAGCCAATCATCACTCCCACCTGTTCGGCATTTAGTTCATTAATGACTAATTTTGCATCAGAAACAGCTTGTTTAGCAGCTGATACGCCAAATTGGGCAAACCGATCCATGCGCTTGGCTTCTTTGCGATCCATGTAAGCGAGGGGATCGAAGTTTTTGACTTCCCCAGCAATGCGACAATCATGGCTAGAGGCATCAAAATGTGTAATGTTGCCAATGCCATTGCGTCCGGTTAACAATCCTTCCCAATATTCATCTGGTGTATTACCAATTGGTGTAATCGCGCCAACACCAGTTACAACAACGCGTTTACGTTTATAGTCTGTCATCTCTTAGTTAAAATGGGCGAGAAAGCTGCAAATAAAGGGACTGGGGACTGGGAAACAGGTATGGTCAGAAACCCGATAATAGTTAATTAAGAAGATTTTTATCTATATTCAATTATTACCAGTACTTAATACCCAGTACCCAACTCCCATTGCCCCTTATCCCCATAGGAGTCCCGAGTTCCCTCATCCCTGTTTAGGCGGATGCGGCAACTTTGTCGTTGATGTAATCCACCGCTTCTTGAACCGTCGTAATTTTTTCGGCGGCTTCATCGGGAATTTCGATATCAAATTCTTCTTCTAATGCCATAACTAATTCCACGGTATCTAGGGAATCAGCCCCCAGATCATTGGCGAAATTAGCTTGTGGTGTAATTTTGTCAGTCTCAACACTGAGTTGATCGACAACAATTTTCTTGACTTTTTCAAAAATGTCTGCTTGACTCATACGATAAATATCCTTGACCAGTTGCTATTATGCGCTCTTGATGGGCGATGTGTTTTTGAGCATATACATCTTATCGGAAAGAGCGATCGCCCGTATACTACCAAGGGCTTTTCCTGAAGAAATATTTACTCTAAAGGACACACTTAGGCTCTGTTCTTAAGATAACAGTTTAACTACTCAAAAAGACTTCGGATACCAGGACACACCAGGCGATCGCATCAACCTGTAAGTGCTGATATTTAGCAGTTCTTAGCAATTTTTTGCAGATTGTCCAAAATTAACTCTGTACAGTGTTCCTGTCCAGGAATGCTAAAACGGTTATTATCAGGGCAACTGCCTTTAACCAAATATACTTTTATGCTAACTCAGACCCTAAAATACGCCTATTACCCTGGCTGTGTGGCTCAAGGAGCTTGTCGAGAACTGTATTTATCAACTCAAGCCCTAACTCAAGTATTGGGCATTGAACTGATTGAACTGAAAAAAGCTGCTTGCTGCGGTTCAGGTACATTTAAAGAAGATTCCCAATTATTAGAAGATACTGTCAACGCCCGCAATATTGCCTTAGCAGAAGAATTAAATTTACCCTTACTGACCCATTGCAGCACTTGTCAGGGTGTAATTGGTCATGTGAACGAAAACCTGAAACAATGCCAAACAGACAATCCTGGCTACGTTGAACAAGTAAATGGTTTGCTGCAAAAAGAAGGGTGTTCACCTTATCGTGGTAGTAGCGAAGTTAAACATATTCTCTATGCCCTGCTCACAGATTATGGTTTAGAGGAAATTACTAAACGTGTAACTCGTAAGTTAACGGGATTAAAATGTGCAGCTTTTTATGGCTGCTATCTCCTCCGCGCTCAAAAGTATATGCCCTATGATGACCCTTTCCACCCCGAAGGCATGGAAAATATGTTTCGGGCGGTAGGCGCAACCCCAATTTATTATCGTGGTCGAACTCAGTGTTGCGGCTGGCCTCTTTCTAGTTACGCTACTAACCAGTCTTTCCAGATGGCTGGGATGCACATTCAAGATGCTTTAGATAACGGTGCTGACTGTATAGTTACTCCTTGTCCTCTGTGCCATCTGAATTTAGATTCTCGTCAGCCAGAAGTAGAAAAGGTGATTGAGAAACGTTTGGGTTTACCAATTTTGCATTTACCGCAGTTGATTGCTTTGGCTTTAGGAGTTAGCCCCAAGGAACTCGGTTTAGATCGTCACATCGTTTCTACCCAGCCAGTTTTAGAAAAATTAGGGATTAGTTATTAGTCATTGGTCATTAGTCATTAGTTATTGGTGATTGATGCTTGGTGATTGGGAAAAGATTTCCTCTGAGTCCCCAATACGGGCGGGTTCATAGATATCATTAAATACCAATGAGGATATTACTCAACCCGCCCCTACAACCTTCCCAATACCCACTTACTTTTTCCCTAACTGGCGTTGTAATTGCCTGAAGGATTGATACATTTCTGGCAAACGATGATATATAGCAGATGCTTTAAGATATAGTTTGTGAGGCACTGCTGGCATCCCGGAGACAATTTCTCCTGGTGCGACATCATGATGAATTCCGGCTTGAGCAGAGGCGATCGCACCATCACCAATTTTTACTTGATTGGAAACTCCTGACTGTCCCGCCAAAATAACACGCTTCCCCACTTTCACGCCTCCAGCTAGTCCAGCTTGTCCAGCGATCGCACAACCTGCACCAATTTGGCAACCATGTCCTATTTGCACTAAGTTATCAATTATTGTATGACTACCTACGCGTGTTTCGCCCACGGCTGGGCGGTCAATGGCACTATTAGAACCAACTTCTACATGATCCTCTAAGACTGTATAGCCAGATTGTTCCATTTTTAGCCAACCAGTACGTGTAGGCACAAAACCAAAGCCTTCTGCACCGATTACAGTCCCACTGTGAATTACGCAATCGGTACCGATGCGGGTACGTTCATGGATAGTGCAGTTAGCGTGTAAGGTGGTGCGATCGCCTATCTTAGCATCGGGATAAATAACTACATTGGGATGAATAATTGCACCATTGCCAATTTCTACACCCTGCTGGACTACAACATGAGCGCCAATGTAAACATCTTGACCTAGTTTGGCTGTGGGATGAATCACCGCACTAGGATGAATTTCTGGGCTGGGGCGATATGGTTGGTAAAAAAGTGCGATCGCCTGTGCAAACAACAATCGCGGATCTGACGTGGCGATCCAAGCTATACCCCGTTCTTGTGCTTGTAACTGTAACGTTTTATCTGGGGGCAGAATTAAAGCACTAGCCTTCGTCTGGCTAACCAGAGACGCAAACTTTGCCCCTTCAACGTAACTAAGATGACCAGGTGCAGCTTCATCTAAGGCCGCTAAACCTGTAATTTCTGGGTCTCGGTTATTGCTGAGACTATTATCTGTCGCAGCTTCGGCAAGTTTACTGACAATTTCGTTAAATTTCATGGTGGTGTATTCAAGTCTAAAAAGATTGAAGCACAGAGAAGAACATTTCTGTGCAAGCATACATAAAAAATCTAGGATACGGGAAACTCAGTCACGTAGCCAAATTTTTTGACCTTGTGGTGTTTTTCAGTCGCCAGTTCCCATCGCGTTACCAGCTAAATATGAGGTCGTCCAAGCACTTTGGAAGTTAAAACCACCGGTAATACCATCAATATCTAAAATTTCTCCGGCAAAGTAAAGACCAGGAATTAACTTGCTTTCCATTGTCTTAAAGTTAACTTCTGTGAGATTGACACCGCCACAGGTGACAAATTCTTCTTTAAAAACTCCCTTGCCTTGAATTAAGTATTCTCCCTGAGTCAGTTCTTGGACTAGCTGATTTAATTTTTGTTTGGTTAATTCTGCCCAACGGTCTTCTGTGCTAATACCTGCACGGTCTACAATATATTGCCAGAGGCGATGGGGTAGATCAACTCCACGATGTAAGGCGATCGCCTTTTGTCCCCATTCTGCTTTCACTGCTAAGATTTTTTCACGTACTTGTTCTTGCTTGAAATCAGGCAACCAATTGACTAATAATGTAGCTCGATAGCGGTTTTCGTGCAGAAATCTTGCACCCCAAGCCGAAAGCTTGAGGACAGCCGGTCCACTCATCCCCCAGTGGGTAATTAATAATGGACCAGTTTGTTCTAGTAGGGGTTTTCCTGTTCCAGCTAACCGTAACTGCACAGGATTCATACTCACTCCAGCCAATGCTCTCAGCTTGGGATCGGGAATATTAAAGGTAAATAAAGAAGGTACAGGAGGTTCAATGTGATGACCAAACTCTCTGGCAATTTTATAACCCACAGGGTTGCTTCCTGTTGCCAATAGTAAGCGATCGCACTTTTTGGTTTCTCCCGATTTCAACAGAATTTCAAATCCTGCTTCTGGGTTAACTTTTTTCACAGCAACTACTGCTGATCCCAAGCGTAATTCTACCCCAAATTTGGCTGTAGCTTTAATCAGACATTCCACAATGGTTTCGGAATTATCTGTAATGGGAAACATTCGGCCATCGGCTTCGGTTTTCAGACGTACACCTTGTTCTGTAAACCAATCGACTGTATCTTGAGCTTGAAAGCGAGTGAAAGCACCCCTGAGCGCTTTTCCACCTCTGGGGTAACTTTGGACTAATCTGGCTGGTTCAAAGCAAGCATGAGTGACGTTACAACGTCCTCCACCGGATATCAGGACTTTCGCCAGTGGTTGACGACTAGCTTCGATTAAAGTGACATGGGCGTGAGGATTAACTTTAGCACAAGCGATCGCGCCGAAAAATCCGGCCGCCCCACCCCCAATAACTACAATGTTTAACGGCAGCAGTTGATTATTCAAGGACAAAAACGTTTATTATATAGCACCTACTACTAGGCTAGCGGTTATTTTCACGGTTCTAGCGGTTCAAATAAATCTTTGGTCGCGCCGCAAACTGGACACACCCAATCCTCTGGGATATCTTCAAAGGGTGTTCCTGGGGCTATCCCACTATCAGGATCGCCAATTTCGGGGTCATATTCGTAGCCGCAAACAGTACATAAATACTTTTCCATCGTTTTTTCCCTCTTTCAGATTATATTGAGACTACAACCGCCACCAAGTTCTCTGTACATAGCTAATAATCCCCACAGCGATCGCCCCTAGTAACAATAGCCCAATCACTCCACCTGGAATAAACGTCAAAATACCAAAACCTCTCAGTACCCAAACGGCTAGTCCAATGCCGAGAAGAACGCCAAAAATTTGGGTTAATGTCCGATTTAAAGAAGATTGATTCACTTCAGTTACCTTTTCTTTATATTTGCGTAAACCATGCAATTTACTGGAAAAACCATGTATTTGTGCTATTGTAGCGGTTGAAAATTCGATTTTTATCCATAAATAGTGCTGTTTTGATGGTCACTAAATTATAGTTTTGATGAAAAGTGACAAGAAATACGGTTTTTACAGTATTATTGCGGAATAATGTCCTGAAAATGATTTGTTTGGTAAGTATAGCACTGGAACTAGGATTTAGTGGCTGGGAGTTGATCCTATCTAATGGTTCACAGTTTCAGGGCTAACACAGGTGGAGAAGTGGAGGAGTGAATATGTCTGCGTTTCATATCTCAGACTCGATGATTAGAGGTTTGAATATGCCTTGGAGTCAGGAAAAGCAATCGTCGCTGATGCAGGGCGAAATTTTGCTGCAAACGCAATCCCATACAGCCTGCGGTGGATCTGTTACCGCCTGTATGTATTTACCAATATTGCGATCGCAGGTATGGCAGCAATTAACTGATTACCCTCGTTGGGTACAATATTTTCCAGACCTCACTCAAAGTGAAGTTTTGTCTAAAGGCGAAGTTAAGCGACTGTATCAAGTTGCACAAAAGACGTTTTTGTTTTTTACGGCTCAAGTTGAAATCTATCTTGATGTTGTAGAATTGTTAGGGCAACAAATTCAATTCCGGATGCATAAAGGGAATTTTGTTGACTTTACAGCCATTTTAGATTTAAAAGATTTTGGCAATGGCACTTTGTTGGCATATCAAGTCAAAGCTACGCCTAATATTCCCATCCCTGCAATTTTCATTCAACAAGCTATGAACTTTGAATTGCCTGCAAATATGCGTAAGATGCGACAAGTTTTATGTAAGGTTCAATAAAGGCAATGTTACAGGCAAAAACAATTTTGGAATTTTGGTTTGGTCATCCAGATGCACCAGATTACGGCAAACCCAAAGCTTATTGGTTTGGCGAGAAAGCCGAATTTGATCAGGAAATTCAAAATCAATTTCTCTCAGCTTACCAAAAAGCAGCAGACGGATATCTAGACGACTGGATTGATTCAGCCGAAACCTGTTTAGCACTGATTCTATTATTGGATCAGTTTCCCCGAAATATGTTTCGTGGTACGCCGGAAGCCTTTGCAACTGACTGGGAAGCACTTTCAGCCGCCCAATACGCAGTTGTACAAGGATATGACTGCCAACTTTTGCCTGTACAACGCTGGTTTATTTATTTACCTTTTGAACACAGTGAAAACCTCACTCATCAGCGTCAGTGTGTCAAGCTGTTTCAGCAACTGAGTCATGATCCTGATAGTGCGAAAGCAATTGAACACTCATTAAGTCATCAAGAAATAATTGCGCGTTTTGGGCGTTTTCCTCATCGCAATAGTATTTTAGGACGGACTTCAACTGCATCGGAAAAGGAATTTTTGCAGCAGCCAAGTTCATGGTTTTAGGCTAGTAACGCCATCTAGGGCGTGTTTTCAAACTTTAGAAGTAGGTTGGGTTAAGCGCAGCGCAACCCAACGAAGCAAACCAAATATTGGGTAAAGTTGGGTTTCCCAAAACCTCAACCCAACCTACATTTACGTCTAATTTTGGGTTTGAAAACAGTCCCTAGCACCTAGTTCACGTAGTCAAGACCTCCACAGGTAAGCGACTGAAGGAAAGGCGCTCATTCTGCACATCAACAAAAATGGTGTCGCCGTCGTTGAAGTCACCACGCAAGATAGATTTGGCAATTTGAGTTTCTAATTCTCTCTGAATGGCTCGTTTGAGTGGACGCGCTCCATATACAGGGTCATACCCTACTTCGGCTAAAAAGTCAAGGGCAGAATCTGAGAGTTTCAAGGACATCTTGCGTTGGCAAAGCCCACCGGAGGTATCGCTTAATCTTCCTCTTAACCTCTCTACTTGTAACAGCACAATTTGTCGTAGTTCTTTTTTATCCAAACCGTGGAAGATGATAATTTCATCAATGCGGTTGAGGAACTCTGGACGGAAGCTATTTCGCATTGCTTCCATAACTCGGCGGCGCATTTCATCGTAATGTTCGGCTTCACCGGCGACATCGAGAATATATTGAGAACCGATGTTACTTGTCATGATAATAATCGCGTTTTTGAAGTCCACTGTCCGACCTTGGGAATCAGTCACACGACCATCATCGAGAATTTGCAGTAAAATATTGAACACGTCAGCGTGTGCTTTTTCGATTTCGTCGAAGAGAATCACCGCATAAGGACGGCGACGAATTACTTCGGTTAATTGACCGCCTTCTTCATAACCGACATATCCTGGAGGCGCACCAATTAATCGGGAAACTGCGTGTTTCTCCATATATTCAGACATATCAATCCGCACTAAAGATTCTTCAGTGTCGAACATATATGCCGCTAAGGCTTTGGCTAGTTCGGTTTTACCTACACCTGTGGGACCGAGGAAAATAAAACTCGCAATGGGACGATTTGGATCAGCCAATCCCGCACGCGATCGCTGAATCGCATCGGCTACAGCTGTGACAGCTTCGGCTTGTCCAATGACTCGGTTATGCAGTTCATCTTCTAAATGCAGCAGTTTTTCCTTCTCCGATTCCACTAACTTGCTGATCGGGATTCTCGTCCACTTAGAAATAATTTCCGCAATGTCAGCTTCTGTAACTTCCTCACGCAATAGAGATTTGCCAGTTCTTTGAACATTGGCTAATTCACCTTCTGCTGTTTCTAATTGGCGGTGTAAATTAGTTAACTTGCCATATTTCAACTCAGCGGCGCGATTCAGGTCATAATTTCGTTCTGATTGCTGCACCTCTAAGTTAACTCGGTCAATTTCTTCTTTAATTGACTGAATTTTATTGATAATATCCTTTTCCGACTGCCATTGAGCTGTGAGAGTTCTTTGTTCTTCTTTGAGATCCGCCAGTTCCTTTTCAATTCTTTCTAAACGTTCTCGCGAAGCTGCATCAGTTTCTTTTTGCAAAGACAGCTTTTCCATTTCCAATTGCAAAATCTTCCGGTCGATTTCGTCTAATTCCTCTGGTTTAGAAGTAATTTCCATTTTCAAGCGGGCGGCGGCTTCGTCTACCAAGTCAATGGCTTTATCTGGGAGGAAGCGATCGCTAATATACCGACTGGACAATGTAGCGGCTGCAACTAAAGCACTATCGGAAATTCTCACCCCGTGGTGGACTTCATAGCGTTCTTTCAAACCGCGCAAAATCGAAATGGTATCTGTGACGCTGGGTTGGTCTACATAAACCTGCTGGAACCGTCTTTCTAGAGCCGCATCTTTTTCGATATACTTGCGATATTCATCTAAAGTGGTCGCCCCAATACACCGCAATTCACCCCGCGCCAACATCGGTTTTAACAAGTTACCGGCATCCATCGCCCCTTGAGTCGCACCCGCGCCGACCACAGTATGAATTTCATCAATAAATAGAACTATATTCCCACCAGATTCCGTAACTTCTTTTAATACTGCTTTCAGGCGTTCTTCAAATTCGCCCCGGAATTTAGCCCCGGCGATTAAAGCCCCCATATCTAAAGAGATCAACTTGCGGTCTTTGAGGGACTGGGGGACATCACCAGCAATAATGCGTTGGGCTAGACCTTCCGCGATCGCAGTTTTACCAACACCCGGTTCACCAATTAACACAGGGTTATTCTTAGTCCGCCGGGAGAGAATCTGCACAGTGCGGCGAATTTCATCATCCCGCCCAATGACTGGATCAAGTTGACCTTTCCGTGCTGCTTCTGTGAGGTCACGTCCATATTTTTCCAGTGCTTCATATTTGCCTTCTGGATTTTGGTCGGTCACTTTTTGACTCCCACGAATTTGTTTAATGATTTTCTTGAGCTTGCTTTCGTCTAAACCGAATTCTTGAAATAAACTTTTACCAAAGCGGTCATCTTTGGCATAAGCGAGCAATAAATGCTCAATTGAGATATATTCGTCCTTGAAATCCTGACGATAGACATCGGCTCTATCTAATAGTGTATCTAAACTTCGTCCCAAAAATACGGAGGTGCTGCTACCAGATACCTTTGGTTGACGTTGGAGGAATTGCTCGGTGCGGTCGCGGATTTTTTGCAAATCAACACCCGCCTTCGTTAAAATGCTGCTGGCTAGACCATCTTGTTCTAGCAGCGCTTTCATCAGGTGTTCACTTTCGATTTGCTGTTGCTGATATTGTTTAGCAATATCTGGGGTATGAGCGATCGCTTCCCAGGCTTTTTCGGTAAATTGATTAGGATTAGTGGGTTGCATAGGCTTTTCGATAAACCACTCCAAATATGAGGCGCACAGAGAACAAGAGCCTGTTTTGTTTATATATGGTCATTGTAGGGACACAGACAGAAATACCAGGATCGGTCTTCACGTCTTCATAGAGTAGTATTATCGCCCGTTTTTGTTGAGAGTAAGACAGCAGAGCTTTAGTTCCCCACCATCTAACAATATTTGTAGCTTTGTCGGAGAGGTAGGCTCACCAACCCACCTCCCCAAACCATTATTTCTTGGCAATTATCCACACTGCGTGAATGATTCCGGGGATATAACCCAAACACGTCAACAGGATATTAAGCCAAAAATCTAGACCAAAACCTACCTGTAAAAATACTCCCAGAGGCGGCAAGAAAACAGCACACAAAAGCCGAACTATATCCATAATGACCTCCTGTTCATATTCAAATCACTGTTCTGCCACTTCCTGAGCAGATTTGACCCCTTAACGATAACATTGGACTGCTGACTCAATAGTTCGTAGAGATGTGGGAACCCACACCCATCAACCACCACTAATTTTGGCTTTGTAACCTAACTTGGTCAAAATATCCAGAATTTTCTGTTTATGTTCGCCCTGAATTTCAATTTCATTATCCTTGACAGTCCCACCACTACCGCATTGACTTTTCAACTGTTTAACTAAATCAGTCAAAACTTCAGGTTTAGTCTGGAAACCGCTAATCACAGTCACAGTTTTACCCTTGCGTCCTTTGCGCGAAGCCTCCACCTTCAGGTTTTGTTGCTGCGGAGGTAATTCAGGAACCCCTCTTTGGGTAGCGGCCGAATTGTCGTTACCAAATTCACGGTAGGCAAAGCGTTTGTTAGAAGATTTATCAGAAGACATAAAACGTTTGATTAAGAAAAAATCGCAGGTACTTGGTGTCTTATTTTCTTTATACCTTTGCGCCTTTGCGCCTTTGCGCCTTTGCGTGAAATAAATTCATATTTGAAATCAGCAACGCCAAGAAGATCATCAGGATCTTGCAATCCCACAATGCTTTTATAATAATTAAATCCGACCTGTCATCAAAAACTTTCCGTGACTACTACACCCCTATCTCCCAGTTCCCTCTCAAACACTCAAGTTCCCGACATCCTTGGACGCTTTGGACGCTTTGGCGGTAAGTACGTCCCGGAAACACTGATGCCGGCTTTAGCTGAATTAGAAACAGCTTATCAGCAATACCGCCACGACCCAAGTTTTCAAGCAGAACTACAAGATTTACTGCGAGATTATGTCGGACGCGCCACACCTTTGTATTTTGCCGAACGCCTCACGGCTCATTATGCCCGCCCAGATGGGACAGGAGCGCAAATTTACTTAAAGCGTGAAGATTTAAATCATACAGGAGCGCATAAAATTAATAATGCCTTGGGTCAGGTGTTGTTGGCGCGGCGCATGGGTAAGAAAAGAGTAATTGCCGAAACAGGCGCAGGACAGCATGGCGTAGCAACGGCGACGGTTTGCGCTCGGTTTGGGCTGGAATGTGTGATTTACATGGGCGTTCACGATATGGAACGTCAAGCGTTGAATGTGTTCAGAATGCGCTTAATGGGTGCTGAAGTTCGTCCAGTGGAAGCGGGAACCGGAACCCTCAAGGATGCGACTTCTGAGGCTATCCGGGATTGGGTGACGAATGTGGAAACAACTCACTACATTTTGGGTTCAGTCGCTGGCCCCCATCCTTACCCAATGATGGTACGCGATTTTCATGCTGTAATTGGTGTAGAAACTCGCGTTCAAGCAATGGAAAAGTGGGGCGGTTTACCTGATATTCTCATTGCTTGTGTGGGTGGTGGTTCCAACGCGATGGGATTATTTCACGAGTTTGTGAATGAGTCTTCTATCCGATTAATTGGGGTGGAAGCAGCCGGCGAAGGTGTGAATACAGAAAAACACGCTGCTACCTTGACAAAAGGACAGATTGGTGTACTGCATGGAGCAATGAGCTATTTGTTGCAAGATGAAGAAGGGCAAATCATTGAGGCGCACTCCATTAGTGCAGGTTTAGATTATCCTGGGGTAGGGCCAGAACATAGCTATCTTAAGGATATGGGAAGGGCTGAATATTATAGTGTGACTGATGCAGAGGCTTTAGCAGCGTTCCAGCAACTATCTCGCCTAGAGGGAATTATACCAGCTTTGGAAACTGCTCATGCGATCGCTTATCTAGAAACCCTATGTCCTCAACTTAGCGGTAGTCCGCGCATTGTTCTCAATTGTTCTGGACGGGGTGATAAGGATGTACAAACGGTAGCCAAGTTTTTAATCCCAGAATAACTCTGATATAGCAAACTGCTGAGTAGGTAGGGACGGGTTTATTAAAATTATTATTAGTAATTGAGCATATCTGTAAACCCGCCCCTACATCAAAGCTTTGAGCTATTAACACTGTTCTCACATATCTGTTAACGGGAACCCTTGAAAGGTTTCTCCCAATGACAGCAAGCCCTAATTCTTGTTAGAAATCATTTCAGGAGTCGCCTTATTCAAGGTGGGATAAAATATCCCATGTTTAGCAAAGGCTTGTTTAGCTCGTCGCATTAAATCGGTTTGATAAATAAACTCATCCCTAGCATCCATTGGGTAAGACCTAAGTTTGAAATGAGTACACCAAGGTAATTCTGCCATGACTACAACAACAGACAATTTTAACTGGGTATATCGACTACTGTAAGCAGCTTGGTATAAAAGTCGGATTACCTTGTCACAATCAACATCATGATGTAAATAGAATTCTGTAACTACTTGGGCTTCTAATTCGCCACTATTAGCATTAGAGATAGCATCTGTCCAAGTTTTACTATGAGGAATAGTCACAGTATTATCATCAGGGGTTTGCATTCTGAGTCCACGTAAACCGTAACCGATCACCTCGCCGTAATGTTCGCCAATGCGAATGCGATCGCCGACTCGATAAGGTGCTTCAAATAAAGTCACAACCCCAGCAATAATAGAACTTACATAGTCTTTAAATGCAAATCCTAATCCTACCGCAATCGTACCAGTGAGTGCAAGGAGATTTCTTTGAGACAGATTCAGAAATAGGTTTAGTAGGTAAACTACGGTGACGATCAAAATCAGTCCTTTCCAAAAAGGTACTGATTGTTTAATTGTGAGTCGGAACCGACGCGCTACTCGCTCAGATAGCCAATTGACGAAAGATTGAATTGATACAGAAATTCCGTAGGCGACAAAAATGCTAATTAGAGCTTTGAGAATCTTGTTGACCGTAATCTCAGTTAGGAGTCTGTCAGCTATTCCATTATCATCTAACAATTGAGCAAATAAGGTAGTAGATATAGACAGAAGCATCATGATTCCTCTCCCAGCAAAAAGTTGTTATTAATTAACTCTGTTTTGAGTGAAGGATAGTAAGCAGGATAAATATTTAATTGGTCTTGCTGTTGGACTATTACACCTGCACGTTGCAGCATTTGCACACGCGATCGCACAAGTTGTTCACTTTCGCCTAAACTCAAAGCTAGATCAGTCCGAGTCATCTGGCCATGCAACAATAAAGAATGCAGCAGGTAGCGATCGGTAGCAGTCAAATCAGGTAAACTCGGCAAAATCGGCTTTGTTTGTTGGAGGTTTACAGGAATTTCTAAAGTTACACCTTGAGGCGTAAGTGCAGGCTTGGACTCAGAAACAGCATCAGGGATGTCCGCCGCCCGAATCCGTAAGGCTTGCAACCATAATTGAGCAGCCACGCTACTCACCCCAGAAGCCAGACTAGCAAGAGATTTACAATAAGCTAAATTTGTATCCGCGTCGCTGTCTTCAGCAGCTAATTCTTGGGTGACAGGTGCTAACCATTTTTGCAGTGCATCCCCTTTTAATTTAGGTAGGGGTTGAACCTGTTCTAAGTAAGCACTCACCTGACAAACCTGATCGAGAAATGTCCAAGCCGAATAATTGCAACCAATTAGCCAAAACCGAGATTTATCCTTGACAACCGCATTTTGCAGAAATTCGATACTTTCCCAGCCCTCAATACATCGCAGAAAGCACTGCGCCAGACAGGGAATCACAACTAAAGTTTGCCTTTGAGTCAGTTCTGCATTAGGATCACCACCATAATCTGCTGACTGAGACTGTGTTTCAGAAGAGAAAGCCTCACTGATTGCTGTTTTCAGAGATGAACAATCAGGTGAACGTTTACACAGCGCTAGAGGATGGATAATTTGCAAACTTTTGGATAACTCATCTGCTAAACTTTCCTGGATAATTTGAGCAATTGGTTCCACCGAACGACCGAGAATCACCAAACTATTGGCAGATGTAAGATTGCTTTGCCAATCTGCCAAAGCTGAAGTCAGTGTTTCTTGGATAGTAGTACGATATTCCAGTGGAGGGGATAGTTGATCTAGTTTCTGAGAAAACTCCTGAATAATCTCTTCAGGTGGTTTATTGAGAAGATTATCGGGATTAGTTGTTTTAGCCTGGGATAGCCAAGACTGAAACCAATGGATAGAAGATTGGATTTTTGCGTCTAACATTACTCATCCGTCAAAGTTTCAATTAACAGATTCGCCTGTTGCTGTCGCTGCTGCAAAAAACTTTCACACTGACGCAAAGACTCAACAGCAGTAGAAAACTGCTCAAAAACTTGCTCCAAATCCAACTCACCCGCCTCAATGCGAGCAATAATATTTTCTATCTCAACTACCTTCCCCTCATAATTCCAACCCGCCATCGAATCAGAACTCGAAGCATCCTTACGCTTAACCATTCAACTCTCCGTGTCCTCTGCGCCTCTGTGGTATTCGCTACGCGAACGTTAATCTTTTACTTCCATCACCTTAACTTTAACCTCCCCCTGCCCCAACTGAATCAACAAATCCTCACCCACAGCCAACTCAGCAGCCGAACGAGCTATTTCCCCATTTTCTCGCCTGACCACAGCATAACCACGCTGTAACACGGCTTTGGGGTCAAGACTAGCCAACTTTTCCCGTAACAATTCTAACCGTTGTTGGGCTTTATGCGATCGCCCCATTGTCACCTGTATCAATTGTTGTCTTTTCCAACTTAGTTGCTGCATCTCCTGCTGCACCTGTTTATCTAATCCTAAACGCCGCAAGCGATCGCGTAAACCTTGCAATTTATCCTCAGCCGTTTCCGCAAATTCCCCTACCGCCTCACGCAGCGCCACTATCCTTTGTCGATGCTGAAAATACAATTCTGCCAGAGATGGGACAACAGATTCCGCCGCCGCCGTCGGTGTATGTACACAAGCATCAGCAACTAAATCTACCAAAGATTCATCCCGTTGATGACCAATACCAG
This sequence comes from Anabaena sp. CCY 0017, assembly GCF_963920885.1. Taxonomy (NCBI): domain Bacteria; kingdom Bacillati; phylum Cyanobacteriota; class Cyanophyceae; order Nostocales; family Nostocaceae; genus Anabaena; species Anabaena sp. CCY 0017. Next base: position 325,197 of record NZ_CAWUDG010000004.1, on the reverse strand, counting down.
TAATTACCGGGATAGAACAAGTAGCAACAGCCCTCACCACCCGTTCATCATTAAAGCAAGCCAATTCCTCAACCGCACCACCACCCCGTGATAAAATTAGCACCTGGGCGCGACCATCACGATTGACGCGATTAATCGCCTTAACTATAGAATCAGGTGCTTGCTCACCCTGTACCGTAGCGGGAGAAAATAACACCTGTAAACCTGGATATCTTTGCTTGAGAGTTTTTTGAATATCACCCCAAGCCGCCGCAGTGGGTGAAGTGACAACTGCGATCGTTTGAGGATGCAGAGGTAAAGCACGTTTGCGTTCTGGATCAAATAAACCCTCAGCCAGCAATCGGTTTTTTAATTGTTGATAGCGTAGCGCTTGTAAACCAGCACCAGCAGGTATAGCTTGCCAAACCGATAATTGATACTCTCCCCGTTGCGGGTAAACTCTGATACTACCAAGGATAATTAACTGCTCACCTGCAATTGGCATTTGAGCCAATTTAGGAATTTGGCCTTTCCACACCACACACTTAATCCCGGCTGTCCCCTCTGGGTCTTGTAGGGTAAAAAATAAGCCACTGCGATGGTTGTTAGCACTGGAAACTTCCCCAGTTACCCAAACTTGGCGTAATTGATCATCTTGCTCTAACAGCAAGCGGATATAGTCAGTTAATCCAGCTACTGAAAGCGCTGTATCGGGAATCAGAGAGTTAAAAGTCATCTCGGTGTGTGAGCATTGGTGCTGGAGCGATTTTAGCATTCTTCATGAATACCCAAGTTTATCCCAACAAGCGCTTTAATCTTTTGTAGACATCATCATCATTACGCTTACCAACTAAAATCACTTCTACTAAATTTTGCTCAGGAAAATATATATATATAATTCGATATTCCCCACTATCAACTCGATAGAAACCTTCATAACCCGATAGCTTTTCACTATCAGCTGGTAAAGGCTCAATATTTAAAGCTAAAACCTTTTTTGCAATTTGCGCTGCTATTTTAGGTTGCAAACCATTCAAAAAATCAAGAACAGTTGCTAGACCATCAAGCCTAGCCATTAGCTAAATGCTCCAATGCAGACGTGAAAGCCTCTGTCCCCACCATTTGGGAATTATGCAAAGCAGCTTCAGCCGCCTGACCAAAAACCATATCCTCTAATTCTTGCAGCCGATGAATTAATTTTTGGTAACTCTGGGCTGAGATAATCACATGGCTGGGACGTGATTGTTTAGTTAGTAAAACTGGTTCGGTAGTAGCCTTGTCAAAAACCTCACCGTGTTTGTTCCGAGCATCTGTGAGAGTGTAGGTCTGCATGATGGTTTTGACTATTTTAGACATTTTGACTATATTTTAGCAGATTATTCTCATAGAAGAGACTGCAAATACCCAAATGCCTGAATAAACGTGAGGAACACGCAGCTAGAACTCAAAAAAATAGGTATCCAGTATAGAAAATAGGACTTACGCATTGATAATAAATACTAAATATGTATAAAACTAAAACGCACATATTTCGTAGGGGTTTAGCACTGCTAAACCCCTACCACACGGGTATATTTACGATCAATATAATCATTGTTTGAGCCGGAAGTTAGCTAGTTTGGTATCAGCATACCATGATTAATTTGTACAGTGCGTAAGTCCTAGAAAATATCTTCACTTTGATTCTAAGGAAAAAACACTAATAACGCATTCCAGGTTGCGTTACACTATAAACTAATCTATTGATTAATGTAGACGGGTAAAACCATTATGGAAAAAATAGAACTTGAAGTAGATAGACTTACCTTTGAACGAGCAAAAACTCTGGCGATCGTCAATCAATCAAGCCTATCAGAATTGATTACTCACGTAATTGAACGTTTAGCAGAAATTCAGGAGAAAAAAGATCCATTAATGGGATTATATGCTGATGTTCCTGAGATTGTAGATGAAATTGTTGCCGAAGCGATGGAAAAAAGAGGACATAGTTTATCGGATGAATAAAGTAGAAAAGTCCCTACTTGATACGGATATTCTTTCAGAAATTATTAAACGAGCAAATCCTGTTATTATTGCTAAGGCTAATATTTACTTAAATGAATTTGATAATTATACAATTTCTGTAATCACAGTTATGGAAATCGTAGAAGGTTGGCAAAAACGCAAGCAGGAAAAACGTCTTCAGCAGTTCTTAACTATCCTAAATTCACAGGAGATATTATCTTTTGAATTGAGAGAAGCTGTATTAGCCGGGAAAATCTATGCAGATTTAGAAGCAGTAGGAAAAAGAATTGGATATCCTGATTGTATGATTGCTGCTATTGCTATCCATCATAATCTGACTTTAGTTACTGGTAATTTATCTCATTATCAAAGAATTCAAAACTTAGGTTATTCACTCAGACTAGACAATTGGCGTTTATAGTATCGCTCGTGATACCTTATACTGTGATCTAAACTGGACAATCTAAGGTTTTGGGTAGGTAGTCAAATTCAAGCGATCGCCTAAATCTTGCAATTTATAACAACAATGAGTGAGGACTAAAGTCCTAACTACGGGCTAGGGTATTATACTTGCGTAAGTCCTGAAATAATCTCCTCCGATCACATATAATTTTTTTTACCAATAAAGAAAGACTGCCATTTAGTGTAGTTTTCTAACCACAGGGACTCTAAAACTGGATAGATGTCAGAGGCTGATGCTGTGTTTAAAGGTACAGATAACTGTGTCCATAAACAGCGATCATCTCGCAGCACATTTTGACCAAAAAGCCAAGGTAAAATGCGATCGCGACTGAAGTCATATTTATAGCGATTTTGCATAAATTGAGCAAAATCAATCGTCCCACTTCCACGGGGATTAATACACGATGTCAGGTAAGCTTTATTGCCATCATCATATAAGGTAAAATAACCCACTACAGGTGAGTAAATTTTCTGTAATTTATTCGAGTCTAATTTTTGATTTGTAGGTTCTAAGAATGGCTTGTCATCATAAGCTTTACCGTTGAGGATATAGCGTATTTGTAGTTCTATTTGTTGAGTTGTATTGATATAATTAAAAGTCTTAAAATTCTTGTCTGATTCAGAATCTCGCACAGAGGTGACTTGGGTTTGTTGCCACTGCTTTAACGGCAGTTGATCTGGCAAATTTATAGAGTTATGGATGCTGATATTACTCTGAGTAGTAATTAAATAGATGGCTGTGATGATAATTCCTAGCCAAGTAAATACTAAAAATAAGCGCCGTTTTGGGTGAATTTTTGGGTGGATTATTTGGGAAGCATCAGGTTGATTTTGAGATAAATATTCTAAGGGTAATAGCCAATTACATAAGAGGGCGTAAATAATAGTAGCAAAGGCTGTAAAAATACCGCCACCTGTAGCTCCGTGCCAATAATCAAATAACTCTTTGTTATGGACGACAACGGCTAATAAGGCTACACGAATACAGCCTGTTAAAAAGCCCACAACAATAGCAGATATTACTAAAGCCCATCTATGCCACCAAGTTAAGGCCAGAACAACTGATAACAGTGTTAGCCTGAGTAGCGAGATGATTACTGGACCTCCTGTGCATGGGTATGCAACACTGACTTGCCCTGTGGGTAGCTTGACAAAGATGCCGTAGTGAGTAGCTTGAAAGCCGATGTAATGAAGTAAAAAAGCAGAAACAGTGGCTGTTAATTCACTCAAGTGCAGCAGAGGTTCAAGGATTGTAGCTATTCGTCCGAAGGGAAACACCATTAAGCATAATAATAAAAATAACTGCCAATGTTGACGAAATCCTGAAAAGCCAAAGGAAAGTAAACCTAAGCCTAAACCTGCTAAAATCGGCGCAATCCGAAAAAGTATCAAGTCTAAATGCCACAGATGCAAAGGTCGGATTATTACAAAGAATAGTAAGAGCAACCCTAACCAGCTAGAAAACCAACTGGGGGTATTTTCTTGGGGACGCGGTGTTTGTTTGATGCCGTACCACAGTAAATATAAAATTCCTCCCCAAGAAACGGTATAGAGGGCGATTTCTCCACTTACCATTTCAGATGGATGAGTTCTAATAATATCTAAATGGCAAACTGCTAAAGTCGTAAAAATACCCAATAAGTAAAACCATTGATATTGCAGTAATGGCTGGATTTTTGGGAAAATTCCGGTTTTAGTAGCAAGAATTTTGGCTTTTTTGATTATTGTGTTACTCATATTTAAGTTTTTATGATGCTCTGTTTATCCTGCGTTAAGTCTAATGGCTTGATATTTAATATACCCATATACTGTGGGTATTGACTCAATTTGGCACAAAGCCCCCCGTATTTCCTTGGTTGACAATTCCAGGTTGGGGCTAAGGCTGGCTAATCGATTTTGTCCCAGTCTCTCTCCTGCTCCCTACGGTGTATACACAAGTCTTATCAAGTTGCCTCATCACGTTTTGATCCCCCCTAGCCCCCCTTGAGAAGGGGGGAAAATTTCTTAAAGTCCCCCTTAAAAATGGGGATTTAGGGGGATCAGATCACTTGTGCGTACTAGGCTGTAAACTGGAGCAAGTTGCAGATAAATAGCCAAGAAATCACTGTGCTGTGGCCTAAACTCAAAAATCTAAGCTTTTGGGGAGGTAGTCAAATTCAAGCGATCGCCTGATAATAGCATCAAGCCCTGTTTTATCTGCGTAGCTCTGTAGTTAAAAAATTGTCCTATAATTATGTAGTATTGCTAGCTTAATTTGCTAGCGATCGCGTTACGATTTGGTCACGTTTATTTTTTAAAGTCCTATTTGAGAATTTTCTGGTTAAAATAGTATATCTGTTCTACTCAGATTCCCAGCCCAAATTCCTTACTCCATATAATTCCTATATTTAGAGGTCCATAATGGCTATCAATACAGATACCTCCGGCAAAGAAAAAGCATTAAATATTGTACTCAACCAAATTGAGCGCAGCTTCGGTAAAGGAGCAATCATGCGCCTGGGTGATGCTACCCGGATGCGAGTAGAGACAATTTCCACAGGTGCGCTCACCTTAGATTTAGCATTGGGCGGAGGACTACCCAAAGGACGGGTAATTGAAATTTATGGACCAGAAAGTTCTGGTAAAACCACCGTAGCCCTACACGCCCTTGCAGAAGTCCAAAAAAATGGTGGTGTTGCAGCCTTCGTTGATGCTGAACACGCCCTAGATCCCACCTACGCTGCGGCTTTGGGTGTAGATATTGAAAATTTGCTAGTTTCCCAACCCGATACAGGCGAGTCTGCATTAGAAATTGTTGATCAGCTCGTTCGCTCCGCCGCAGTTGATATTGTCGTCATTGACTCAGTAGCAGCACTAGTACCTCGTGCGGAAATTGAAGGCGATATGGGTGACATCCACGTTGGTCTTCAAGCCCGGTTAATGAGCCAAGCTCTCCGTAAAATTACTGGGAATATAGGTAAATCTGGCTGTACAGTTATTTTCATCAACCAGTTGCGGCAAAAAATCGGTATTACTTACGGTAGCCCAGAAACTACAACTGGCGGTAACGCCTTGAAGTTTTACGCCTCAGTCCGCCTGGATATTCGCCGAATTCAAACCTTGAAAAAAGGTACAGAAGAATTTGGGAACCGTGTGAAAGTCAAAGTCGCTAAAAATAAAGTTGCACCACCCTTTAGAGTCGCCGAATTTGACATCATATTTGGTAAAGGAGTTTCAACCTTGGGTTGTCTGGTTGACTTAGCAGAAGAAACAGGCATAATTGTTCGTAAAGGAGCTTGGTACAGTTACAGCGGTGATAACATCTCCCAAGGTCGAGATAATGCTATCAAGTACCTAGAAGAAAAGCCAGATTTTGCTGCCGAAATTAAGGAATTAGTGCGACAAAAGCTAGATATGGGGGCTGTAGTTTCTGCTAACTCTGTGGCCAAAGCTAATCAAGAAGAAGATGTTGAAGAATTAGAAGAAGAAGAATAGCACTTATAGGCGTTCGGTATTACTGAGTGCTGAGTGGTCAGTATAAAGCCTGACTTTTCACGTTATGTGGAAAAGCTAACGCGGAACCTAACCCCCTAACCCCCTTCCCTACCAGGGAAGGGGGAAATTTTAAAGCCTCTCTCCTTGCAGGGGAGAGGAATGGAAGCGGGGTTTTCCAGATCCCGTGAAAAGTCAGGCCTACGCGGGTTACATCAGTTTTCATGTAAATACTCCCCACTCAGCACTCAGCACTCAGCACTCAGCACTCACAATAAGCCTCGTTTACCATTGGGGCGAATTGTCATCCAATTGGTTTTTGCTAACGCTAGCTGCTCATCAGAAACCTTAGCACCAGTGAGATTAGCACCACATAGATTAGCTCCTCGAAGATTGGCATTGCTGAGATATGCTTCGCTGAGGTCTGCGCCTCGTAGGTCTGCTCCTTCTAAATCAGCATGATTAAAGTAGGCTTTGCTCACATTAGCGTCTCTGAGATTTGCTCTAGTGAGGCTAGCTCTGCCAAAGTCGCTGTTGTGGAGATTAGCACCTTGGAGATTAGTACCTTGAAATTGAGCAGAATGAAAATTTGTTTCCGATAAGTCAGCTCCTGGCAATTTGAGAAAACTGAAATTGTGTAGAGCAAAATCGCGTCTTCCCTTGAGATAAGCTGTCAGCAAACTTTCGGGATTTAATTTACGTCCTTGAGAATTTTTCCGTTGGGAATTAATACTTGTGTTATTGGCAACAGTCGTTGATTTGCCAGATGAAGACCCCTGACGTATTCCCCTCGCTTCCGCATTTTTGGCTCGTCTAGCTCGAATTGCTGCCGCCATTTGTGCTTTACTGCCTCCTACACCAGTAAAATCACTTGAAGAATTGTTGTATAAAATAGCAGAATTTTCTACTCTGTTATGTGTTGGCTCTTTAACATTCGGATCAGATTTAACCAGCAAACCTTGGGCTAAACTTTCCAAGTAGGGTTCTATATCTAAGGCTCTAAGCACCTCTTCTGCTGACTGGTAGCGATTGCGTACTGACACATCTAACATTTTTCGCAAAACATTGGTGAGATGATCACTCACTTGCACTAGATCCTCCCACATCATCTCACCTGTTTTGGGATTGTAATCTAAATCTTTAGGAGTTTTACCACTCAGTAGATAAATAGAAGTTACACCCAGCGCGTAGATATCACTGGCGTAGACTGGACGCATAGCCATTTGCTCTGGAGGTGCGAAACCAGGAGTCCCAATGGCATAAGCCGTTAATGCGGTCTGTCCCGATTGATTTAGTGCAGCTTGGCTAACTTGATTTTTGACAGCACCAAAGTCAATTAGCACCATTCTGGCATCTTGAGTCCGGCGAATTAAATTGGCTGGCTTGATGTCACGGTGAATTACCTTTTGTTCGTGGATGTATTGCAATAACGGCAAAGTCTCGCTCAAAAACTGTTTGACTCCGGCTTCGCTGAAGCTCCCATTCAGTTTGACCTCTTGTTGTAGTGTCGAACCACTAATATATTCTTGGATTAAATAAAATTGTTCTTGCTCTTCAAAATAGTCAAGTAGCCTTGGTACTTGAGGATGATTGCCAATCCTACCCAGGGTTTTGGCTTCTCGCTCAAATAACTCTCGCGCCATTTGCAAGATGTGTGGCGCTGTTCCTGAAGGGCGTAATTGTTTAATTACACAACTCGGTTCTCCTGGTAAGGCTTGATCATGAGCTAAGAATGTTGCTCCAAAACCACCTTGGCCTAATGGTTTGACCACCCGATAGCGATCGCGCAATAATAGTCGCGAGCCACACGACCGGCATATCTGGCTATATGCCACATTTTCTGGATTGGGACAGATAGGATTTAAGCAATAGCTCATGCACTGTCAACTCGCTGCACGAATAATGACTGGAAGCGTTACACTCTTTTTTAATTATTAAAACTTATCATTAAATCTTGCTAGGTGATTTTTGCGGGAAATTGTTTGAAGAGTTTCTAAAGTTAACTCAGGATTACGTAAAAAAATTATCAAAACAAGATTATTCATTATACTTACAGCGTCAAATAGTGTCTAGGCTATTTTTTGTAAAAAATCTAATATCTCATCTTCAAATTCTCAATTTTATGCAGGTCTGTTAATAATTATACTTTATATCAGGAAATTAAATTACCTTTTTTCCCTTGATTTGTGTATTCAAAAATTTAAGTACCTACTCATATTTGAATATATGTTCAGATATTGTAAGATAAGAATAATTCAAAAAGTTCTGGAGAAAAATATGCCTACTGTAACCCAAATGAAATGCGCTTGTCCCAATTGCCTATGTATTATTTCACTTGAAGATGCCATCAATAAAGATGGTAAATACTACTGTTGTGAAGGCTGTGCTGAAGGTCATAAAACAATCAAAGGCTGTAATCATAATGGTTGTGAGTGCTGAGTGCTGAGTGCTGAGTGCTGAGTGCTGAGTGCTGAGTGGGTAGGGGTGGGTTTAAGCAGTCAGCTTGTGATTCATCAAAATCTTTAGTAAACCCGCCCGTACAGGAGAGTGCTGAGTGGGTAGGGGCGGGTTTAAGCAGTCAGCTTGTGGTTTGTCAAAATCCTTAGTAAACCCGCCCGTACAGGAGAGTGCTGAGTGCTGAGTAAAAATAGTACCTGCGGGGATAATGAGTTGAATGAATCTGAATTATCTCTCTACCCAGCACTCCGCACTTTATAGACTAGCTAAAACTTCTCTAGCCACGGCTAAAGTTTTTTCAATATCGGCTTCAGTGTGAGCCAAAGAGGTAAAACCAGCCTCAAACTGAGAAGGTGCTAAATAAACACCGCGCTCTAACATCCCGCGATGGAAGCGACCAAATTTAGCCATATCTGACTTTTTGGCATCTTCGTAGTTATGCACTGGCCCAGAGGTGAAGAATAAGCCAAACATAGCGCTAATATGACCACCACAAACTGAATGACCAGTTTCTTGGGCAATCTTTACTAAGCCATCTGCTAACTTCTGAGTAATTTGATCTAGATACTCATAAGTACCAGGTCTTTGTAACAATTCCAGGGTTTTAATCCCAGCCGTCATTGCTAAGGGATTACCCGAAAGAGTTCCCGCTTGATACACAGGGCCTGCGGGAGCAATCATTGACATAATATCCCGACGACCACCATAAGCTCCTACTGGCAAGCCACCACCAATTACCTTACCCAAGGTTGTTAGGTCTGGTGTCACCCCAAATTTTTCCTGAGCGCCACCATAAGCAATCCGAAAACCTGTCATTACTTCGTCAAAGACTAGCAAAGCCCCATGTTCATGGGTAAGTTCTCGTAAACCTTCGAGAAAACCAGCGTCGGGAGTAATAAATCCAGCATTGCCAACTACTGGCTCCAGAATCACCCCGGCTATTTCGTCGCGGTTTTGTTCCAACAAGACTTTAACTGCTTCCAAGTCATTGTAGGGAGCTGTGAGGGTAGTAATGGTTGATGATTTGGGAACGCCTGGCGAATCGGGTAAACCCAGTGTGGCTACACCAGAACCAGCCTTGACGAGGAATGTATCAGCGTGGCCGTGGTAGCAACCTTCAAACTTGATGATTTTTTCTCTGTTTGTGAAAGCCCGCATTAACCGCAGGACTGCCATACAAGCTTCAGTGCCGGAATTCACAAATCTGACCATTTCGATGCTAGGAACCGCATCAATTACCATTTCTGCCAGAACATTTTCTAGGAATGAAGGAGCGCCGAAGCTAGTGCCTTTTTCTAAGGCTTCATGGAGCGCTGCGATCACTTCTGGATGGGCATGACCACAAATAGCAGGCCCCCAAGTGCCAACGTAATCAATATATTGATTGCCATCTACATCCCAAATGTATGCGTCTTTGACTCGATCAAAAACGATGGGTTGCCCACCAACTGATTTGAAGGCGCGAACAGGAGAATTAACTCCTCCAGGCATGAGATTTTGGGCTGCGGCAAAGATTTCTTGTGATTTTGTGGTTTTAATTGTGGTATTTACCAAGGCTCTCTCCTAAATAGTGGAAAATAAAAAGCTCTGTCTTAGGATAGGGTTAAAAACTGTTTAGAAATTCTACCTTATAGAGTTATCCGAACCAGGAAAATAACAATCAGTTATACAAGTCCAATGAAGACTTGCTTTTACAGATTCGCACTCAATGATCACCAGGATTTTTACAGGTCTGCTTTTAGCTCGGTAATCCATTGGTGTGGTGAAGCTTCTAAAGTCCACCCAGTAGCCTTAAGCGCCGTAAAGATGCAGTCTGCTACAGCTAGGAATGCTTTTGTTGATCTGAATGAACAAGTCCAATTTTAAATAAGCATACCAGATGCTCTATTCAGAATGGTATCGTGAATCCATCAATAATGTTTAATGAGAACAAATTAGCTGGTATGTTTTCTACTGATCCGCATTCACTACCACAGTCGATTCCTGTTGATAAGATTTGCTACGATGAACGGGGTTTAGTGCCGGCAATTATCCAAGATTATTTGGATGGCACTGTCTTAATGATGGCGTGGATGAGTCAGGAATCATTAAAAAAGACTTTAGAAACTGGGGAAACTTGGTTTTGGAGTCGTTCCCGCCAGGAGTTATGGCATAAGGGAGCAACTTCTGGACACATTCAAAAAGTGCAAAGTGTTCGTTATGACTGTGATAGTGATGCGCTGCTGATTGGAGTGGAACAGCTAGGAGATATTGCCTGTCACACTGGGGAACGCAGTTGTTTTCATCAAGTAGAAGGAACAATTGTGGCCCCACCAGGGGATACATTATCTCAAGTGTTTCAGGTGATATGCGATCGCCGTGACCATCCCGTAGACACTTCTTATACCTGTAAGTTATTTGCAGGTGGCGATAACAAAATTTTAAAGAAAATCGGCGAGGAAAGCGCTGAGGTAGTAATGGCGTTTAAGGATGATGAGGAGGATGCGATCGCCGGTGAAGTTGCAGATTTACTCTATCACACGTTGGTCGCCTTAGCTCACCATCAGGTGGATTTAAAGTCAGTCTATCGCAAGTTACAAGAACGTCGCCGATAGAAGAGGCAGGGGGGAAGGGTGCAGGGGGCAGGGAGAAGACGGTAACTTCTCAATGACTAATGTTTTTGTAATTCTTATCATTACCTAAATTTTTCCTCACTCATTCCACAGGGTTTCCACAGGGATTTTAGTAGTTTTCCACAGATGTTGTACGAGTTAATAGGCAGTTGCCGTTTTACTGGGGATTGTTGATCTAGATTGACTAAGAACCTTTGCTACTGAGTTTTTATTAAGTTGGGTAACAAAAACTTGGTTTAAACCCTTATTATTGCGTCAGGTTTTGTTTTTTATACCATCGTATTTAACATTTCGCAGCATTGACAAACCCACCCCCTCTTGGCGCACAATGATGCGACTGGCTTTTATAGTCTGTTGAACCATTGACACCAAAAATCACCTGAGAGACTGGTGTAGATTGTCAGGTAAAGGCAGGACTATGTAAGGCAATTCCGCATCACTGCAAGCAACTTGTCTCTCTTGATTGACCTCAGAGAAGGAAAAACTCATGAACGCAACAGTTAGTATCTTTACAGAAATTCCCGAAACACTACATGAATCTCTTAAAAATTACTTAGAAGCACACCCTGATTGGGATCAGAATCGAGTGCTGACGGCTGCTTTGTCGCTGTTTTTACTCCAAAATGGCGAGAGCGATCGCCGCGCTGCCCGTGTATATTTAGAAACTTTGTTTCATAACTGTTAGATAGAAATGCCCTGCGCTAATTACCCAGAAACCCAAATTACTGGTAAGTCGCTGGGCAAAAATATTTTTAACTATTAATAGCCCTAAATTTATCTGTGGAGTCAATTTGGAATCCCCGTTAAATAAGAATCCTCATGCCTTTAGGCTGAGGAGTGTCAATTAGTTACTTCTTAATAAACTCAAGAATGAGCTTCTAACTCTGGGGAGTGAGTGGGACATTCAAACTTATACCCTACGCCACGTACAGTTTGAATTAGTGCTGGTTGGCTAGCATCGATTTCAATCTTCTTGCGAATTTGACCGATGTGTACATCTACAACCCGTTGGTCGCCAACATATTCATAATCCCAGACCTCTTGAATCAGTTCTGCACGTCGCCAGACTCTACCGGGATGGCTAGCTAAAAAATGCAACAAGTCAAATTCTAGAGCAGTTAAGGGTATTGCTTGGTTGTTTAGTGCGACTTCCCGTCGTGCTGGGTCAATCATTAACTTTTCAAATACCAGACGTTTTTGTTCAGCAGTAGTCACAATCCGCTGTCGTCTCAAAATTGCCGCTACTCTGACTTCTAACTCTCCGAGTCCAAATGGCTTGGTGAGATAGTCATCAGCACCTTTAGCAAAGCCTCGAATCTTGTCGGCTTCGTCGGCGCGGCTAGTCAGCATCAAAACAAAAACACCATTACGACTTTGCATTTCCTGGCAGAGGTTAAACCCAATGACATCTGGTAAATTTACATCTAAAATTACCAAATCTGGATTGAATTGCTCAAAAAGAGCTAAGGCTGTTTTACCATCCTCAGCAGCCTCTACCTGATAGGTTTGCTTAATCAAAAAGCGTTGGATTAAATTTCGGACCGCAGGGTCGTCATCAACTACAAGAATCTTGGCGGGAGCCATGACCATCACTTTGCACAAAAATTCGTAAGATTAACAGAAAAGAGGATTGCGTAAAAACACAGTTTCCACTTTGGGGGTTATTTAAGACTCTACAGGGGTAAGGAATGCATTTCCTGATTATCCAAAATAAATAATAGTGTAATCAGAATTGTGGAAAATGAAAGTAAGAATATTTTGTCTAGACACACATAGTCTTAAATACGGGTATTGTAATTAGCAAGGTTGATGTGTCCTGGACTGATATTCTTAACATTCGCCATAGCAGTTCGATCACCTAGTAGATTTTATTTTCCCAATTTATGTGGGGGGATTTAAAACCTTTTAATTTTAAATCGATATGTGGATACATACCACTAGCTATTTTGAGGCTAATTACTAAAAGTTACCTCAACATACTCTAAAATTGACAAATGTTAATTTTTTCGTAAAAAATGCGTTTTCGGCATCTCTAGTTAAGATTATAGAGTAAACAGCTCATTAACCATAGGCATGACGGTATACACGCTGCTATGGCAATATGTTAAAGTTGATGTAGTTTAAAATTCCCAGTCAATCCAACTAACCCATGCTACTATCCTTGTAGAGCATAAAAATGGGTTCATACCTTGGTTTGAATCGAGATAAAACCTAAAGTTGTTTTTCCAAAAAGTAAAAGACTGCTGCTGACTAAGGCTAAAGAAAGTATAAACTCCCATGAGCGATCAAAATCCCTACGAGAAACTTGGGGTATCAGAAGATGCTAGCTTCGATGAAATTCAGGATGCTCGTAATCGCCAATTGGAGCAATACAATGGCGATGCCAAGAGTCTAGAGCTGATTGAAGTAGCTTACGATGCGATCTTAATGGATCGCCTACGGATGCGCCAGGAAGGTAAAATTAAAGTACCTGAAAGAATCAGGTTTCCAGAATTGCGAGTGCAATTGCCTTCAAAAGAAAGTGCCACACCTCGCGAGCAGTCGCCTGCATGGCTGCAACGAATACTCGACCAGCCCGCGCCGAGAGATATACTGTTACCTGGAGCTTGGTATTTGGGTTTAAGTACCATTAGTGTATTTACCCAGTCCGCAGGCAATCAGGTTTTACAGTTGGCTTTAGTGGTAGGTGTAGGAATCAGTATTTACTTTCTCAAACGTAAGGAAGGCAAGTTCGGTAGAGCAGTGTTATTAACGCTGGTTGGTTTAATTGTTGGCTTAATTGTCGGGGGGCTACTTGCTAGCTGGCTATTACCGCAAATCAACTTTGGACAGCTAACGTCTGATCAGTTCTCTACAGTGCTGACATTTATATTGTTATGGCTGATTAGCAGTTTTCTACGTTAAACTGATGAATTTTTGGAATTCTGGATTGATCAATAGACATTTTTGCTCAAGAATGTAGGGACAATTCATGAATTGTCCCTAGACAAGGGGAGAAAAAATTATATTTAAATTCGGTCGCTGTCCACTGTTTAGCGATTATCTCTCTTAGCTGATTCTGACTGGTGAGGATTCGAGGATAAGTTTGACAGCTGTACTCAAATCCGGAACAATTAAGTCGGGTTGGTAGATTTCTAATTGAGTGCGATCGCGAATCCCAGACTCTACAGCCATCACCTTAATACCGTGTTTTTTCGCCGCCGCAATATCTGCTTCTGTATCCCCAACCATCCAAGTATCGGCTGCTTCGGGAAGTTCTGCTAATGCCCGTTCCATCAGCAAGGGCTTATCTTCAATGTCACTAGTTTTAACATAGTCGTTTTCCAGGCAATAACAGCGATTTTCTGGGAAAAAATTGTCTAAGTCGTATTTTTTCACAGCATAATCTAATTCCTTCACCCGACGCATTGTCATCACAGCCAAATCAATTCCAGCCTGTTGAATTTTTAACAGTGCCTCTACAGCACCTGGGATGAGGCTATCATGCTGAAAATAAGTGTCTGTGTGTACGGTTTTTCGTCGCAACTGGGCAAATTCTTGGGCTTGCGTGGCATCCAAACCAGAGTTTAAGGCAATTTGTCTTTCTGGGACACGCGATCGCTTGAATTGCCAAAATTCAGCTTTGTTAAGTTGTTGCACAGATTGTTCGGGATAGCGGATTTTCTCCAAACAAAATTGATAAACACGGTAATACCGTTCAGAGACATCCATAATCGGACCGTCGAAGTCCGTGATTAGTCTTAGCATCGGCGGAATTTGTGAACTTTTATGACAATTATCTCATTGGTTATTGCAAAGTGCCGCGTTTAATTTGCTCACTTTCAATGGCCTCAAATAAAGCCCGAAAATTACCTTCCCCAAAACCTTTAGCTTGATAACGGCGTTCAATAAACTCAAAGAAAAAAGTCGGTTGTCCAAAAATCGGCTGAGTAAAAATTTGTAGTAAGACTGCATCTTCGGCATTTTCTTTCCAGTCCACCAAAATTTCTTGTTGAGCGATCGCCTCAAGTTCCAGCGCTGAGAGAGGGAATCCGGGGCGCTGTTGAATCTGTGTGTAGTAGGTTTGGGGAACCGAGAGTAAAGATAAACCACTGGCGCGAAATTGCGCGATCGCACTAATTAAATTCGGAGTCCCCAAGGCGATGTGTTGAATTCCTGACCCCCGATTCACATCCAGAAATTCTTGAATTTGGGAATTACGGGAAGCTGGCTCATTAATCGGTAACTGTACGCCACCGTTACGGGAAACCATGACTTGGCTATATAAAGCAGAACGGTCGGTTTGAATTTTAAAACTTTGCTGGGGTTGAAAATCGAGAACTTTTTCATACCAAGCAACAGCCGACTCTAACTCACCCACTGCCACATTCAGCACTATGTGATCTATACCACTAAAAGTATGATCTGTTGTTTGTGGTGCATCATCCGTTGTCACTTCTGAACTTTCAATCAACGTATGAGACAACCCACCCCAAGCGGCAATTTTGCCACACTTGCGGCAGATATCACCAAACTGCTTTGACTGAATGGGTTGGATGACAGTAGCCCCGTGTAATTGAGCCAGTGCGATCGCACCTTCCACATCTTCCATCACAAAAGCCACATCTGCTACCCCAGGGGGATGTTGGCACAGAAACGCCGCTACCGGACTCGTAGGCAATAAAGCTGAAGACAGCAAAAAGCGAACGATACCGTTACTCACAACTTCCGTACAAGTGTGAACCGAACTGATACTACTATCTACTGCTGTAAACCCTAGGTGGTGTACAAACCAATCTCGCCAGACTTTGGCATCTTCGACATAGAAATGAACGTGATCGATTTTCATAAATCCTGAGAATCCAGCCCAACAGCTTAACTATCTGTAATTTTTGCTTTTTTTGCTAGATTATCAAGTTTTCCCATATTAATCATATATAGCATTTCCTCGTCTGTGGTAAATTAATTCTTGGTGTTTGTAGAGACTTAATTCATTGCGTCTGCTATACCAGTATGCAGAGAATGAGAATTTAACGTAAAGCGACTTGCCATGATTTCCCATTTTGCTTCAGGTTAAAAGATTTACACGACTGCAAAAATTTAATAAAATTACCGGTCAACTTTAAAGATTTGATTTGCTCATTTATCCGCTTACCATAGCGCTGACTAAATTCAACACCCAACGGGCTAATATCAATGTAGCTTGCTGGAGATTGTATCGTTAACTCTTGGAGAATAGCTTTGAGTGCTTTTTCCAAATCTGCGGCGGAATTAATACTAGCTAATAAGGGAGATTTGTTCGCACTACTTAAGGAAATATTTTCTTTGCTATTGAGCGCTAGTGACTGATTCACTTGAAATAGAGTTATGTATAATTCCGAAGTTGCATCAACTTGGTGAATTGCAAAATCAGCCGGATGGTTAATAAAAATCTCTCTAACTTTTTTCCCTGGTAAATGCTGAGAAACGACTTGAGCTATGGTTAAATTATATTTAGTTTTGAAAACTTTAGAAAGAGTGGAAAGTTGAACCCAAATAATCTGATTCTGTTCTTGTTCTGCTTTGATCAACTGTTTGATTTGCTGAATAAAAATTTCAATAGTCGGAATTTCAGGAGTAGCTTTAGGAAATTGTGTAATTTGTTTACCTGTAGAGCTATTCAATACTATCAGGACTTCTCCTTTTTTGCTCACCTGATAGACCATTAATCCATTTTGCTGAAGATGGTTGCACAGATTAGTCATCACCTTATCTGAGGAACAAACTATAACTTCTTTAGCATTAGCATAACGTTCATGTACTGACGAACCCAACGCAATCATTTTACCATCAGCATTATCTTTGCCGACAGGAACGTGAATTAATTCGTATCCACGCTGATGTAATTCTTCATCTCGTTTACCCATTTTAGACCAATTAGCAAAGGCAATCTTCACTTGCAGAGGATAGCTAGAAACTGTGGTTAAAAACTTCTCCATTTTAGCGTTGAGTTGTAGGTTTTCTGCATCTAGCAATAAAATAGCGATCGCTGGAGGAGAAAAAGAGCTTGTTAGAGGCTCAAACATATATCAATTATTTGATTCAATAAAATTTAACGCTGTGATTCACTCATTAATGATTACTTCTAGATTACAGAAGGCTGGCGAAGCAGAGAAACTCGGAACTAAAAAAAGTATTAAGTATTCTTTAATCATTGGTATCAGTGTAGCATTGTCTGCAAAATTGCTTATTTTTTTTGTTTGACTCAGCTATGAATGCAGATTTATATTGAGATTGTCTCCAGTTAGTACTTCGGTAAGCTACAAAAACTCACTCAGGATGCTGCTGTAAAGTCGGCATAATTTTCAATTAAGATGGGCAAAAACATAGTCGCGGGTACGAGAATCAAGAGGAGTACTAAATATTTTTTTTGTAGTCCCAAATTCAACTATTTCACCAATGCGATTTTCATTACCATGAAAGAAAGCTGTGAAATCAGATAAGCGAGTAACTTGTTGTAAGTTGTGACTAATAATTACCATTGTTAATTCTGAACGCAAGCGCAAACTTTGGATTAAACTCTCAATTTTCATGCTAGCATTAGGGTCAAGAGCAAAACAAGGCTCATCCATAAGGATAATTTGTGGTTTAACTGCCAAAGCACGAGCAATACAAAGTCGCTGTTGTTGACCTCCAGAAAGGTCTAAAGCCGACTTATATAATTTAGTTTTCACTTCTTCCCAGAGGTCAGCATCTTTAATGGCAGATTCTACAATCGCGTCTAATTCTGCCTTTGGATGCCACCCCAAAATTTTTACGCCATAAGCCACATTATCGTAAACGCTCATAGGAAAAAGATTCGGTTTGGGGAGTACCATACTTACTTGGCGGCGGAGCCGATTTAAGTTTACCCGACGCTCATAAATATTTTGATTGAAAAATTCTACCCTACCTTCAATCCGTACTTTTGGTTCTAATTCAATCATGCGATTGAGGCATTTAATAAAAGTAGATTTTCCACAACCACTTGGTCCAATAATTGCAGTTACTTTACTCTGATAAATATCCATTGAGATATTTTCAAATATTTTTTGTTGATTGTAATAAAAAGTGAGATTCTTGACTTTGATGGCTGGATTTAGTTTATTCATGCTAAAAAAGTTGTACAATAAATATTGACTAAACAAAGCAGCAAAAATAAATATTCCTGTTTCGTTTTTCGTGAAGTCAATATGGACTTGTCATAGTTAAGAATAAAGGCACAATAACGGAAGCTATTACTCATGCATTGATGACTACCCAGCGTTAAAATAAATGCTCGTTCTGGCATCGTTTAATTAAAGGCTGCTTTTTTCTAAGTTAATCAAATGTGTTATGCTTATTTAATACAGTTAAAATCAAGCAGATAACACTAGGTAATTTTCTGGACACCTAATGAGTTTTGGTTGAAATAGTAGATTTATTACCTTAAATTGTCATCTGATTATCCCATTCCTTGTGAGTCCTGTCAGGAATATAATAATTTTTGGTGTATTCAGTCCATAGATATAAGTGGATTTGCTGAAAATGTAGTCAGGATGCTAAACTAACATATCTCCATTTTTTAACGAGATGTGAGCAGATATAGGTTATGTTCCCAGAATAGCAGCTTGCTGTTAACTTATGTATTATTTGTATAAATTATATAATTACTATAAAACTGTATTGCACAAAAAAGTAACTATATATAAACGCATATAAGCATCAACGAATTTTTGAGTTAATTAAATATAAAAAAATCAAGTAATACCCGACTTCACCAAGAAATCGGGTATCTGGGTTTTGTACTATCTGCAACCGTCTATTTATTTATGAAGCTGATTTTGATAGTACACCAAGGCTAATCTTACCTTTACGCTTGAGAGTTACTGCGCCTATTCCTAAAGCTAGCAAGCCAAGGGTGGTAGTGGGTTCTGGTACTGTCTCTACCTTGATTACAAAATTATTAAAGCCTGCTTGACCACCATTACTTGAAAAGTTCAATTGGTAATTGCCTGGTTTGGTATAAAAGTTAGTAAGCTCTATGGATGCTGTCTCTCCTGTAGATGCAGATAAAAGTTCAAAAAAGGTAGTTTCATCTTCTGAGTCGTTAAAGAGACTTAATTTAAATTCGCTAGTCTCAGAACCTGTAACAAATGCATAATCGAAGTGTGCGAACACAGACTTGAATTTCTTAGGTTCAACGAAAGGAGAATTTACTGAAATAGCTGTTCCTACTCCCTCAAACAGAATGAAATCATCTTTGAAAAAATCATCAAACAGTAGGTTATTGGGAGCCGAAAAAGAGGTATCATCGCTAAGGGTATAGGTGTTTAAAGGTATATTAATATTGAAAGCTGCCGCGTGGGATGCTTTAACACTCAAAAGGCTGGATAAACCAACTATACCGACAAAACTTGCAGTTAAAGTTGCTTTTCTCATTAATTGATTATTAGACATTGATATCTACTTCTCCAAAGTTGACAATCGAAAGCAGACTTAAACACAAATCAAAGGGAATCTACTGACTCTGCTGGTTTGTTATTTAAAGCGTTAACCCGTGTATTAACTTAACAAATTGCATAAATCTACGGTTAAAGGCAACAAGCACATTCTTAATTTATACAAAAAATATATTGTCAGCAAAACAACACAAAGTCTAAAAGCTAATGGGGATAAGTTTTTTAATTATTATTTATTAGTAGAATAAAATTAAGTTTATAAAATTTTAGTGAAGAGAAAATCGTTATATTACTATTAGTAAAATTATTTAAATAATCTAATTGTGTAACAATTTGTTAAAAATTAATATTATAAATCAATACGGTTCAGTTAAGAAAATTGTAGGTTGGGTTTCACTTCGTTCTACCCAACATTTCCATGACTTTATTGGGTTGCGCTGCGCTTAACCCAACCTACGTAGACGTTGACTTTTAGGCTTAACTGAACTGTATTGTATTATAAATACCAATTAATATAGAGGAATCCTATTTAATTTTTGATAGCTTGCGTGGCGTAGCCATACAAAACTTTGTACACCTAAATTCCCTGAAACCCTTTTGCGTATTGCCTTTTGCTTTTTACCTGACTACGTAAACCTCGTCTAGGTTGAGACCCGTAGTTTTTAGTAAAGATGGTGAGATTGCTTCCTTACGTCGCAATGACAAAAACTCCACTTTTCATGATGGACAAGGTTTAAATAATTTCAGATATCAAACCGGATTGCTATATAAAAACGCTCTAACCAAAACGTCCGGAAACATAGTCATGGGTGCGGGAATCTAGGGGGTTGTTAAATATTTGATTGGTAGCACCAAATTCAACCATTTGACCAATACGACTTTCATCGGTGCTGAAAAAAGCTGTGAAATCTGACACACGAGTGGCTTGCTGCATATTGTGAGTCACAATGGCTATCGTCAATTCAGAACGCAAACCTTGGATTAGTTCCTCAATTTTCATAGTAGCAATGGGATCAAGAGCCGAACAAGGTTCATCCATTAGCAATACTTTTGGTTTGACGGCTAAAGCACGGGCAATGCATAGTCGCTGTTGTTGACCACCAGAAAGACTTAAAGCTGATTTATTTAATTTATCTTTGACTTCATTCCAAAGTGCAGCTCCTTTCAGCGCAGATTCTACTACTGCGTCTAATTCCATCTGTGAACATCTGCCAGCTATTCTGATACCATAAGCAACATTTTCGTAAATACTCATGGGGAAAGGATTTGGTTTTTGGAACACCATCCCAATTTGGCGGCGTAATCGATTTAAATTGATGCGAGGGTCATAAATATTCTGACCCAAAAATTCTACACGACCTTCTACTTTGATCGAACCTTCTAATTCACCAATCCGATTCAGACTCTTGATGAAGGTTGATTTGCCACAACCGCTAGGGCCAATTAGTGCAGTTACTTGATTCTGATAAATATCTAATGATACCTGATCAATTGCTTTAGTATTACTGTAGTAAAAGCAGAGGTTTTTGACTTGAATAGCTGGAGTTAATGTGTTCATTTCTTATATAAGTTTACTATCAAATTTGCAATATTTTTACTTAATCTTTCTTTTACGAGTAACTAAGCGAGAGATAATGCTAACAAATAAAATCAAGCCCAGTAGGACTATAGAAGTAGTCCAGACTAATTGATGTTTCTGCGGGTCGGGGTCGTTGTAAAGGTTATAAATTAAGACTGGTAAGGAAGCTGTCGGGCTGAGTAATCCTTCTGACCAATCTAGGCTAAACAAAGCTGTAAAAATTAGGGGTGCTGTTTCTCCGGATGCACGGGCGACGGCTAAAAGAATACCTGTAGTAATTGCAGGTAAGGCAGCAGTAACTACGATGCGAAAAGTGGTTTGCAAGCGATTACCCCCTAAAGCTGCGGAAGCTAGGCGTTGCTCTGTAGGAACTAGTTTTAAAGCTTCTTCGGTTGTCAGGACAATCACAGGTAGCATGATTGTAGCTAAAGCAACGCCACCAGCGATCGCACTAAATTTTTTAGTGATTAAAACGATGATACCGTAAGCAAATACACCCACAATAATGGAAGGGACACCAGTGAGAATATTCGTGATAAAACGCACAAACTTAGCTGTTG
The DNA here is from genome assembly GCF_963920885.1 of Anabaena sp. CCY 0017. Taxonomy (NCBI): domain Bacteria; kingdom Bacillati; phylum Cyanobacteriota; class Cyanophyceae; order Nostocales; family Nostocaceae; genus Anabaena; species Anabaena sp. CCY 0017. The sequence goes on along the minus strand of NZ_CAWUDG010000004.1, from coordinate 303,635 downwards.
GGTTAGTCCGACCAAATTCGGATAAAAATATACCTGTTAATATGCCGACAGGAACACTTAATAGTGTCGCAATACTCACGATTACTGCTGTTCCTAGAATGGCATTACCAAAACCAAAATCAATCACAGGATTGACAAACATTTCTAGCTTGAGTCCAGATATTCCCCGTGTGATAATTTCCCAAAGAATGGATAATAAAGGAATTAAAGCTACAACTGTGAATCCTAAAGCGATCGCATTCATTAAATAAGTAAATAACTGCCTTGATTTTGGCAAAGGCTTAAATAATTCATTATCTAGATATGCTTCAATTTGGGACTTATGATAACCACTCATATTTATATAACTTCGTAATATTTAATATTTGATTCATCTCTTAGCGATTCTTTTTACCAACCCACTCTACCAGGAGGACAGCACCAATATTCACAAACAGAGTCACTCCAAACAAAACTAATCCTAGATAAGTTAAAGCCCCAATATGTAATCCTCGCTCGGCTTCGGCAAATTCATTGGCTATCACAGACGGTATTGTATAACCTGGATCTAATAAAGAAGCACTAATTTGAGAAGAGTTACCAATTACCATAGTCACAGCCATTGTTTCACCCAAAGCTCTGCCTAAAGCCAGCATTGCTGCGCTGACAATTCCCGAAAATCCAGCAGGTAGCAATACTCGAAAAATTGTTTCCCAACGGGTACTACCCAAAGCCATAGATGCACTACGTAATTCTTTAGGAATTGCCAATAATACATCACGGCTAATAGCTGCTATTGTGGGCAGAATCATAATTGCGAGGATAATTCCCGCAGTTAACATATTTGTGCCTACAGGATATTCTGAATTAAAGAGTGGTATCCATTTAAAATAATTGGCTAGCCACATTTGTAAAGGTTCTAAAACTGGAATAAAAATAAAAATTCCCCATAAACCAATAATTACGCTGGGAATTGCGGCAATTAATTGCACCACAAATGCCAGAGTTGTTTGTATAGAAACTGGCAAAAAATTTTCGCTAGTAACTAATGCAACTGCTAAACCTACAGGGAAAGCAAATAAAATGGCGATCGCACTGCTGACCAGCGTTCCATAAATATAAGGTAAAGCACCAAAAATCTCATTATTTACATCCCAATCTTGCCCCCATAAAAACCCTATACCAAACTTAGCAATAGCTGGTCGAGCTTCTTTAAAAATGATCCAACTCATCACAAACAGTATCGCCACAGTAATTGCAGCAAAAATATAGACGAGCCATCTAAAGCCTTGGTCAAACCAATCTTTTATGCCATCTTTCGCGATCAATTTAAGATTTTCATCATTTAGAGGTAATGAATTATTGTAGGGTGAATTAGATAAATTTTTCATGAAAAAATTCAACAAAATAGATGATTTTAGATTAATAGGGTGAACCAATAGCCCACCCTGACTAAATAAACAATTAAGATGGTTAATTATGGTTTAACAGTACTATTTACTGTCTGCAATACCCGATTTGCTACTGCGGGGGGAATTGATGTATAGTTCGCTTGAGCATTCAATTTTTGCCCATCAGTCAACACCCAATTAATCCATTTTCTCACAGCATCCGCTTTAGCAGCATTAGGATACTGTTTATAAACCATCATCCAAGTCAGACCCACAATGGGATAACCTTGTGCTGGATCTCCGGCAAAAGTACGGAAATTATCAGGAAAAGTCACAGATGCTAAAGCTGCGTTTGCAGACTGCAAAGAAGGAGCAACAAATTGTCCAGCTTTATTTTGCAGCACTGCTGATTTGAGTTTGTTTTGGGTAGCGTAGGAATATTCTACATAACCAATAGCACCAGGTGTACGAGCAACTAAAGCAGCTACACCAGGATTACCCTTACCTCTGAGGACATTGGGCAAATTCCATTTGGGAGCAGTACCAGTTCCAACTCTACCTTTAAAATAACTGTTGATTGAACTTAAGTGGTTGGTAAAAATAAAAGTTGTACCGCTACCATCAGCGCGCACAGCAAATCTAATTGGTTGGTTTGGGAGATTTACGCCAGGATTATCAGCTTTAATTTTGGCATCACTCCAGTTAGTAATTTGACCAGAAAAAATAGCAGGTAAAGTAGTACGAGATAATCTGAGGTTGTTAACACCAGGCAGATTATAAACGACGGAGACAGCACCACCTGCTGTCGGTACTAAAATCACACCATTCTTGACTTTAGCCATGTCACTGTCGGTCATAGCAGCATCACTACCGCCAAAGTCAACGGTTCCAGCAATTGTTTGCCGAATACCACCACCACTACCAATTGCTTGATAGTTAATTCTCATATTTGGAAATTTCTTTCTTACTTCACGAGCGTATCTTTCATACAAAGGTGCGGGAAAAGTTGCGCCTGCACCATTAAGAGTTTGAGCTTGAGCAGGTGCTGCACAAATAGAACCAAGGGCAACAGCAGTGGTGATTACTGAAGTAGTAAATGCTCGCTGCAAAATGGTGGTGGGAAAATTCATGTTACCTCTGATTTTAAGGTTTGATTTATAACATCAGATTAATTTGTTCAATATTAAGTTTAGTTTAAGCATATATTAATAAAGATTTAAACTATTATTAAAAAATGGTTTATAGGAACAAATATCAATCAAACATAAGGTTAAAATTCTCGATTTTTTTAGTAATGTCATTAAAAAATGGCATGAATAAAATTTATTTTTGTGCCAACACCTGATGGTTATAAGACAAAAACAAAACCAACAGGGGTAACATGACAAGACCACCTGCCGCCTCGGTATGTATATCATCGCCATGTTTGCAGAGGGTAGTGCTTACTTGTCACAAATAACACCTATCCTTAATGGTGAGTTTAGAGCGGTGAGAGTTTTTCGGGTTGCCAAATTTTGTTATGCTCTGCAAGGTGCTTTGAGCCGACAGCCTAGTGTTGGTTGATAATGAATAATAATAAGAGAAGGCTTTACATTTCTTAAATATTCACCTTTATTAGCGCAATGGCAAGAGACTTACGGGGATTCATCAAAATTCTAGAAGAAAGAGGACAATTAAAGAGAATTTCGGCTTTAGTTGACCCAGAATTTGAAATTGCAGAAATTTGCAACCGGATGCTGCAACAAGGTGGACCAGGGTTGATATTTGAGAACGTCAAAGGGGCATCCTTCCCGGTGGCCATAAATTTGATGGGAACGGTGGAAAGGATATGCTGGGCAATGAATATGGAGCATCCAGAGGAGTTGGAAACTCTGGGGAAAAAGCTGGGGATGCTGCAACAACCAAAGCCACCCAAAAAGATTTCCCAAGCGATTGATTTTGGGAAGGTGCTGTTTGATGTGGTGAAGGCTAAACCAGGACGAGACTTTTTCCCAGCTTGTCAGCAAGTGGTAATTCAAGGCGATGATTTAGATTTAAATAAATTACCGTTGATTCGTCCTTATATAAATGATGCTGGTAAGATTATCACTCTGGGGTTGGTAATTACTAAGGATTGTGAGACAGGTACGCCAAATGTGGGTGTGTATCGCTTGCAACTGCAATCTCAAAATACGATGACTGTTCACTGGTTATCTGTGCGCGGTGGGGCGAGACATTTACGCAAAGCTGCTGAACGTGGTAAAAAGTTAGAAGTGGCGATCGCACTGGGTGTAGATCCTTTAATTATCATGGCAGCTGCAACACCCATTCCTGTAGATTTATCAGAATGGTTATTTGCTGGACTTTATGGTGGTTCCGGTGTGAACTTAGCCAAGTGTAAAACCGTAGATTTAGAAGTTCCCGCAGATTCAGAGTTTGTTTTAGAAGGGACAATTACGCCAGGGGAAGTTTTACCAGATGGTCCGTTTGGTGATCACATGGGTTATTACGGTGGGGTAGAAGATTCGCCATTGGTGCGGTTTGGGTGTATGACTCACCGCAAAGATCCCATTTATTTAACCACATTTAGCGGTCGTCCACCTAAAGAAGAAGCGATGATGGCGATCGCACTCAATCGGATATACACTCCTATTCTGCGGCAACAAGTCTCTGAAATTGTCGATTTCTTCTTACCAATGGAAGCTTTAAGTTACAAAGCGGCAATTATTTCCATTGATAAAGCATATCCAGGACAAGCACGACGGGCTGCTTTAGCCTTTTGGAGTGCCTTACCCCAATTTACCTACACCAAATTCGTGATTGTTGTGGATAAAGATATAAATATTCGTGATCCGCGTCAAGTCGTCTGGGCGATTAGTTCCAAAGTTGACCCCACGAGGGATGTGTTTATTTTACCGAATACACCCTTTGATACCTTAGATTTTGCTAGTGAGAAAATTGGTTTAGGTGGACGCATGGGAATTGATGCGACGACCAAGATTCCACCGGAAACAGATCATGAATGGGGTTCGCCCTTAGAATCAGATCCAGATATTGCAGCGATGGTAGACAAAAGATGGGCTGAATATGGTTTAGCAGATTTAAAGTTAGGAGAAGTCGATCCGAATTTATTCGGTTACGATATGCGGTAAAAAATATTCCATTCTTAGCCCCCTCCCCGCAAGCGAGGCTACCGTGTACACACAAGTGATCTGATCCCCCTAAATCCCCCTAAACCCCTTCGGGGATGCGCCTTCGGCGTAGAAAAAGGGGGACTTCAAGAAATTCCCCCCCCCTTTTCAAGGGGGGCTAGGGGGGATCGAAACGCTGTTAGGCAACTTGATAAGACTTGTGTGTACACTATAGGCAAGCGAGGAGGGGGAATTAGAATTTTCTTGGTGATTCATTTTGGTGATCAGAACTACCAACTGTGGGCTGTTCCTCGTTTATAACGTTCGCCAGTAAATGGCTGTACACCAATCATCGGATAAGCATCATCTGTGGGGCTAAAAATTCGCATTACAGCTTCTGAAATATACTGCATGATGCTCATAAATATTTTTGAAATAGCCATGATGAGACTCCTTTTTTGAGTCGCGTTAATTGTTATGTATCTACTTTATTTCTGATATTCTTAACTAAGTGAAAATCGCAATATATTGCAAATATCTGCAATAATTCTTCCAGTATCTTTGCAATACTTTAGCTAATAGGTAAGTTGAACTTTGACTTTCAATTCTTAAGTATGCATCATACTCTAATTTTAGCAAAATTTTGTCCAAAAATATTGTTGAAATTCACTATTACAATATATTAAATAATTGTATGTTTTAGGATTAAAATCTTCTATTTAGCCCAGTGACGGCAATATAGGACTTTATGGGTTTTAGAGTTGACATTATTTATAGTAAAATCTACCATAATAAAAGTAGCATTCTTCTAAGGACGCTCTTGCATGGCAACTTTTCCAGACTGGGACGGCGAACTTAATCTCTGTGCGGCTGATTACAGCCTGTTAACTGACCTTTACCAGCTCACAATGGCAGCTTGTTATACAGGCGAAGGTGTAGAACAACGACGGGCTAGCTTTGAATTGGTTGTCAGACGCTTGCCAGAAAATTTTGGCTATTTAATAGCTATGGGGCTAGAGCAGGTTTTGCAATATTTGGCAAACTTTCGCTTTAGCCCTCAGCAAATACAGGCTTTACAGGGAACGGGGATTTTTGCTCATGCAACCGAAAGCTTTTGGTCACTCTTAGCAAAGGGGTGTTTCACTGGTGATGTCTGGGCAGTATCAGAAGGAACAGCCGTATTTGCTAATCAGCCATTATTGCGGGTGGAAGCACCTCTTTGGCAAGCACAAGTAGTAGAAACTTATTTACTGAATACGATTAATTATCAAACCTTGATTGCTACCAGGGCGGCACGCCTCCGTGATGTTGCGGGGGCAGAAGCCACACTTTTGGAATTTGGCACGCGCAGGGCATTTAGTCCCCAAGCCTCTTTATGGGCGGCGCGGGCTGGATTGGCTGGGGGCTTAAATTCTACTTCTAATGTGTTAGCAGCGCTACAACTGGGAGAACAGCCAAGTGGTACGATGGCTCACGCTTTAGTTATGGCACTGTCAGCAATGGCAGGTAGTGAAGAACAGGCTTTTACTGCCTTTCATCGCTATTTTCCCGGTGCGCCATTATTAATTGATACTTATGATACTATTGCTGCGGCACAGCAGTTAGCGGCGAAAGTCAATGCTGGCGAAATGGAATTAACTGGGGTGAGGTTGGATTCTGGAGATTTAGTTACTTTGTCAAAACAAGTGCGATCGCTTCTCCCTCATGTATCAATTTTTGCCAGTGGCGATTTAGATGAATGGGAAATTGCCAGACTCAAAGCTGCTGATGCCCAAATTGATGGCTATGGGCTGGGAACGCGATTAGTTACGGGTGCGCCTGTCAATGGCGTTTATAAACTCGTGGAAATCGATGGTATCCCGGTGATGAAAAAGTCTAGTGGTAAGGTGACTTATCCCGGACGCAAGCAAATTTTTCGCTCGTTTGAGGGAGGTAAGGTAAAGGCTGATCAGTTGGCGTTAGTAGATGAAAGCAATGTCTTGGGATCACCTTTGTTGCAGTTGGTAGTCAAGAATGGTGAACGCTTGCTTCCACCGGAAAGTTTACAGGAAATTCGTCAACGCACTGCGGCTACTGTGGCTAGTTTACCCCTAGAAACTCGGCGTTTGGATGATCCTGTGGGGGTAGAGGTGGAGATTTCTGCCCAGTTGCAGGAGTTGATTTGTAATTCGTAGTTTGTAATTCGTAATTCGTAATTCGTAATTCGGACGGATTTTGTTTTTAAAATTGGGATAAATTATGAGAATTGCTTTGTTTGGTACTAGTGCTGACCCGCCGACGGCTGGACATCAAAAGATTCTGAGGTGGTTATCTGAGCGTTATGATTGGGTAGCAGTTTGGGCGGCTGATAATCCTTTTAAGTCTCATCAAACACCTTTGGAACATCGGGCTACAATGCTGCGATTGTTAATTACGGATATTGATACTTCGACTCCGCTCAGTAACCAGACTCCACGGCAAAATATTGCTTTGGAACAGGATTTGAGTAGCTTCAGAACTCTGGAAACTTTGGAAAAAGCCAAGTCTCGCTGGGGTGACGATGCTGAGTTTACTTTGGTGATTGGTTCTGATTTATTGCATCAGTTACCGCGCTGGTATCACATTGAAGATTTGTTACAGCAAGTGCAACTGCTAATTGTTCCCCGACCAGGATATGCCATAGATGAGTATAGCTTGGAAGCAGTGCAAAATCTGGGCGGTCAAATTGCGATCGCTAGCTTAACTGGTATAGATGTCTCTTCCACAGCCTACCGTGAACATGGAGATACTCAAGCCCTAACTCCCCCAATTGTCGCTTATATTCATCAAGAGCATTTGTACAAATGCCAGGACGCAACCACAAAAAGTTACCAATTCAATTAAATCAACAACCTTTGGCCGATTTTAAGGTTGGTGTTGATAATGTCATTTTTTCTGTAGATACTGCCCAAAATCGGCTGTTAGTTCTGTTAATCATGCGACAGCAGGAACCATATTTAAATTCTTGGAGTCTTCCCGGTACTTTAGTTCGTCAAGGAGAATCTTTAGAAGATGCGGCCTATCGCATTATGTCCGAGAAAATTAGAGTCAATAATCTCTACTTAGAACAGTTATACACCTTTGGCGGTCCCCATCGTGACCCCAGAGAAGCTACTGGTAGTTATGGTGTTCGTTATCTATCTGTTAGTTATTTTGCCCTGGTAAGATTTGAAGAAGCAGAATTAATTGCTGATAAAGCCACGGGAATTGCTTGGTATCCAGTTAAAAATGTCCCAAAATTAGCTTTTGATCACAATGAAGTGTTGGCTTATGGACACAGACGTTTACGAAATAAGTTAGAGTATAGCCCGGTGGCTTTTGATGTTTTGCCAGCTAGCTTTACATTAAATGATTTGTATCAGTTATACACCACAGTTTTAGGTGATAATTTCGCCGATTATTCTAACTTTCGGGCGCGATTACTCAAGTTAGGTTTTTTGTCCGATACAGGAATCAAGGTATCACGGGGTGCTGGTCGTCCGGCTAGTTTATATAAGTTTGATGCTGATGCTTTTGCACCTCTGAAAGATAAACCTTTAGTTTTTATTTGACTACCAAAATTTCAGGAAATAAATTTATGAAAGCAGCCCAAGAATGTGCAAATATTCAGGAAATTCGGACTGAAATCGATACAATTGATCATGAGATTATCAAGGCTTTTGCTCAACGCTTTGAATATGTGAAAGCAGCAGCCAAGTTCAAAACTAATGAAACAAGTGTGAAAGCCCCAGAAAGGTTTAATGCGATGTTACAGCAAAGAAGAGTTTGGGCGGAAGCAGCAGGTCTAAATCCCGACGTAATTGAAAACTTATATCGAGATTTGGTTAGTTATTTTATTGATGAAGAGTTGAAAAATTGGCATTCTAATTAAGTAAAATAGAAACCAAATAGAAACAGGGAAATCGTTAATTTCATCAGTTATCGGTAAATTGATTGACTGCTGACGGCTGAAAGCTCAATTAATCTCTTTTGTACAATCCAAAATCGAAAATTTAAAATGAAGATTGCCATCGCTCAATTAAATCCCATAATTGGTGATTTGCCCGGTAATGCTCAAAAAATTCTGTCAGCAGCGCAAGAAGCAGCCGCTAAAGGTGCGCGTTTGTTATTAACACCAGAACTTTCTTTGTGTGGCTATCCTCCCAGGGATTTATTACTAAATCCTAGTTTTGTCGCAGCGATGGGGATGACATTAAAACAACTAGCGGCAGATTTACCACCTGATTTAGCTGTATTGGTCGGAACTGTTTGCCCAAATTTAAAAGCGCATACCACTGGCGGTAAAAGTTTATTTAATAGCATCGCTTTGTTAGCAGATGGCAAGGTAAAGCAAATCTTTCATAAGCGGCTTTTACCTACTTATGATGTATTTGATGAAAATCGTTATTTTGAACCAGGGTTAGAAGCTAGTTATTTCACCCTAGATAATCTTGATATTGGTGTAACTATTTGCGAAGATTTATGGAACGATGAAGACTTTTTAGGTAAACGTAGTTATGCAGTAAATCCTATTGCTGATTTAGCAATTTTGCGTGTTGATATAATTGTAAATTTATCTGCTTCACCCTACAGTGTTGGTAAGCAGCAGTATCGAGAATCTATGCTCAAACATAGTGCGGTACGTTTTGCCCAACCGATGATTTATACTAATCAAGTCGGGGGAAATGACGATTTAATTTTTGATGGTCGCAGTTTTGCGTTGAATCGTCAAGGTGAAATTGTCTGTCGTGCTAATGGTTTTGCCACTGATTTAGTAATAGTTGAATTTGATGAAGGACAGAAAGATTTACAGTTGGCTTCTGTCATACCTGCATATCAATCAGAATCAGAAGAAATTTGGCAGGCTTTGGTGTTGGGAGTCCGAGACTATGCCCAGAAATGCCGTTTTTCTAAAGTGGTACTGGGTTTAAGTGGGGGAATTGATTCGGCGTTAGTAGCAGCGATCGCATCCGTAGCCCTTGGTAAAGAAAATGTCCTCGGTGTCCTGATGCCTTCTCCCTACAGTTCATCACATTCTGTCAGTGATGCTTTGGCATTAGCAGAAAATTTGGGTATTGAAACCACTACCTTAAAGATAGGGGAATTAATGCAAGGGTTTGATCACACCTTAGCTGATTTGTTTGCGGGGACTGAATTTGGCATTGCTGAAGAAAATATCCAGTCCCGGATTCGCGGTAACTTATTGATGGCGATCGCTAACAAATTCGGTTATCTGCTATTATCCACTGGTAACAAGTCAGAAATGGCAGTAGGTTACTGCACCCTTTACGGCGATATGAATGGCGGGTTGGCTGTAATTGCTGATGTTCCCAAAACCCGTGTTTATTCACTTTGCCATTGGTTAAATCGTCAAAACGAAATCATTCCCCAAAATATTCTCACCAAACCACCAAGCGCTGAACTCAAACCCGGCCAAATAGACCAAGACTCTCTACCCGACTACGAGATTTTAGACGACATCTTGGAACATCTGATCCACAACCACCAATCAGCAGCCCAAATTGTCGCCGCAGGACATGATCCGGTAATTGTCAACCGAGTCATTCAGATGGTAGCGCGGGCTGAATTCAAACGCCGACAAGCACCCCCAGGATTAAAAATTACTGACCGCGCCTTTGGTACTGGTTGGCGAATGCCAATAGCCAGTAATTGGGCAGCTGTGAAAAATGCTTATCAGACTCAAACCACCCCTAGCCCTACATGATGCAGCTGGCGAACAAGATACCCAACCACAAATCAAATAAAGGTGATTAGTGGTAGGTGTAGCTGGCGAGTCTAAATCTCCCAACCGCCTTGATAACTGATAACTGATAACTGTTCACTGATTCAACCTCCTAGCTCCCGCAACATCCCATTTACCCGGTTCACTCCCGCCGAGTCATTTCGCCGTTGATACAAGTCGCGTGCTTTCCGCAGCACATTGTTGGCTTGTGCGGTTTGTCGTCGCTGTTTATACATGAGAGCCATAAACTCATAAGTTTGGGCGTTATTGGGATTCAGTTTAATGGCTTCTTCATAAGCCCATGTAGCGGCAGTAAAGTCTCCCAAACGGGCTTGAGTGATACCTAATCCCAAATAAGCATTCAAATTGTTACGGTTTAGCTGGATAGCACGACGATAAGATTCTTTCGCTCCCTTCGTGTCACCCAAATTAGCTTTAATGTAACCCACAGCGTAATGATAATCACCATTATTAGCATTAATGGCGATCGCGCGACGATAAGAGGCTAGAGCTGGTTGAAAATTTCCTTGTTGGGCATAGAGGTAGCCGATACCAGAATGGATTTTAGCGTTCCTTGGCTCGATTTTAGCGGCCTGTTGATAAATGGCGATCGCTCCATTATAGTCTCTAGCTGCCACCAGCCTCTGTCCTTCCTCAAAGAGTCTCTTTACTTGGGGGTTTTTGGTTTGCGCTATGAGTACCTGTGCTTGAGCCACCGAGGGGATGCTAACGGCACTAAATCCTAAGCACAGAACACCAACTACAAGTGATATGCGTTTGTACACAGTAAAATTCCTGAATTTTTAGAGGACTTTTTTTTTGTACATTAAAACAAAAATTTCGAGATTTGAAAACTGTATTGGTTTACTTTCACCAAATTGAAATAAATTGTCTATTCAGATACTTTTTCACAGCACAAAATCTCCTGCGTTTATAGTAAAGCACAGATTGATTATTATAAAGTATTCAGTATATCTCGCTAATCGATTTCTGTTTGGACAAAATGCCTTTTATTGAGAGTCATTTTATTACTGCCTTGCCCGCGAGACAAATATAGCAACCGCCAAGGTGGTTAGGACAGAGAGCAGAGAGATTTGGCACTCATCTGATAAAAGGGTTCTGAGCAACTACATTGATGTATGGGATCAATCTAAAATCTAAAATCCAAAATTGAGTAAAGGGGCTAACTTATGATTGTAACTACGACTGATGTGATTCAAGGTGCTATTATTGATTCATACTTGGGTATTGTGACGGCAGAAGTCGTTTACGGCAGTAATTTTATCCGCGATTTTTTTGCCAGCATTCGAGATGTTATCGGTGGTCGAACTGCTAGCTATGAGCGTTTATTTGAGCAGGGACAGCGCAAAGCTATCGAAGAATTAGAACAACGCGCCCAGCGTTTAGGCGCAGATGCTGTGATTGGAATTGAATTTGATACTGGCACAATCAATATTGATCAAAGCGGAGTTTTGTTACTGATTACAGCCACAGGTACTGCTGTAAAAATGCGTTAGTTTTGTTAATGGGATTTTCTTCCTAGCTAATGGGCAATGTCTTAGAGGTATTTTCAGGTAAATAGACAACGCGGTAGGGGCGCAAGGCCTTGCGCCCCTACGACTTCTTCAAAAAGAGTCTCAGATCCCTGACGAGAGTAGAAACCTAGGACTTACGCACTGTACAAATTAATCATGGTATGCTGTTACCCAAATAGCCAATTTCCGGCTTTGAACAATGATTATGTTGATAGTAAATATATCCGTGTGGTAGGGGTTTAGCAATGCTAAACCCCTACGAAATATGTACTTTTTAGCTTTATACATATTTCGTATTTATTGTCAATGCGTAACTCCTAAAGCAAGTAAAATTTGGATTCAAACAAGCTAAGAGTTATCCTGAGATTCTCTATGATGGTCATTTCTGTCACGTTTGAGATTTTCTTCTAAAGCCTGAATCTGTTCTCGACGGGCTTCCAATTCTAGAGAACGACGTGCTAAATCTTGATTTTGTAAAGTTAGGGATTGTCGCCAACCTTCAGCGCGTTCTGCTTCTTCTTGTAATTCAGCCGATGTCATACCAACACTAAGGAAAGTTTGTACTAAATTTAGTACCCAGTTGCTAGCATCTTCTAAACTTTCAATATCACCTGTAGGGGAAAGCGTCACTAAAACCAGCAAGTTCTCACTCATGGTAGTTCCTTTGTCCAACAAAATAAAACTTTCTTCTGGGATAACTACCCAAAGGTTTTGAGTTTCTTGACGTGCTAACAAGCGTAATTGATACTTGTCTAAAAATTCATTTTTATTTACTTGAGCTAGATATAGCATGGCGTTAGATTCAGATGTGAATTGCCAAAATATTTTGTAAGTTTAGACATTGACCGAATTTAAATATGCCGATTCTAGAATCCTGATAGAGACGTTTCATGGAACGTCTCTACATTATATTTTTGAGATGTCTATTGCACCTATAGTAAACTACTCAAGCGATCGCGCAAAATTTCGGCTTGTTTTTCAGCTTCTGCTAAAGACTCTCTTACCCCCTGAACCACATCGGCGGGGGCTTTATCCACAAACTTCGGATTGCTTAATCTTGCACTCAAAGACTTAGCCTCTGCTTCAGCTTTGTTGAGGGTTTTTTCCAGTTTGGCACGCAACGTAGCAATATCTACCACATCACCACTCAAAGGAATTACCACTTGTACAGTACCCACAACTCCAGAGATGGCATTTTCTGGTGCTGGGGATTGTTCTAATTTTGTTTGTGATATTTCTTTCTGAGACGTTGGGGGGAAAAACTTAGCCAAGAACTGTTGTCTAGCCTGCTGTTTGAGAACAATTTGGGCAACAAACCAAGACGCATAACCCAAACCAACTATTTCAAAGAATGTGCCAATAAAGGGAACTTCATACACTGCATTTCCCGTAACCAAACCGATCCGCACAAAGACCAGCACCGCGATAATTAAGCCAATTGTCTTCAAACCCCTCTGAGGTTTTTTCTCAGTAGATTGAGGGCTGTTAAACTCTGTTTCTGGCGTTTTTTGAACACCAGCACTTCGGCTGCGCTCAGTACAAGCAATAGTTAAAGTCTCCACCTTAGCTAAATCTTGAATATAATCCTGTCCAGCAGTGAGAATTTGCTGTTCTTGGGGATTCTCAGTTTGTAAATTAGCGGTAATTTTTGCCCCTGGCTTAATATCCGCCTCGGCGCGTAAATTCCGAATTGTGCGGATTGTGCCAATTAGTAATTCAAACTGTGCTTCTAATTCTGGATTAATCAGATTATTATCGACTTCAGGATAGGGTTGTAAAGCTAAAGTCTCTAAAGAATCGGCTGGTTGTTGGGTGAGAGTTTGCCAAATTTCCTCAGTAATGTGAGGCATTAAAGGATGCAGTAACTTTAAAATCCCTTCCAATACATAGCCCAGAATTTGTTGTGCTACCTGGCGCGATGCTGGGTCTGCATCTTTTTGTAACCGGGATTTAGCTAATTCAATATACCAGTCACAGAAATCACCCCAGATAAATTCATACAGACCTTTTGCGGCTTCTCCTAAACCGTAGTTGTCAATGTAATTACTCGTTTGGTTGATAACTTGATGATAACGGGAAAGAATCCAGCGATCGCTTAATTCTGTAGCAATTGGTTGACCGAGTTGTGCTGGGGTCTGTCCATCCAAATTCATCATCACAAACCGGGCTGCATTCCACAACTTATTGGCAAAGTTGCGCGAAGCTTCCACCGATGCAGACTCATCCTTTTTGCGGTCATATTCCAAGCGAATATTTTGACCCGCACCCGCAACTTCTTTAATTAAGGTATAGCGCAGTGCATCAGTTCCATATTTGTCAATTAATAACAGTGGGTCAATACCATTACCTTTAGTCTTCGACATTTTCTGACCATTTTCATCCAGCACTAACCCGTGGATGTAAACATCATTAAATGGCATTTTCCCAGTAAAGTGTCCGGCCATCATGGTCATTCTGGCAACCCAGAAAAAGATAATATCAAAGCCAGTGACTAAAGTACTATTAGGGTAATAAGTCGCTAAATCTGGAGTTTGTTCTGGCCAGCCCAAAGTAGAAAACGGCCAGAGTCCAGAAGAGAACCAAGTATCTAATACATCTGGGTCTTGTTCTAACTTGACATCTGCACCAAATCGTGATTTAGCTTTTTCCCAAGCGGACTCGGCGGATTTGGCAACTATAAACGGGGTATTGTCGGTAATTTGACCACCAGTTTCACTGACAGCATACCAAGCCGGAATTTGATGACCCCACCATAGTTGACGAGAGATACACCAATCTTTCAACTTGACTAACCAATCACGATAAACCTTAGTCCAGCGTTGGGGGACAAACTCCGGCGTATTTTGATTGTCGAGAAATTTTAAGGCTTTATCAGCCATCGGGCGAATTTTGACAAACCACTGAGTAGATAATAATGGTTCAACTGGGACTTTACCGCGATCGCTATAAGGAACGGTATGCTTATAATCCTCCACCTTCACCAGCACACCATCGGCTTCTAAACGAGAAACCACATTTTTTCGAGCTACAAAGCGGTCTTGTCCTTGGAACTCCCCAGCTTTATCATTGAGAGTCCCGTCCTTATTCATAATATTGATGGACGGCAAATTGTGACGCTTACCCATTTCAAAATCATTGGGATCATGGGCTGGAGTCACCTTTACACAACCAGTCCCAAATTTCGGGTCAACAAACTCATCACCAATAATGGGAATTTCCCGATTCATAATTGGCAGAGTTAGCGTTTTACCAATCAAATGTTTATATCTGTCATCATTGGGATTAACCGCCACACCCGTATCACCCAGCATAGTTTCTGGTCGAGTTGTCGCCACTTCTACAAACCCAGAATTATCACTGAGGGGATAGCGGAAATGCCAAAGATTCCCATCAACTTCTTGATTATCCACTTCCACATCAGACACTGCCGATTGAGAAGCGGGACACCAATTTACCAAATATTCGCCCCGATAAATTAATCCTGATTCATAGAGACTGACAAAAGCTTCCAGAACAGCTTGCGATAAACCTTCATCTAAAGTAAAGCGTTCCCGTGTCCAGTCAACCGAGACACCGAGGCGTTTTAACTGATTAACAATTGTACCTTCAGAATCGGCTTTCCATTGCCAAGCCCGTTCTAAGAATTGTTCGCGTCCCAGTTCGTAGCGAGTTTTACCTTCTTTTTTGAGTTGCTTTTCCAACATCGTATGAACGGCGATGCTGGCGTGGTCGGTTCCGGGAACCCAGAGGGTATTACGCCCTTTCATGCGGTGA
Organism: Anabaena sp. CCY 0017; assembly: GCF_963920885.1. Classification (NCBI taxonomy): domain Bacteria; kingdom Bacillati; phylum Cyanobacteriota; class Cyanophyceae; order Nostocales; family Nostocaceae; genus Anabaena; species Anabaena sp. CCY 0017. The sequence goes on along the minus strand of NZ_CAWUDG010000004.1, from coordinate 288,106 downwards.
TAGCGGATGAGGGTATCGATTAAGGCGCTTTCAAAGGCGTGACCCATGTGCAAACTGCCGGTGACGTTGGGAGGGGGAATGACGATGCAGTAAGGTTCACCGGGGTGGTTGGGGTCAGCTTTGTAGACTTGGTTTTCTGACCAAAATTTTTGCCATTTGGCTTCGGTGGTGAATGCGTCGTAGAGGCTGGGGAGGTTGGTAATGTTTGCGGTCATGCTGGGAATACTAATTCTGGAAGGACTTTTATAAATTTTGCCATAGGGGAGGAGTGGGTTTGATGGAAAAAACGAACCGCCAAGTCGCCAAGTACGCCAAGAGAGGGGAGCCAAGTCAGGAAGTAGATGGGCTGGCTTATGCTGTGATTGGAGCAGCACTTGAGGTACATCAACTGTTGGGGCCTGGGTTTTTGGAGCAAGTGTATAAGGAGGCGTTGATTATCGAATTATTCAGGCGTGGAATACCTCATGAATTTGAAAAGCCTGTAACAGTAAATTACAAAGGACATGAAGTAGGTACAGGGAGATTAGATTTTTTGATAGCCAATTGTCTCATTGTGGAATTAAAAGCTGTCCAGAACCTAGCCCCAATACACGAAGCCCAAGTTCTCTCCTACCTAAAAATGACCAAACACCCACTCGCCCTCCTCATCAACTTTAACGTTCCCCTTCTCAAAGACGGCATCAAACGAATTATCCTCACCTCCTAACTCCTCCCTTGGCGTTCTTGGCGACTTGGCGGTTCGTTTTTTCCATCCACCCCCCGCAAAGCCAAAAGCGCCGAACCAAAAGCAGCCTCAGTATGCACCGAAGAAACCACAGACACCCCTAAAACCCCTTCCCGAATAGCACACCAAGCACTATTCCTAGCCCCCCCACCAGCCGTATAAACACGAGTTAACCTATCCGCCCCCATTTCCTGCAATAAAGCATACCCACGCCCCTCAATCCTAGCCATACCTTCCAACAACCCATGCAAAAACGCTACAGGATCATCAGGACGTGGTGATAATCGTGGTAGTAAATCGGGATCATTAATCGGAAAGCGATCGCCTGCCCGCAACAAAGGATAATAATCTAACCCACTGGCTGTAGTAGCATCAATCTCGCCACTCAACCTTTCCAACTCAGCCGCACTAAAAAATTGCTTTAGCACAGCCCCCCCAGTATTAGAAGCACCCCCAGTCAGCCATAAATTACCCAAGCGATGACTGTAGATACCGTATCGTGAATCCTCAACACGAGTCCGACTCAATAATTTGACTACCAACGTTGAACCCAAAGAAGTCACAGCTTCCCCTGGAGATTTAGCCCCGCTAGCCAAAAAAGCCGCAATACTATCAGTTGTCCCAGCACACACCAAACAATCAGCAGGAAAATTAAACTGAGTGGCAATTTCCTGGCGTAATTTGGCTATAGGAGTACCAGGAGTTAACACTTTTGGTAGCTGAATCGGTAATTGCAGTTTCTCTAGCCATGCTGGATATTTTAACTGCTCCACATCATAGCCCAGCTTCAAAGCGTTGTGATAATCGCTAATTCCCAAATAGCCATGTAGCAAAAATCCTAACCAATCAGCTTGATGCAGAAAATATCTCGCCTGACTAAAACTAGGTTGTTGCATCATCCACAACAATTTGGCTAGGCTAGAAGTAGCACTCAATACATTATGATGCGGTGGTGCAATATTTTTCAACTGCTCCAACACCACTGTTCCCCGTGCATCGTTGTACAGTAAAGGTGCATCCACAGGTTTACCAGCAGCATCAGTCAGCAGGACTGTGGATGAAGTACCATTAATAGCGATCGCCTTGACTTCTCGCCGCAAATTCTCAGGTATTTGTGCCAGTAGTGTAAATAAAGCCGTCTCCCAAACAGTGGCTAAGTCAGAATCAGCCTCATCTGGCCAAGAAGACTTAATTTGTGCCTCAGTACCAGCTTCATGATTAATCACTACACCCCTAACGCCAGAAGTACCGAAATCAATCCCCAAATAAAAATCCATAGTTTGATAAATTTTTTAATAATAGGTACTGCTAAATCACGGCTTATGTTGCATCTTGTAACAAGATATTCCACATTCTTGGCAAAACAGTGAAAAGTAGTAAACGAACGGTTCAATATTGATTTGAAGCTCAGGAGGGTTCCGACCATGCCTATCTCAGACACTCAAGTGTACATTGCTCTAGCTGTAGCCCTGATTCCAGGAATTCTGGCTTGGCGTTTAGCAACAGAACTTTATAAGTAACGCCACGTTCTAACATGGCGAGTGGGGCATATTAAACATCGCCCCACGCTCAAACAACAATCAGGCGATCGCCGCAGGGCGGAAGTCAAAAGTCAAAAAGCTTTTATTTTGGGATTTTGAAATGGTACGCCTATTTACGCCTGGCGGTGATAGCCCTGGTTGTTGTATTTATAGCAAAGCGCTGATTTTATCTTCAGCATTTTTTTGTGCAGACGCGATTAATCACATCGAAAAGATGTTGCACTGTGCCATAACAGACGAAAATATGGCGACTCAAAATATTTTATGAGTACAATAGGACACATCAGAATTTTCTAGACAGAGAAAAATCTGGGATAGGGACTCATCAGGAATTGACATAATCTTTTAAAAGAATAATAATTTGGCAACCAGGGTGCTGATGGCTGGATGCCGGCAGCTTTTAAATACCAGCTACTTACGTAGATTGAGTTAACTTTTAACTTTGAAGATACGTGTAGCAATTGGTAGAAAATGAAGTAATATGACAGCTAAATCAATTTTAATTCAGTGCCAGTGTGCTTTCTATGATGTTGCCATTTAATCAGTAAGGTTCTTTTAGCATAATGAACGCGAGTCAACCGTCTAGACCACCGCTACAACCTATACAAAAACGCCGGGCTGCTCCTCGACCAAAACGGCATCTTCGTCAACGTTCCTACCAGGTTATGGCCTTGGAAACCACAGCAAAAATAGCGGTTAACTTGGCGATCTCCACAGCAGCAGTATCTGCCTTGGTGCAACTTGTGTCTTATCACTCGACACAGCAAGAGAGACTACGAGAAGTCCGGACTGAAGTCAAGCTGATGGAAGAACGTGTCGAAAGTTTGCAGACCGAATTTAACCGTAATTTTGATCCCCATCAAGCTCACAGCATTAGACAACAGCAAGCCTATAGATTTGACCCTCATCAACTTCCTGTAGTATTCGTGAATCGAGATGGCAAGGAAGTGGAAGTATTAAAGTTATCACCCTAAGAACAATATTAAAAATTTATTTTATTCATTAGGGATACTCAAATTTACAATTAAAAATGCAGAATATTTTTTTGGCATTTTTAATTGTGAATTCCCTATTTTGCCAGTTAAATCCTAAAATGCCCATAAGTTATCTGACCACAATTTACTAATCGAGATTGTCAGGTAATAACAGTTCATTTAACCAATTTTCCAGTTGTAAGCGCAATCGATAACCAGACATATCCCTTTGGCGATCTAGTCTGGGTAGTTGAATCAGGGCGCGACGATAATCAGCGATCGCACAATTCCAATCACCCCATAAATGATAAGTTCTGCCCCGTTCTGCCCAAATATGACCTTCTAGCTGCCCGAAAAGCATTGCTACCTCAAAAGTCTCAATCGCCTCTTCGTATTGCGCCAAATCGCGTAAAGTAATCCCTCTGTTAATCCGCGCCCGGACATAACTAGGATTTAAATCAATGGCTTGGTCATAGTCAGCCAGCGCTGCGGCAAATTCTGCACGCGCTGCATGGTAATTGGCTCGATTGTTATAAGCACTGGTTAAATTGGGGTCTAATTGCAGTGCTGTGTTGTAATCACCCAAAGCTTTTGGCATTTCGCCATTTTGAAAATAAATTAAGCCCCGGTTGTTGTAATTAACGGGATTTTGGGGACGGCGAGCAATTAATTCGGTTAGTAAGGCGATCGCTTCAGTATAATCACCTTTTCGAGCTGAACTCAAAGCACAAGATCGTAAGTAGTCGTCCCCGAAAGCAGATCCACTGTTACCGTTATTTTCCTGCTCCTTAGCGTAAAAAGTAGTATTTGACACAAAATTGTATCTATGATTTTGGTAATTACCAGAAGCTAAAAATGGATGACTATTCATATTGTATTGCCTGAGCTACTTGCTCTTTCAAATCAAATTACAGTTTTCGTCGTGATGGTAGTTGCGCCCCTGTGTCAGTTAATTAGGTGTCTATAATTACTTTGATATCAGAATCAAGGCGGAATTTAAGCTCCTACACCAATAAGCGGAAAACTTTACTTTACTTAAACCATTAATGCTCGAATCTAATAATTAATACGTCACCCATAGGTTGAATTCCAGAAAGAATAAATATCAATCTTCAAGATTAAGCAAGTAGTGAGAGCAACAAATTGGTAGAATGCCAACAAGCCGTTGATTTAGCGGAAAGCCCCAAGTGAGTGCCTGGTCTGCGCTAACTCATGCTGTAGGCGACGGCAGAGGATTGCTGAGAAGCACACATCGTAATTTGTAAGTGTTGAGAAAATTTTTTATGACCACAGCCATTTCCTATCCAGATGCACCTGATTTAGCTGCTGACGATTATATAGTTATAGGTCTATCAACCTGCTTCATCAAAGAAGACGGCGAAGTTTTTCAAGTTGAAGTTGTAGAACCAATTCCTTCTGCGGCTTTAGAAGCCTTGTTAAAGGGTATTCCCACGTCTTATCACCTAGCTTGTGCAACCACCCTCGGATCTGTCCTAGATGGCGATACACCTCTGTTACCAGATGGCTTCCCAGATTCGACTCAGTTTGGAGAAGAATTCGCTTTCCGGGCGTTTGCGGCGGCTCGCACCTACAAGCGTCGTGAAATTGCCCAGTCTCTCATTCCCCTAGGTACAACCTACACTGATTTTCAATATTCCACTGAGCGTAAGCGGGTACTCAATGCTGCTAGAGTTGTCAGTAAAGAAGATAACGTGAAACAGCATTCCCACACTCACAAAGTTCTTTAATCTCAAATAATTATGTTGAAAGTTTACGGCGGCGCTCGTAGTCGAGCGTCCATTGTCCAGTGGTATCTGGAAGAGCTAGCAGTTCCCTAAGAATTTGTGATGTTGGATATGCAGGCGGGCGAACACAAGCAGCCTGAGTACCTGAAGATTAATCCACTAGCTAAAGTCCCAGCAATTGTGGATGGTGAGTTCCAGCTTTGGGAATCCGGGGCAATTATCCTGTATCTTGCTGATAAATATGGCAAAAACCCACTTTCACCAGAACAGAGAGGTATATTTTTCCAATGGGTCTTATTTGGGAATTCTACCCTGGCTACAGGGATCTTTGTGGAAGCAAATCGAGAGCGAGAAATGCCCCGTTTGTTAACTCCCTTGAATGAGATTTTTGAACGACAATCTTTTTTACTGGTGAAGAATTCACTGTTGCTGATGTAGCTGTGGGGTCTATCCTGGCTTACATCCCCATCATGCTCAAATTAGACCTGAGCGACTATCCAGGCGTGTTGAACTATATCAAGCGGATGTCTGAACGTCCAGCGTTTCAAAAAAGCATTGGCGGACAGCCTTAACTAATTGCTGGGCAATGCCCAGCAACTAATTACTAAATTTTCAAATTTTATGCTTTCTGCCGGAGACTTTTTAATTTACCAGCACCTAAAACAGCGCCCAGTGTAAAGAGAGCCACCGCAGAAGAAGGTTCAGGAATAGACACATCTTTAGGAAGGTCAGAGATAGAAGTAAAAAGCAGGAAACCAGAACCGTCCAACCCACCGCGCTCGGAAGGGATGAAGGTGTCAATAAAAGCCCCTGTCTGACCTTCATAGCGTAAAACTTGGTTGGTATTCAGGCTGCTAATGTAGAGGTTATTGTCGGGACCGAACACGGGCTTTACAGGGCCATCAAGTCCACCACTACCAGTAGCTACGAAGAAATCAATAAATTCTCCGGTAGTACCGTTGTAACGAGCAATATTGTCAGCAAGAAAGTTAGCAACGTATAGGTTCCCGTCTGGGCCAAAGTTCAAACCACCAGGAAAGGAACCAGTATCAGTTGTGGCAAAAGTATCGATAAATTCTCCGGTACTACCGTTATAACGCAGAACATTATTGGTGAAAACACTACTGACGTAGAGGTTGCCGTCTTCTGGCCCAAAACTCAAACCAAATGGGGGCAGAACTCCACCGCTACCAGAAGGAACAAAAGCATCGATAAATTCACCTGTTTGTCCGTCATAACGCAGAACGCTGTTTGTCTCTGTGCTACTAGTGCTACTGACATAGAGATTGCCATCAGGGCCAAAAACTAAATCTTGTGGTGCAACTAGCCCACCGCTACGAGGGGTGACAAAGGTATCAATGAATTCTCCGGTCTCACCGTTGTAACGCAGAACGCTATTATTTAAGATACTCAAAACATAAAGATTGTTATCTGTTCCTCTGGTGAAGCCAGTGGGGCCGTTTAGCCCACCACTACCAGAAGTGACAAAAACATCAACAAACTCTCCGGTTATGTCGTCATAGCGGAGAATGGAATTGTTATTAAAACTACCAACCAATAATGCAGCTTCAGCTTGCGGTGCTATACACCCAAAAACAGCGAGGGTGGCGAGTTGGAGACCCAACCGACAAAAATTAACAAATTTCATGATTATTTGGTAGATGATGGCGCAAACATCGACTAGACTATAGCGATGATCAGTCTTCCGAAGTACGTAGCAGCAGTGAGTAAACAGCTATTACATACGTATAGTTTGCGTACTTTCCCGTACTTAGACAAGGCAACTTTAGCCAGTTAATTTCAACTTAAGACTTTTGTAAACTGAACTTCGTCCAAGCAAAAAGAGCTAACTGTTGTCCAGAGAGACTTTCAACGTTTTGCCTGTAGTCTAGGGTAGACAAAATCTACCCTCTAAACTTTTCAACGATAATTGGTAAATTGCAAAGCTACAGGAAAATCTTCTTGTTTTACCCGTTGCATCACATCTTGTAAATCATCCTTAGCTTTAGCTGAAACCCTGACAGCATCACCTTGAATTGAGGCTTGGACTTTTTTGAACTCGTCGCGAATCAATTTGGAAATTTGTTTAGCAATTTCCTGACTGATACCTTTTTTGAGGGTGATTTCTTGACGGACACGATTACCGCTAGCTGATTCAACTTTGCCAAACTCAAAAATTTTCTGAGAAAGGTTACGCTTGGCGGCTTTTTCTCGGAGGATGGTGTGAACAGAATCTAAGGTAAACTCGCTGTCAGTGCTGACATTAATGCTTTCCTCTTTTAACTCTAGTGTAGTTTGAGTATCTTTGAGGTCGTAGCGACCTTTGATATCTCGCACAACTTGATCGATAGTATTCACTAATTCTTGTCGGTCAAAGTCGCTTACAATGTCAAAGGAATATGTAGAAGCCATAAACAATTTTAGATTTTAGATTTTAGATTTTAGATTGGAGAACCCCAGGGCGGAAGTTAAAAGTCAAAACTCCCTGCATGGGCGGGTTTATTGAGAATTTCGTTCCCTGACAGACTTGCTGCTTCAACCCGCCCCTACCCACTCTCCACTTTCTACTCAATTAGTAGCTTGGATAATGCTCAAGGTGATTAGAGTCGCAGAGCCAAGAGAGCCAATGGCAAACATTAGCGATCGCAATAAAGGTATATTCAAAATATAAAAAATTGAGTATAGCAAACGCGCCACAACAAAGGCGATCGCTGCTACTGTTGCTGTAGAAGAATCAACACCAGTAACATAAGCCATCAATGCTGCGGTGGCAAACAACATAAATGCTTCAAAGGAATTTTGATGCGCCCAGGTGGCTCTTTGAGCATAGGGGGGCAATTTATCAAACTTGGCGCGAGGAGTAGCTAGCGCCTCAAATCCAATCTGCACACGAGCATAAGCTACCAATAAAAATGGCAGATAAATCAGAACGGCAGCAGCAGCAATAGAATACAACAAAATAACAGACACAGGCAGTTGCGATCGCATGATTAAACCAATCAATAGTAGTTGTTAGTTAACTGTGATTAATAGGTAACAGGTAATTTGGCTAACCCAACTACCTATTACCAATTCGCAGTTTCCTATATCTATCATTACCTGGGCGAGGACTTACTGCACTTTAGTCAAAATAGAAAAGCGTTACCACTTTTCTTTGTTCTTCGGCATCTCCACAAGTTTGGAGCAGAGTCCGACTATCGTGAAATGCAAAACAAATCAGTTGCTGACAGCGAGAAACTATCTCCTTATTACAAATATAACTAGCTTCAGCTAAAGACAGATTATCATTACTGGGATTTTCCACCAGATGCATCACCTGCTCTAGTTGCTGGCGTGATTCCTGGGGCTGGCGTGACAAACTTTGGGGTAAAATCACCGTCAATAAATTGGGATCTGCCCGCATTGCTCCCTTAATGGCAGCTGAATTTGTACCTGTAGCTCCAGAGGTGATTACCCGATTCCCTGATAGAACCAGGGCGTAGGTCATCATTTCAATGAGATTCTGATGCGTAATTGGCACATGGCGAGAACCCAGCAAGGCGATTCGCTTAGAACCCGTTTGCTGGATGGTCGCCAGTTCCTGCGCTAATGTATCGAGTTTGGTAATATCTGTTGACTGGCTCAAAGAGGGGATGTAATCAGATTAAACAACCAAGCTATTCTACCAAACAGAGTGTAAGTGAGAAGCCAACTTGAGTTACATATTGCTACATTTTCCTGATGTTGGCTTCATTAACTGAATATCTAGGCTACACCAATTGATTCATTGACTTAGGCTTGGTAAGGGTATAACCGCTACTGTTGCCGTTTGTTATCAGGCGTGTGGGTGGTTAAGTTAATCTCCCGGCGGGAGTTAAGCCGAGTTTAGATAACAAGCGATCAATGTCAAAATGCTCAGTCATCAACTGGCGAATGCACTGAACTTTAATTGGTTCGTGTACTCGGACTTGAGCAAAAGTGCGCTCAATAATTTCCACAGTAGTGAGGGTATCTAAATCAACCGATAAAATGGGGATTTCTAGCTCTTCAGCCCGGTTGAGAATAAAAGCGGGTGGTGGGAGTTGTCCGGTCAAAATTAGGCATTGTGTAGAACTTTCTAGGGCGGCTTGTTGAATTTCCACGCGATCGCCTCCTGTGACTACGGCCATATTTCGGCGTTTGCGGAAATACTTCACAGCCGAATTGACATTCATCGCGCCAATTGCCAAACTCTCCACCATCAAATCCAGGCGATCGCGACGACAGAGAATGTCAGCATTTAACTGGTTGACCAGTTGACCAACGCTGACACTGCGTAGTAAGTCACTTTTCGGCAATGTTGCTAATACAGGAATGCCGTGCTTTTCTAAAAACGGACATAATTGAGCGTCAACTATTTCTAATTGTTCGGGAGGGATATCATTAATCACAACTCCTATCAAGCGATCGCCTACATATTGTTGAGCCGACAATAACGCATCAGCAGAACCCAGCGAATTATAACGAGCTACCAATAGCACAGCCGCATCTAATGCTTGGGACACCTGTAACAAAGACAAATCAAACAGATGACCTTGTGTCAAATCACCAGGCCCCTCTAGCAACACTAAATCTCCTTGGGAGATTTGCAAATATTGCTGTTTTAAGAGTTGCCGATAATCGGTTTTGTCTTCGCCTCGCCAGCGTTTTTGGACATTAATCTCATCCAAAGCCAGCATTGTGGCAGCCACACGGTTGGTCGGCAAGCCCAGACTATGGGCAATAAACTGGACATCTTCCTCAACTACGGTTTCGCCAGACGCACTAAAACAAGTGCCTAGCGGTTTACTGTAGGCAATATCTAGCCCTTTTTGCTGTAGCTGATGAGATAAACCCAAAACTGTAGCAGATTTACCACTATAAGTTTCGGTTGAGCCAATCAGCAAACATTTAGCAGATTTTGGCACAAATGCACTCCTAATTGCAAAAGGAAGTAGAACCAAGCTAGGTGTTTCCTAATTTTAGTTGGTTCCGGCAACAGGCTGGAGTGCTGACAAAGCAGAATTTGCCAAAATGTACTTTTTTTAGGTCTGTATTGATTTTGTTTATTCGTCTATACGTAATACTTTGCGGTAAAAAGCTTGGGGAAAATCAGTCAGGCGATGGCGCTTATGATTTTCCATCAGTTCAATTAAAAAACTCATAAATTCAAAACTTGCCATCATCACCTCATAGCTAAGTTCCGCATTCCCCTCAAACTGTATTCGGCAACGAGTTAAATCTGAAGGCAAGGTAGCAACATTCCAAGAGGCGACAAAGGGAATACTCTCACTAGCCTCAATTTTGCGATGTCCCTCCAAAATACCTTTTTGATAGAGACTCAGGGCTAGGGGTAAAAAATTACGCTTCGCACTTTGAACATAAGGTAAGTAAACGTTGGCTTGTTGTTGGCTGGCAGGCTGGAGTTGCTCAATAGACATCGTTGAATCTTCCTCAAGTTAGTTGATAATCATGGATATTAAGTTATTAGGACTTACGCATTGACAAGAAATACCAAATATGTATAACACTAAAAAGCACATATTTCGTAGGGGTTTAGCAATGCTAAACCCCTACCACACGGGTATATTTATCAACATAATTACTGTTCAAAGCGGGAAATTGGCTATTCTGGTAAAAGCATACCATGATTAATTTGTACAGTGCGTAAGTCCTAGTTATGAATATTGTTCCCTAAAAATGTGCATTGCTCACAGTCAGGTATTGGATTGGGTAAGGAGTGGAGACAAAGGTGGCATTATGAGTACATTGAAAGTGGGGACTTCCGCGAGGCGTTAAAATTTCGGTTACAATGGGGCTGCATTGGCTTTTAACTCAGAAGCTAGAGCAATAAAAGCAAAAATCTGCACTTTTAGGTGTTGGATCATGCGATCGCAGTTTTTATCTACAGCAAACTGCTTCTGCCTTGTACTTACTGTGCTGCAATCGGTGATTCATCTTAGCGGTTGTCATAGTCGGTGCAAATTGAGAGTTTGAATGTGGAATATCCTGCTATTTTCAGATGTATAACAATAACAATACTGGTTTTTAAATCAATTAACCTATGCCAGCGAATTCCTGGCTCGAAGACGATTATTACGACGAGCTTGACCAACTTAACTCCCTATTATCCGACCCATCGGCAGATGAGGAGGAGTCAGTGGTAGAGGTAGATCCCATGTCTCTGCCATCCCGGTTTCAAGGACGTAGACGCAAAGCCGCTCTGGTTTTAACTGTAGTTTGGAGCGGTACGATCGCTCTGCATTTAGCTTCTTGGGGTTCAATATTTATTCTAGGACTGACTACGCTCCTGGGATTCCACGCTTTAGTGGTGGTATTTGCTAGACCCCGGCGCTATAGCAAAGAAATGCAGGGAGATTTGCCCTCTGTATCTGTGTTAGTAGCAGCCAAAAACGAAGAAGCAGTTATTGGTAAATTAGTCAAGAATCTTTGTAGTCTAGAATATCCAGATGGGCAGTTTGAAGTTTGGATTATTGACGATAATAGCACCGATCAGACACCGCAGTTATTAGCGGAACTAGCCCAAAAATATGACCAACTCAAGGTTCTCAGGCGCTCTCCAGAAGCGAGTGGTGGCAAATCAGGAGCCTTGAATCAGGTATTGCCATTGACTAAGGGCGATATTGTGGCAGTGTTTGATGCTGATGCTCAAGTAGTACCAGACTTACTGCTACAGGTAGCACCTTTATTCCAACGTGAAAAGGTGGGGGCGGTGCAGGTGCGAAAAGCCATAGCCAACGCCAAGGAAAATTTCTGGACTCAGGGTCAAATGGCTGAAATGGCTTTAGATACCTGGTTTCAGCAACAACGTGTCTCCATCGGTGGGATTGGTGAACTGCGGGGAAATGGTCAATTTGTCCGGCGTACAGCCTTGGAAAGTTTTGGGGGATGGAATGAAGAAACCATCACCGATGATTTGGATATGACTTTGCGCCTACATCTTGACAAATGGGACATTGAATGTACATTATACCCAGCTGTGCAGGAAGAAGGGGTGACAAATGCGATCGCTCTTTGGCATCAGCGCAGTCGGTGGGCAGAAGGTGGGTATCAGCGCTATTTAGATTATTGGGATCTCATCCTCAAAAACCGTCTGGGTGTGCGGAAAACCTGGGATATGCTGATCTTTATGTTCACTATGTATATCCTACCTACGGCAGCAGTTCCAGATATATTAATGGCGATCGCTCGGCATCGTCTACCAATGTTAGGCCCCGTAACTACACTATCAGTCAGTATGTCTGTTGTGGGGATGTTTGCCGGTCTCAAGCGTATACGTCAAGATAAGGAATTTAATATTTCTACCTCTTTTCAATTACTGCTACAAACGCTGCGTGGCTCTTTATATATGTTGCACTGGTTGGTAGTCATGTGTGCTACCACTGCTCGGATGTCTGTCAGACCAAAGCGTTTGAAATGGATTAAAACCGTGCATTCGGGTAGCGGGGACTCATAAAATTAGCCCTGGCGACTAGAAGTCGCGGCTATACAAACAAAACCCGCACTATGGCTAACGCCACGCTACGCTAACGCCACGCTACGCTAACGGCAAGCTCAGTGACCACCTGCGCGGGTTAAAAACTAGTCCACGCAGGTGTACTTTGCTTGTGTAGTAGCGACTTCTAGTCGCCCTATACTTTTCTTCAAATCTTAAAATCCAAAGTTCAGAATTTATTCTCAATTTTGGATTTTTTTTCGAGAAAAATGTTGTCTGTGCCGTCGGCAGGATTTTTCAGTAGCCCTTTATACTCTTGTTCTCTTGCCCTTTGCACGCGTTGTTTTTTTCTCTTCTTTTGTCACCTCGTGGCGACTCGAATTTTTTGGCAGAAATATTGGGCAAGAGTCAATGATTAATCATCATCTATTTCTGGTTCATCCAAGCCCTCAGATGTAGCCATAGATTCAGGCGAATCTATTCCATCGTCTGTAAAGCGGATAACTTGACCATTGAAGAAATCCGCTAGACGCTTGGCGGCGATCGCCACTTCATCAGTTTCCCATTCAGCCAAAGGTCTTTGTGTTTGTTGCGGGGGTAAGGTTTGCACCCTATTTGCACTCGTCGTTGATTCGGTTTTGGCTGGTGTTGCTACTGGTGTTGGTGTTGGTGTAACTGGCGTAGCTGGTGCAAAGGATTGAATTTGCTGATTATAGTTGGGTGCTGGTGGTTGCTGAACAGGAGGAGGATTTTGTGATGAAACTGGTGGGCTATCCCCATTTACAGCAGCAATTTTGGATTTATTGGGTACTAAGCTTACCGTCACCTTGTGTTGGCAAACTTTCATAAAGGCAACTTCAATATCAGTTATTTGTTTCTTCATCGACGGTTTTACCAAATTTGGAGGCATTCCCACCTCAGCCATACCGTGGTTGAAGTTTAATAGCCGTCCATGTTCCTTAAACAAGGCTTTACTTAAGGGATTTTCCAGATATTCAAGCACTTGCTGCCAAACTTGAGTTAAGTCATACCCTGATTGTGTAGTAACTTCTTGTGGTGCAGGTTCACTATTTACAGGTGCGGGTGCTTGAGTTTGAGGTTCTGGTGTGGTTGGGGTTGGATGAACCGGATTGTGATGTGTCGGCTGAGGTGCAGATACTGGGTTAACCGTCTGATTGTGATTTGTGGGCTGAGGTGCAGATACTGGGTTAACCGTCTGATTGTGATGTGTAGGCTGAGGTTGTGCAGCAGCAACTGGGTAATAATTTGGAGCTACAGCAGGCGTATTTACTCGCTGAGGTGTGCTTGCAGCTTGGGTTTGAACATTTGCACTCGGCAATAATCCTAGTAGTGTTACTTCCAACCATAAGCGTGGCTGGGTGGTATTTTTAATTTGCACTTCTGCTGTGCGTAGGTGTTGCTGTCCCCGCAAAATTGTACTCATGTCGAATTTTTGGGACAATTCCAGCAACGCTGTCCAGGTTTGCTGAGTACAAGTCACTAAATCCTGGCGATTAGCTGCTGTTTGTGCTATGAGCAAATCTCTGTATAAGGCGGCGAGATTTTGCAGAATAATTAGCGGTTCTCGTCCACTATCGAGGATTTTCCGGCTACAATCTAAAACTCCTTCTGCTTGATTGTGAGCGATCGCATTCAATAAGGCAATTAAGTCTTGTTCACTCACCGAACCGACTAAATCCCACACTTTATCTGGTGTGACTTCACCCACAGTCAAAGCTAATTGATCCAGTAGACTTTCTGCGTCTCGCAATCCTCCCTGAGCAATTTGACCGATTAAAGTTACAGCATCAGCAGTAATATTAATATTTTCTTTAGAGGCGATCGCACTTAAATGATTAACCATCGCCTCTAACTGAATACGTCTAAAATCAAATCTTTGGCAGCGTGAAATAATCGTTGGTAAGACTCGCTGCGGGTCTGTTGTCGCTAAAACAAAAACTACGTGCTTTGGCGGCTCTTCGAGTGTTTTTAATAACGCATTGAATGCCGCCGTACTGAGCATATGACATTCATCGACCACGTAAACCTTGTAGCGACACTGTACAGGGGCAAACTGCGCCTTTTCAATTAACTCACGGATATTATCTACACCAGTGTTACTAGCAGCATCAATTTCTATCACATCGAGAGAATAGCCCTTAGTAATGCCTTGACAAACATCACACACTCCACAGGGTTCAGCAGTGGGTTGGTCACTGTTGAGACAATTTAAAGATTTAGCCAGAATCCGGGCGCTAGAAGTCTTACCCGTGCCTCTGGGGCCTGTAAACAAATAGGCAGGGGCAATTTTAGCAGTGTGGATCGCGTTGGTGAGGGTAGTAGCGATCGCCTCTTGTCCCACCAGTTCAGCAAAACTCTTGGGGCGATACTTGTGGTGGAGCGGTTCGTAAGACATGGATGGAAGACTTCAGTGCCTTTCAACTTTGGTTAGCAGCACCCAGTCAAATTTGGGATGTCACTATTTTAAGCTTTTGTACAGGAGTTATGTATGTGTCATATCTTAGAACAAACACAGGATTTCTCGTCTACAAATTTTAGTCAACAATACTCAAGGGTGTAAAAAAATGCTCAGGCGGCTGATTCAATGGTTCAAAGGTCTTTTTCGCAGCTTGTTTGGGGGAAAACGAACTTCCTCCCATCTGGGGGATAATACGCCAGACAAACCAGCGCCACCCCTAACCGATACTGATTTAGAATTTCTCTTCAAAGAGCTTCTAGAAGGCGTGCATCAAGCCAGAGGACAAGATTGGGCGCAAAAATGGCTACATAATATTGAAAATCGAGTCTCGACTGAACGCTGGGTGGAATGGTTACGCCGTTTTGGCGAAAGATTGCTAGCATCACCGACACCTAATAATGAATTAGCTGCTCGTTTAGTGCAACTGGGTGATTTGCGGGTTGGTGAAGTGGGAGATGTTGCTTATGAAATTGGAATGCAGTTGTTGACACGCAATCAAGGCGAACCAATCTGGGAATATGACGGGCCAGATGCAGTCCATACCACTTTACCCTCCCAAGATGATTACCCAGTAGAAGAGGAAATAAATCAGGAAGCAAATTCGCCAAACGATGAAGCAACCCAAACTGTAACCCTAGATGAGTTGTTGGTCATGTTGCAGCAGGATCAGAGTTTACGCCAGCAAATTGCCCAGCAACTGGCAATTGAGACAGATGATCCCCAAATAATTATTCAGGAACTGATCAATCAATATCATGCTCCGAGTCAATGAAGAGGAATGGGGGCAGGGTGCAAGGTGCAGGGGAGAATAGGAATGGTTGTTAACGCTCTTTTATGACTCTGATGAAAGAAAAAAGAGTAGGTTGGGTTGAAGCCTTGTGTAGGCGTAGCCTTCTCGTAGAGTAACCCAACGAAACCAAGGATTGTGGGTGTTGGGTTACGCCTTCGGCAAACTACGTTAACGTTCCTCTACCCAACCTACGTCTGAATTGATCAAAGTCATAAAAAATAAGGGTTTATGATTTTTATATGACGAGAGTAATAAAAGAGCGTTAATTAACCGGAAGTTTAAAGTAATTTCTTACTCCCCCTTGCTCCCTGCACCCTGCGCCCCTGCCTCTTCCCAGTCTCAAGTCCTGAAATAACAAAGTTTTGTATACTTTTTATAACCAGATAGCCGAAAACCTATTTAATTCCGGTGGGTTTTACGTAATAAATGAGTTTTTTAGCACAACGATGGCTACAATAATCTAGGAGAGATCAAATCCAAGAGTATGGCAGATGCTCACGCAGCTATTGCAGTGGCTTAACAAGTTTTCAAAGTACCCCGTTGGTGACAAGCAGAGTCGTTCTTTAAAGGCTGCGAGGGGATTAGAGGTGGCACAACAACCACCTGAGTTAACTAATGGGGATCTGGAAGTTTTATTTACCCAGTTGTTGGCAGGCGTACAGCAGGGACGAGGACAACAATGGGCAATTGATTATCTCCAACGCATGGAGGATCGGATCAGTGTTGAGAGATGGATCGATTGGCTGCTGACATTTGGCGAAAAATTGCTTTTATCACCAGCGCCTAATCATCAGTTAGCAACACAAATGATGGAACTAGGCGAACTGGGCATTGGTAAGGTTGGTGAACTTTCTTACGACATTGGTATCCGGTTATTGACAGGGCAACTGGTTGAGAATGACGAAGAGGAAGAAAGTGAAAGCACAACCTCTGAAATGCTCGATATCCCACTAGACTCACCAGGACAGGAGTTAATACGTAACTTAGGCGAATTGTTATGGGAGTCTGATGGCTTGGGTGGCGAAGCTATAAACCAAGAATTTGAAATTACAGCCGCAGCGCCCCAATTTGGTTCTCCTTCAGAAAGATTGGCGGAGAATGCCGATGAACTGATCTGGGAATATTCCGTTGAAGAAACTACCGCCGCAGCGCCCCAATTTAATTCTTCTTCAGAAATATTGACGGAAAATGCCGATGAACTGATCTGGGAATATTCCGTTGAAGAAACTACCGCAGCCGCACCCCAATTTGATTCTCCTTCAGAAATATTGACAGAGAATGCAGATGAACGGATCTGGGAATATTCTGTTGAAGAAACTACCGCCGCACCATCACCCCTAACTCCGCCTGATGAAGATGTCATCGGCAATTTAAGCGAACTTTCATGGGATTTGGCAGGAGACAAAGCTGAGATCATCAAATCAGCACCTGAAGCAGCAATCATATCTTCTCCTGGAAATGGGGGTCAGTCTTTGGCGAATATGGATACCTTTGATGAGTTGTTGGTGAAGTTGGATCAGAGTAGCAATTTAGTGCAGCAGTTAGCGGCTAATTTGTCACCTACTAACCGGATACCAGCTATTACGGCTGATCAACCTAACGTTCAAGCGCAAGATTGGTTCTATCAAGGTCTTCAACAAGCCAGAACAGGTGATTTGGTAGGAGCGATCGCTTCTTATAACCAAGCCATAGAAATGAAACCTGATGTGCTGGAATATTGGTTTAACAGGGGCTTGACTTTATTCCATTTACAATATTTTGCCGAGGCGATCGCCTCTTATGACCAAGCCATCGCCATCAAACCCAATCACTACAAATCCTGGTATAACCGGGGTGGGACTTTAGGCGAATTAGGACAATATGAAGAAGCGATCGCCGCTTTTAATCAAGCTATACAAATTCAGCCCCAGAACCCAGAAGCTTTGTCTAGCAAGGCTTTAGCCCTATTGAAGTTAGGGCAAATTAGCGAGGCGATTTCTAGCTATGACCAAGCCCTGGATCTGGAACCACAAGACCCAGAAAACTGGTATTACCGAGGTATAGCCTTTGCTGTTAGTGAACAATATACAGAAGCGATCGCCTCTTACGACAAAGCCATCGAAATTCAACCAGATTTCCATGAAGTCTGGATTGACCGGGGTGTAGTCTTATTTAATTTGGGAAGTTGGTCAGAAGCGATCGCCTCCTGGGATCAAGCCCTGGCCAAGCATCCAGATTTATACTTAGCCTGGTATAACAGAGGTATAGCTTTAGACAACTTAGGACAGAGGGAAGAAGCGATCGCGTCCTACCACAACGCCATAGCTATCAAACCCGACTTTCACTTAGCTTGGTACAATCAAGCAGTAGCATTGTTTCATTTAGAAAAGTTTGCCGAAGCAGTCGTTACCTACGACAACGCCTTACAAATTAAACTTGACTATTGGGAAGCTTGGATTGGTAGAGGAACTGCGGCTGGTCATTTAACTAACCAGACACCATTAAATTCCTTAACTAGCATCTCCACACAAAATCCTGCCTTACAGCAGGGCGGCTATGAGGGTAAAATAGCCAGCTTAGAAGAAGGCTTGAAACATATTCGCCCAGATACCCACCCAGAAGGTTGGGGGAGATTGCATATAGCAAAGGGTAATACTTATTACGAACGAGGTAGAAAATCCCCCGCCTCTCGTAATTATTGGTGTCAAGCCATAGCTGAGTACGATCAAGCCCTGTTAACCCTGACCACAGGAGATTTTACAGAATTGCATTTAGAAGTTGTGCAATCTCTGATTAAAACACTTTTAGGTATAGGTCAAACAGCACAAGCACAAGAATTACAGCAACTAGCCGCCGATTTATTAGCACAACTACTAACCGAATCAACTCGTTCTGATGCAAGCAAAAAACAGCTAGCGCTCAAATTTGCCGGAATTGGTCAATTAGAAGTAGATTTAGCTGTAGAGTACGGCGACTTAGTAGAAGCCTGGGAAATGGCGGAACAGGGCAAAAATTCTTGTTTAACTTGGCTACTATCTGATTGGCATGAACAGATTTACTCACATTACTACAGTTCAGTTCAACAACTCCTCAATCCCCACACAGCAATTATTTACTGGCATATTAGCCCAGTCGCCTTACATACATTCATTATCAAAGACCAAGCCCCATCACCCATTTTGGTATTTACTCCCATCCAAAATATAGGCACAATAGACCTACAAGAAAACGCCCAGCCTGTTCATGAATTTCCTCTACCAGAAGCGGTGAGACGCTTAATAGAATTTGAAGATTGGCTGGAAGATTGGCAGCAGGAATACGAAGAATATCTGAGTCAAGCCCAAGACCAACACAGCAAAAGCAACCATCCTTGGCGAGTGGATATGGAAGCAAAGCTGTTGCAACTCAAAAATATTCTCCAAATTTCCACAATTACACAAGAACTAGAAGACATCACCCAACTAGTTTTAATTCCCCACCGCGACTTACATAGATTACCTCTCCATACTCTGTTTAATCTTGCTTCTCCCTTCCAGAAAGAACCCGCAAACAATTTCACAATTAGCTATTTGCCGAGTGTTCAAAAAGGTTTGTATGTCAAAGCTGAAAGTATGTGGCAATTGCCCCATCAAATGTTGTTGAGTATTGAGTACCCCAACAGCACAAATTCTGCCCCGCCCAAATTTGCTAAATTGGAATCTGAAATTATTAGCCAGATGTTCAATAATCCTCACCGCATCCAAGGAACTAACGCTACCAAAAATGAAGTATTAAATGCCTTGTTTGACCATAATAATATTTTTCATTTTGCTGGGTGTGTAATCAACAAATACAATGAACCGAAGAAATCAGCATTGATATTAGTAGATGAAGATAAAATCATCTTAGAAGAACTCTGCCAAAGAAATCTAAGTACTTACAAATTGGTGACACTTTCGGCTTGTGAAACAGTCAGGACTAGAAACGAAAATATTACTACCGAATATATGGATTTAGCCAACGGCTTTATCTGTGGAGGAGTACCCCACGTCGTAAGTACCAGATGGACTGTAGAATCATCTGCCAGCACCTTAGTGATGATTGAGTTCTATAGAAGGTTACATCTTAATATTTCACCAGTTATTGCCTTAGCCGAAGCTACATTATGGCTAAAAGAGTTAACTGCGGCTGACCTCACCAAATGGTATGAAAACTTACTAAATAATCTAGATCCTGATGATTTAAGAATCAAAGCTTATTTAGCAACATATTTATATAGAAGTAGTAAGATGGTTCCCGATAAGAAACTTTATAGTCATCCTTACTACTGGGCAGCATACACAATTATCGGGATATAGCAAAGTGCTGAGTGCTGTAAAGCCCTGCGGGCATGGCTGCGCTTAAAGCGGTAGCGGGGCGTTTAGCCCGTGCTGAGTATAAACTAAGTAGGGGCGGGTATGGCTACGCCACGCAAGCTATCACAGATATGCTCAATTACTAATCATAATTTTAATGAACCCTCCCCTACATCAAGGCTTTCAGCAATCAACAATTTCCTAACCTCCTTGGCGGTTGCTATAATTCCTTAAAGCTTTAAACCTTGTCCATCATGAAAAGCGGAGTTTTTGTCATTGCGACGTAAGGAAGCAATCTCACCATCTTGACTAAAAACTATAGTTATCAAAGTAGACAAGCTTCAGATCCCTAAGTTCTTGCAGAAATCGGGGATCTTCTATTTTTAACTATTTAAACTGATAATAAATTTTTTTCTGGCAAAGGCGCAGAGAACAAGAATTAAAGAAATGTTATTTTGGCATTTCAGATTCCAGTTCAGTAACGCCTAATTTTTGGATATCCTGAAGCGTGGCGAATTATTGCCCAAAAGCCAACCATAAATATTTAGGTGCAGGTTTTAAGCGCTTTGAGTCTGACTATTATGCCTAACTTGATACTTGTGCCAAAGGATGGCGGCGAAATTAGTCAGCAAACAGCTGATGGCTAGAGACAACAATATATAAGTAGGCAGCATTACCACGCCAATCATAAACCAAGTAAATACGTGCAGTACCATCACTAAAGCGAAGATAGTAGCAAATCCTACAGACTTCCACACTTGATGTATTGGACGACCCATTACTGTGAGGATAATTGTCAACGATGTGGCAATTATGTTTGCTGGGACAAGAAATGCACAAATACCTGTGCAATTGGTACGGGAGAACTCAGCTAAGGCGTTGAAATCAAGCATTAATTTAGTGGGATTAATGTTAATACCTTAAAAATAGTAAATCAACATATTTTTAGATATTTGAATTCACCTTAACACACCGCTAAAGTGATTACTCCACTTATGTAACATAATTTAAACTCTTTCCAGAAATTCTCTAGGACTTACGCACTGTACAAATTCATCATGGTATGCAGTTACCAAAATAGCCAATTTCCGGCTTTGAAAAATGATTATGTTGATAGTAAATATACCCGTGTTGTAGGGGTTTAGCAATGCTAAACCCCTACGCAATATGTGCTTTTTAGTGTTACACATATTTGGTATTTATTGTCAATGCGTAAGCCCTATTCTCATACTATTTATAGTAATAATTAGATAATTTTAAATTAAGTTGGGTAATTTTTACCTGAGTTCAATTCCTACTGTAAAAATACATCAAACAGGATCATTTATTATGTCCAAATTCTTAAAATATTATGTAATAACTTAAAATTTTATTACAAAAAGTTAACTGTAGATGGGGCGATCAGACATCGCTTTATGATTATTCTTAGACAATCCTGTATATAAGAAATGTGCGATTCCTTCGGACTGCTCCGCGATCGCAAGTACGCCATCCTCGGAACTGGTGCATTAGGTGGGTTTTATGGCGCTAAATTGCAACAATCTGGTTTAAATGTCCACTTTTTGCCTAAGAGTGAAGTAGTAGCTGGGGCGAAAAGTTCCGGGCGTATCATTCCTGACAAATTCATTCAAACCATGCTGAATTACACACTCAAAATGAAACCTTACCGTACCAGCATGAAAATTGACTATGATGAACACCGACCCTTAGAAGTAGAAGCAATTTTCGGCAACCCCTTAAAAAAAGCCCAAGTAGCAGGTGTAAATTTACCGCTAATTAGCTGTCTGTATCATCAATTAAAATTTCTGAATAAAAGAAATAACCTTGCTTAATCTCATATCCTTAACTCTTACTCTTCCTCTGCGTCTCTGCGCCTCTGCGTGAAACTACCATGTCCAATACACTAACCTCTACAATTAAACCAAAAACCGAAGATAGTTTTGCTATCACCTTTGCACCATTATCTCTGGAAGAAATCTACACCAAAGCCAACGACGCAGCCAATGGTGCGGTAGTCGTAATGAGTGGAATGGTTCGCAATCAAACCGATGGACAACCTGTAGTTGCTTTAGAATATCAAGCTTATGAACCAATGGCGTTAAGAGTTTTTTATCAAATAGCTGCTGATATTCGTTCCACTTGGTCTGATGTGAAGCGGGTAGTAATTTATCATCGCGTCGGGCGTTTGCAAGTAGGAGAAATCAGCGTCTTAGTAGCCGTTGGTTGTCCGCATCGTAGTGAGGCGTTTGAAGCTTGTCGTTATGCTATTGATACTCTTAAACATAATGCCCCTATTTGGAAAAAAGAACATTGGGCTGATGGTTCTAGCACCTGGGTAAGTATTGCTGCTTGTGAACATTAGTTATATTAGAATTATCACCAGAAGAGACGCGGATGATGCCGTGGTGATGTCGCTGGAATTTTTCAATAGTCTGATGGAGACTGTGCATTTATTGAAGTCTCCGGCAAATGCAGCCCATTTAGAACGTTCTATTGCTTAATTTAAGCAGGGGAAAGTGGTGGAGCGAAATTTGCTAGATGACTAAAATGTTGGCATGGACTGATGAGGCTGGGGCTAATTATCTTTACTGGCAAGAGCAAGATAAGATGCGTAGACTTGCTTTACAAAAGTATTTAATTTAAATTAAAAATTATGAAAATTATTGAACTTAATTTAACTCAACCTTTCGTTGCATTACTTAAACTTAATTGCAGTGTTCTATTGCAGTTTGTAAATATTTTTTGGGTATAGGGAGAATATTCCTTTAGACTGAATCTCATCGGGAAAGTATTGGATCAACGCAAATGCATTCAATGAATTTAATGTGCCACGAATTTGTAGTTGCTGTATCCTTTGTTGCTTGTATTGCTGGTCTGCTATTACTTTGGGATCGCAAACAGCCAAAAGATAATCTAGAAGAAACAGAGAAAATTCTCTTTAGAATGAGCTTCTCTTACTGGCTGGTTTACTGTTGTGCTTTTGGTCTGGAAAAGTTGATTTTACCGGACTGGGAAACTGTACTCATGTCTGTGAAAATGACTATCGCTTTGTCATATTTCTTAACTTTCTCTTGCGTCCTCAGTTTGCCATTACACAAATTTTCAGTCCGCCAAGTGGAAGAATAGCCAATAGTCAAGAATCGATGCACGATGGACAATAGATTATTAGGCTGATTTTATTTTCATGGCGATCGCAATAGTATCTTTAAATTTATCCTGATCTAAAGTGGTCAGGATAAAAACCTCTTGTACAGTCTTACCCTGACGCGCTATGACTTTATAACCACCTCGAATCGGTACAGATACACGCAGTTGCATTTTTGGACAATGGCCTTTAGCCCGCCCTAAAACACCTGGGGTGACAGTTTGAATCCCATCTTGCTGACAGAGACGTTCTAAAATTGGGATGAGACCAGAAAGATGAGTTGAGTGATTCCAGACTAATCTGCCATCTTTGCCAGAAGCGTCTTTTGCGGGTTTGCCCATGATAATTAAGCCGCTTCTAAAGGTGCCATTGTTAAACCAGCTCGACGTAGTTGTTGATGATACAGTTCCGCCATCTCTTGGGGTCCGACCCAGACAATAGCTTGCCCTTCATAATGTATCTGATTGGTCAAATCCCAAGCTTTATCACCTGTCATTCCGGGAATATATTTCATCAAACACTCAGATACGTGTTGAAAAGTATTAAAGTCATCGTTTAAAACAATTACCTTGTAATTCGGATAAGTCTTGCGGATAACTTCAGTAGTCTTTCCAGGAGTGACCGTTGGTGCTGTACTCGCTCCATATACAGCTGCTGAGAGTCTTGTAACCATAAAACAGTGAGCCAACAGAATTTTACAAAACTACACTTACAAATAACTAGTCTAGTCTATTGTCTGCGGAGTAGGTAGGGGCGGGTTTACAGATATCATTTATCATCAACCGGAATATTGGTGAACCCGCCCCTACTATTCAAAATCTAAAATTGTGCAACCCTAACGCCAATTATCCCAGTTTTCGTTAAAAATTGAAGTATCAGGAAAAGCTGTCGGGTTGCCATTTTGCTGCAACAGACGTTTGAGAGCTTGTAATTGTGGTGCTGGTCTCGGTAAGTCCTCTACCAGTTGATAAGGTGCAACTTGATTTTTCAAAGCGAAAGCCGCAGTGGTTCCCGCCGCAGCGCCAGAAGACCATTCAAATGAGTGTACCCGATAGGCTGCTGCCGCAATATGACTGGTAGCAATACTTTTACCTCCCACAATCAAATTATCGATTTTTTGGGGAATCATGGCTCTGAGGGCAATTTGGAAGGGATAAGCTTGACCAGCACCACGCCTTTCTCCGGGACGTTCTCTATTACCAGCAGCTTCTGGGGGGCTTTTTTCCATGCAAGGATGGAAGTCTATGGCATAGTGACCAATACCTACAGAATCGGGAAAAATAGTAGAACGAGTCCGCCGCATGACTTGTTCGGGAGGCTTTCTACCTGTAATTACAGATATTGCTTCCAAGCCTGCCAGTGTCCCTTGTAATCTGCGGTACATATCGGCTGGAAGTGTCTGGCGATAATACTCATCGTTGTAGTCACGGCGAGAAATATCAGTTTCCCAAATCGTAAACCCTTCTGGTTGTCCCCAACTGGGACGGCCAATTATCCGCCGTCCTTCTCGCATATAGGGATATTTCGATAAGCCATGCGCTGTTCCCATTGGCGAATTTAAACCGGATATAAAGCGGTTATTTGTTTGTTGCTGCTTTACACCTTTACCCAGTTGGGAGTCTGTAGTTCCAGCTACTAGCCAGTAATAGTACGAAAGTGAGATTTCTTCACCTTTGCGGAGGCTTTCTGTTCGCAGTCCCCCCAGCCATCCCCCAGGTTGCAACTGTTGAGTAGCTTGTAACTGTTGGCGAGTGTAAACTAGGTTATCTTGGGCGGTTCCGGGGCGATAGTCGTTACCCCAAGTCCAGTTTTGCATGGAAATGTCCCCTGGTGTGGGAGCAGAAAATCTCACACCTCCGAAGGTTGCTGGTTGTCCCTGTTGCGGACTCCAAATGCGGCGATAGGTGAAAACTAAGTCAAAGCTTGCTAGTCGCTGTAATTCATAACTGAAATATGGGGAATACTGTAAATAAAATGGGGGCATTTTCTGGGGTTGCGGTTCCTTGGTAGCCTCCATTGCAAAGGTGTAAGTAAAGCCTTGGGTACAATAAGGATCGTTTTGGGCGCTGGAAGAAGAAGGTTCCAAATGAGAACGAGGGTCAATACCTAAGCGGTAGGGAACGTCAGCAAGGGCGATAATTTCCCCGGTTTCGCTAGCATCGACAACGTACCATTTTGGGGCGTTACCTTGGCTCTTTTGGGGAACTAAGCGAATAATATTTTTGGTAAACCTAGATGAGTTTTCGTAGCGATAAGCATCTTCTATGGTTTGAGATAAAGTGAAGGTGTTATGAGGTGGTGCGCCTGGTGCTGGTTGATGTTGAATTGCGATAGCGCTACTAATTAATTGTCCACCACCCTCAACTGTAGAAGGTGTAATTTCTAAATCCTTAACTACCGTATTGGGGAACCATTCTAACTTGCCTCTACCCTTTCTCTCAGCATCTTTCAGCATCTGAGTCATAATGGTGTGAGCATCACGAGGCAGAAAGCAAGAGTCACTTACCCAGCAATCCCCAGGGTTAAGTTTACCGTATTTGCGTTCAATACGATTTCGCAATTCCAAATAGCCACGAGAATAAAATTTGCGACTGCGCTGGGTGGGGCGTTCATCTAATGCTGATGTTCCCTGAGAAGAAATTTGTCCTCCCAACCAATCTGTTATTTCTGTAAGACAAACTCTACGTCCAGCTAGTAAACCCTCGTAAGCTGTAGCTACGCCTGAAAGTCCACCCCCCACGATTAAAATCTCACAATTTACAGTTTTGTCTGGGTTTCTCGGTGGTGCAGCAACAATGGCAGAATCAGGTGCAATAACGTTAAATATTAAGCTGACACCGATTAGTGATGTCAGGCTGTAAGCTACTTTGTGTCTAAACGTCATAGTTAGAGAAAGTCCTTTTACTCCTATGTCGATTTATAGACGGTAGCATTTGAGAAATGTTTATAGCGATTCCCACCTCAATAGGTATAGAAAAGTGCTGAGTTCTGAGTGGGTAGGGGCGGGTTTAAGCAGTGAGTCTGTGGTTCGTCAAAATCCTTAGTAAACCCGCCCGGACACCGAGTGCTGAGTGCTGAGTTCTGAGTTCGGGGCGTTAGCCCGTAGAAACCAAGTAGGGGCGGGTATGGCTACGCCACGCAAGCTATGACAGATATGCTCAATTACTAATAATAATTTTAATAAACCCGCCCCTACATCAAGGCCTTGCGCCCTGATGACAGATGTGGTTCAAATACATAAAAACTGATGTAACCGAAAAAAGCTATTATTTAACCCATATTTACGCAAAAAAGCCAGATTCAAAATCTGACTTTTTTGTAAGAGCAGAAAATTACAACTAACAAAACAACCAATTTGTAGGCTCAGATATTGCACCGGGCGACGGTAAGTCGCGACTACACAGGCAAAACCCTGAGACTCAATGCCGTAATGCTCCCTACAAATTTTGGCTAATTTATGTTTGGTAATTCCCTAAATGAAATTTTTAGTTGTGAAGTTTAGTAGCGGTTACGGCCACCACCTCCACCACCACCATATCCTCCTCCTCCTCTGTTACCACCACCAAAGGAACCTCTGTCTTCCTTGGGTTTAGCCTTATTCACTTTCAGTCCGCGACCCATCCATTCAGCACCATCTAGTGCTTCAATGGCAGCAGTTTCTTCTGCTTCTGTATCCATTTCAACAAAAGCAAAACCACGCATCCGGCCTGTTTCACGGTCAGTAGGTACTTGAACCCGCTTAACAGTGCCATATTCAGCAAATACTCCACTGAGATCGGCTTCTGTAACCTCGTAAGAAAGGTTGCCTACGTAAATCGACATCGGATTGTCTCCAAAATTATTACTGTGTATAGATTTAAATTTCGGAGAATTAAATTTGTAGATACCAAAAGGGAACACCTGTCAATACTCAAAACAAATACTGTCACCGAATAAATCCTAATATTCTTAAGATTACACACAAGCTCACTATCTGTATATAGTAGATAGTTAAAATATGATTAACTTCTTATGATTGGTCTACCTTGGGTACTCCGCAGAACCCTTGTGATACTTGGCAGCGCACTTTTCGCCAGTTCTCACCAAACCAATGTAATATACAGATAAGTTTATAAAAATTAACAATGGTAGAACGCCCAATCAAAAAATCGGAACGCCAGTCCCAAGCAATTACAGACAACAGTTCCGAAAATTCCGATTCTATACCACCTGTAGAATCTCCGTCAAAAAGTTTGAAACCAGTTGTTAATCGCTCGTCTAACGCGGGAAAAAAATCATCTTTAAAAGATGACACTAGGCAAAAAGGTAATCCTGCCCTAGCGCGTGGACCCAAACCCGCTAAACCTCCAGTTAATGTCAAAACCGAACCTGAAAGCGAATCTGAAGCCATCTCTGATGAGCCTCAAGATTAAGATTTCGCGTAAGGCAGCAATTTAGATAGTCAGAGGATTTGACACTCCCCGCGATAAATCGATGGGGATTCTTAAAACATCGCTCCTCAAGAATGTTTTGGGCGTTGACTTTCTTTATAGATATGGCAAGTGAATCATCTGCTTCTTGGTCTACTCGAACCAAGCAACTGCATCTGATTTCACTTGCGCCTTCTTCGATTTCCTACTTTGTCTTTATACAAGCTGCAATCAATCAGGATTTTGGTAATTTAACCTCATTCCCTATGTACAGCTTTTGTTTTCTGTAGGTGATGTCTTATTAAAGATATCCCTAAAAGATTATTTTAAGCAGGAACGACTTGAACAATCAGTGAGCGTTTATCCAATGACTGGACTTTGCCTACTTCACTCAGAGCAGCAACAATGCGGTCTAGCATTTCTCCAGCTTGCTCGCGATGTTGATGTTCTCGACCTCGCAAACGTATAGCAAACTTCACTGAATCGCCTTTACTCAGCCATTGCGCCGCTTGCTCAATACGTAAATTGTAATCAGCTACGCCCACATTTGGACGGAATCGAACTTCCTTGACAGTGGGTCTAGCACTCTGGGTCTGACGTTTTTTCTTTTGATACTGAAGCTTACCATAGTTGATAATCTTCGCAACTGGCGTGTCTTTGCTTTCGGAGACTACAACCAGGTCAAGGTCTACACTTTCTGCTAGCTGTAAAGCTTCGGAAGTGTCAACCAGACCACGGTTATTATTCTCATGATCAATCAAGTAGACTTGACTTGACTTAATTTGCGAGTTGATTAGTTGTTTTTTGACTACGATAATGATTGCCTCTTCATAGAAATATACGGTATACGGGAAACTCAGTGTCTTTAGACCTGAGAAGGAAGCGACACGAGTCACTTTAGTCGCTGTGGTTATTCAATAGTTTGCTTTGCAAGCAATACTATACTAAGGTAACACAATCATAACTATCCTTCGTCTATCATTTGGTATGAAATATTAAGTTTTTAATGGCTCAAACGCAGAAGGACATTAATTTTTGCCAAACCGATTAATTTTTAAGGAGGTTGAGCCACTCGGAGGAAAACTTTGAACCCTAAGAGCTTACCTCTGTATATTTTCGTATTAAACCTTACCGTCTCTCCTGCGTAAGGAACCACGGTGTACACACAAGTCCAAAAACCTTTAATTTGGGTAGTGGCGTGGCAAGCTTAAAATGTTGCAAAAATTGGAGGTTTGGTTGACGTAACCAAACCTAACATCATTGGTAGCGTTTGGTTGCGCTGCGCTTAACCCAACCTACTTCTAATGCACTGTTTTAGGCTTGTCAGTCCAGTAGGGTGTGTTATGGACTTTATATAATAGTAGTTCTATATTTACAAAGCTGAAATCCTTCTTAATTGATTTTGGGGGCTTGCACGTCGCGAACTATTGGGTCAGAATTGAATTCTGGTATAGATTGGAGATAGGCAAGCTACTTCAAAAATTGACCCAAGAATCAGGATGGTTCTTATGAAGCGCAAAAATCAAATTGTCCTGACTTTAGTGTTGAAAAGCGCTGTTGTCTTTTCGCCGTTGCTGCTGTCTGCTGGTATCGCTAGTGGACAACTCAGGCCATCCGTTTCCCCAGAAGTCAAGACTGATCAGATAATATCTCATCAGCAGACGGAAAAGTTGGCTCAGTTGCCAGCACAACAACCGAATCCAGAGCAAGTTCCACCTGTTGGAGCGCAACCATTGAATAACACGGTTGTTTTGTTCAATGTGTGGTTGGTGATATTGAGTCTGTTTCCTGTGGCGGTGATTGCTTTATTCTGGCTGTTGCGAAAAGTGGCAATTCGTGAAATTGTTCATAGAGCAATGGCGCAGCTACAGGGGGTGGAAAATTTGCAACATCAGCTAACTATTGTCAAGCAAGATGCCGAAAACCTGATTCAAGAATCGAAGAAGATAAATCGGGAATTAGAGAAAGAAGTTGCAACTCTGCAAGCAAATATTAAAAAAGAGCAAGAAAGTTTAGCTAATTTGACTTCTGAACTGTTGCGGTCAAGAGATAATATTTTGATAGGTTTAGAAACAAAAATTCAAAATATTCAAGAAAATTTAGAGTCTGAATTTGTTGCCCGATTATCTCAATTAGGATTGGAAGCACAAGCAACAAGAGATAGAACAGTAGAAAATTTAGCAAGATTAGAATCTGAGCTAAATCATCAACTAGATGAATTACTGTTAGCATCTGCACAACAAAAAAATATAACTCTGGAAGATTTAGAAAAATATCGGCAGGAATTTATTTCTCAACTTTCTAGGTTAGAGTCTGAAACTCAGCAAGATAAGGATAAGACTGTTGAAAGTTTCACAAGTTTACAGGTGGATGCTGAAATAGAAAAGAATGCTATGATAGGCAATCTTAGAGAATTAGAAAAGTTCTTTAAATCAGAAGTATCTGAATTACAGTCTGAAACTCAGGAACAAAAAAATAGTATTTTTGAGAGTTTAGGCGGTTTGCAGGTAGATGCACAACAAGAAAAAGTTAAAATCCTGGAAACTTTAGGTGAGTTAGAGAATTTATTTAAAGCTCAAATAGCTGAATTACAGTTTGAAACTCAGGAACAAAAAAATAGTATTTTTGAGAGTTTAGGCGGTTTGCAGGTAGATGCACAACAAGAGAAAGATAGAACTCTAGAAAGTTTAAGGGAGTTGGAGAATTCATTTAAAGCTCAAATAGCTGAATTGCAGTCTGAGACTCAACAAGAACAAGATGCTATTTTGGAAACTTTAACAAAATTACAGTCAGGTTTTGCCTCTCAATTATCTGAGTTACAGGTGGATGCTCAAAACAGGAAAGAGCTAATTATTGCCAATTTAGAAGCATCATGTTCTGAGTTTACTGACCAATTTTCGGAATTACAATTAAATGCTCAACAACAAAAGTTGCTGATTCTGGAAAAGTTAGAAAAATTAGAGACGGATTTTGTGGCTCAACTTTCTGAGTTGCAGTTGGACGCTCAAGAACGCAAGAATATAATTTTGCAGGAGTTGGTGAATGCTGAACCGCCATTTGTTGCGGAAAAGGCAGAAATTCCAGAACAATTGGTGAATATTCAACCGCTATCTATTCCTGAAAAGGCAGAAATTCAGCCAGAACAGTCAGAGTTAGTTAATGATTACCTCCAAGAGGGAGACGAGTTATTTGCTCAAAGGAAATATGAAGAGGCGATCGCACTCTATGATAAAGTAGTAGCAGCTGATCGTGATAATCATGTAGCTTGGTTAAAACATGGTTTAACTCTAGGAAGATTGCAACGCTACAAAGATGCGATCGCTTCTTATGAACGAGCTATTGAAATTCAACCAGATTATCATCAGGCTTGGTGCGATCGCGGTGTGGCTTTTGGTAAACTAGGACAACAGCAAAAAGCTTTCGATTCTTTTGACAAAGCTACCCAAGTCAAACCTGATGATCCAGTGGCTTGGTTAAATCGTGGTCTGGCTTTGATAGAATTAGAAAGATATGAGGATGCGATCGCTAGTTTTGACAAAGCCATTGATATTAATCCCAATTCTGCCAAAGTCTGGGATAAACGTGGTTATGCTTTGGTAAGATTAGGAGAAGATGAAGATGCGATCGCTAGTTTTGACAAAGCATTAGAAATTAATCCTAATTATGCTACCGCTTATTATGATAAAGCCGCTTGTTATGCGCTGCAAAGACAACTGAAATTAGCTTTGGCAAATCTGCAACAAGCAATTGAACTGAATCCTAGATATCAAGAAGATGCGGCTTTTGATATTGATTTTGATGAAATTGCTGATGATAAAAGTTTTAGGGAATTGATATCGAAATAAATATGGAACCTCACCCCCAGCCCCTCTCCTTACCAAGGAGAGGGGAGTGAATGCTGAGTTTATGCTGACTGTAAATCAGGACATTTGGAAAGAAACTCAGATGCTTTATTTTTAGCGTCGGGGTTGTTGATATGTGCTGGTGTCGGTCGAATAATTCCTGCAAATAAATCATCTAACCCATAGGGAGTGAAAAATTCCCATTCCCTTTGTGCATCTAGTCGAACTCCCACAGCCGTAGCGGTGTGTAACCAGTTTTCAATTCCATTTTCTGTACTGGTGTAGGGTGTGCGCCCAGAACGCCAACGGGTAAAACTAGCTTGATTTTTGACATCAAACTGATAATTGGGAAATTGTGCGGTTAATTCTGCCTTTGCTGCTAGTTCCTGAGAACGGTCTCCTGTTTCATCAAAAAAGGCAATGTCGAAGTCTTTGATGAATAAACGACATTTTTGACCAAATACTGCACACCACACTGTATTTCGCACTGCACCCCCGGCTAACCACCAGTTAGGTAGATTGAGTTGAGTAATGGCAGGTAATACAATACCTACAGGTGTGTTAGCTAAAATTATCTGTAAGCGAGTGTTGCTATTCATTGACTTGCTGCGCGGTATTCGTAAAATACTAGAAAAAGCATGGAGATTGCAACCGTCAAGACTTAGGAATATGAATTAAATTACATCCAAATCTGGTTAATTGGTTACGATTGCCGCAATCATTGCACCCCACCCCGCAAGCGAGGAGGGGAACTGGATTTCCGGTTAAATTCCCCCCTCTCCTTACCTTCGCGTAGCGTCTCCCTTTGGGAGAAGGAGAGGGGCTGGGGGTGAGGTTCTATATTTGATTAAATCCGTCTTTCTCGAACAGGTATTTTCGTAATACCCGCCTGGAAGCGACAGACGGCTAAACTAATATTAATAGTATGAATAGCAATAATAGTATGACTGCTGCTACGACTGTAAAAACTGAGTACGAAGCGATTATTGGTCTAGAAACCCATTGTCAACTGAGTACCAATACCAAGATTTTCTCCAATAGCTCTACAGCTTTCGGTGCTGACCCTAATACTAACATCGACCCTGTGTGTATGGGTTTACCTGGGGTTTTACCTGTACTGAATGAAAAAGTCCTGGAATATGCTGTAAAAACAGGCTTGGCTTTGAATTGCCAAATCGCTAAATATAGCAAATTTGACCGTAAACAGTATTTTTATCCTGACCTGCCCAAAAATTACCAAATTTCTCAATATGACCTCCCCATAGCCGAACATGGTTGGTTAGAAATCGAAATGGTAGATGCTGAGGGGAACCCAATTCGTAAACGCATTGGTGTGACTCGTTTGCACATGGAAGAAGATGCAGGAAAACTTGTACACGCGGGAAGCGATCGCCTCTCTGGATCTAGCTATTCTCTGGTAGACTACAATCGCGCAGGTGTGCCATTAGTAGAAATTGTCTCGGAACCTGACTTGCGTTCTGGTGAAGAAGCTGCTGAATACGCCCAAGAAATCCGCAGAATTGTGCGTTATCTCGGTGTCAGTGATGGCAATATGCAAGAAGGTTCTCTGCGTTGCGATGTCAATATCTCGGTGCGTCCAGTGGGACGAGAACAGTTTGGCGTGAAGGTAGAAATTAAGAATATGAACTCGTTCAACGCCATTCAACGGGCGATTGATTACGAAATTGAACGCCAAATTGCATCTATTGAAGCGGGTGAACCGATTATCCAAGAAACTCGCCTGTGGGAAGAAGGCTCTCAACGCACAAGTAGTATGCGGGTGAAGGAAGGTTCCAGTGATTACCGATATTTCCCTGAACCAGATTTAACACCGATTGAGGTGTCTAACACGCAATTAGAAGCATGGCGCAGCGAACTTCCCGAACTTCCCGCCTACAAACGTCATCATTATGAAAGTGATTTGGGGCTTTCGGTTTATGATGCACGAGTGTTGACAGAAGACCGCACCGTGGCTGATTATTTTGAAACTGCAATTAAATCTGGTGCAAATGCCAAAGCTGCTGCTAACTGGATTACTCAAGATATCGCCGCCTACTTGAACAAGCAAAAACTCAGTATTACTGAGATTGCTTTAACTCCGCCTCATTTAGCTGAGGTAATTACTCTGATTGAATCAGGAAAAATTAGTAATGCCCAAGCAAAACAAAAGCTACCAGACTTACTTGCTGGTGTTTCCCCGGAGAAAGCCTTTGCAGGTCAAGAGTTAATCACTGATCCTAGTGTACTAGAACCGATCATTGATGAAGCGATCGCCGCTAACCCCAAAGAGCTAGAAAAGTATCGCAACGGCAATACAAAGCTCAAAGGCTTCTTTGTGGGACAGGTTTTGAAGAAAACCGACAAGCGAGCCGACCCTCAGTTAACTAATGAATTAGTGGAGAAAAAACTGAATACGTAAGTATTCATCAGTTCTTTACACAATTTATTCATCATATCTTTACAAAGATGGCAGCAAAAGAGGTTACACCCCTCACACCTAAAGAGCTATTCTGTCTGAAGTAGATGAACCCTAATGATCTGGAGAGTTGCATCAGTAGCTCTCCTGATTTTTTGCTGATTTATCCTTGGCGGTGTGACCGAAGAACCACGGGAGACATAAAATTTTCAGCTAAAACGAATGTTCGTAGGAAGTTGCAGATGATCATCAACCCTGAAAATGTACCCAGTTGGACAACTTCAACATACCCCGATAAATTTAAACCTCTCGTCTGCGGGAGAGTAAAACAGGCGTTAGAAAATGCAGCCGGATTGAAAAATTTCGGTGTCAACTTAGTTACACTTACACCAGGAAGTTGTTCTGCTCTCAGACACTGGCATACTAAACAAGATGAGTTTATTTATGTCATCAAAGGTGAAGTCACACTAATTACTAACACGGGAGAGCAAATTCTCATACCCGGAATGATGGCAGGTTTCCCATCAGGTGAAGAAGATGGACACCAATTAGTAAATCGCTCCCATGAAATAGTAGTTTATTTAGAAATTGGTGATAGAACTCCTGATGATCAAGTAAACTATCCAGACCATGACTTGATTGCTCAACCTAGTGCTGATGGAAATCGCATTTTTACAGACAAAAATGGTGCTTTGTATGAGGCTTAACACAGAACAAAAATCAAGTTGGGTTGCTGAAACCAAGTGGGATTGAAAAATTCAACCCCTTAATATGTCAGGGGTCGAGAATGTGTGTTTTTAGAAAAAAGAAACTTATCCGTTAAGTGCAAGTGGATAGAAAATTGGTATAAGTTATTAGTCATAACTTGACATCTCAATAATCAATGGTGAACTCTACCCTCCTTGCCACACTCTATGTCAATCCTGTCCAGGGGAATGATTCCAATCCTGGTTCTCGGTCGAGTCCGTTTAAAAGTCTTACCCGTGCCTTAAAAGCCAACAAAAAACCCTTAATTATTCAGTTGACCTCCGGGACTTATCGCGCAGCTAATGGTGAGGTGTTTCCCATAATTATTCCTGCGGGGGTGACAGTAGTCGGTAACGAAGCTAATAAAGGGGCGGGAATTGTGATTTCCGGCAGTGGTGAGTATCAAAGTCCTAGCTTTGGTCTGCAAAGTATTACATTATTATTGCAAGGGAATGCCAGCCTCTTAGGTGTGAGTGTCACTAATCCTGTATCTAAAGGCACGGGTGTCTGGATTGAATCAGCAGTCACAAATGTGGCTAATAATACTTTAATTAACTGTGGTCGAGAAGGTATCTTTGTTACTGGTAATTCTAAACCCGCCATTCAGGATAATGTGTTTAGACAAAATGCTGCCAGTGGCTTGATGATGGCGCGTCATAGCAAGGGAGAAGTGATGCGGAATGTCTTTCATCAAAACTCTTTGGGCATAGCCATCAGTGACTTTGCTGCCCCCTTAATCGCAGATAACACCATCTCAGATAACCGTTCCGCGATCGCTCTTTCTCGGAATGCTAGACCAGTGCTACGTCATAATCTGATTACTAAAAATACTCAAGGCGGGATGTTAGTCAATGGTGAAGCTATCCCAGATTTAGGTAATAACCAAGATGCGGCTGGCAATATTTTTGGTAATAATAGCCTATTCGATTTAGAGAACTCCACATCAAAGCCGCTCGTTTCAGCAGGTAATCAGTTGAATCCTACCCAAGTTAAAGGCAGGGTAGATTTTATGGCTGTCCTAGAAGACAATCCGCGCAGTATCTCCGGTAGCAGCAGTATTTTTTCTGATTTAGCTGGACATTGGGCAGCAGATTTTGTGGAAGCATTGGTGAGGAGGGGTGCGATTAGCGGCTTTCGTGATGGCACTTTTGCTCCCGATGCCCCAATCAATCGTTCTCAGTATGCGGCCATCATTGCCAAAACTTTTCAGTTACCTTCCAGAAATTCAGGTAGTAGATTTACAGATGTGAACCCCAGCTTTTGGGCAGCATCAGCCATTTTGAAAACGGCTGAAATGGGGTTTATTAGTGGTTTTCCTGATGGGACGTTTCGAGGCGGACAAAATTTGACCAAAGTACAAGCCATAGTATCTATAGTTAATGGCTTAAAACTAACAGGCGGTAATCCCCAGGTGTTAAATGTGTATCGCGATCGCGCTCAAATTCCCACTTATGCTACTAATGCTGTCTCCGTGGCTACCCAAAAATTACTGGTGGTGAACTATCCCCAAGCCGAACAACTAGAACCTCTGCGAGATATAACTCGTGCTGAAGTAGCAGCATTTATTTATCAAGCCTTGGTAGCCAACAGTCAGGAAAAGGCGATCGCATCACCCTATATAGTCAGCCCTGATGTTAATCTTCCCGGATTTACCGATATTAGTGGACATTGGGCAGAACCCTTTATTCGGGGGTTAGCTAGCATGAATTTAACTCATGGTTTTGCTGATGGTAGCTACCAGCCAGATCAACCCATGACTCGCGCCCAATATGCAGCTTTAGTCGCGGTAGCCTTTAATCCCACACCCAAACGCCCCGCACCTGATTTTGTGGACGTATCCCCTGATTTTTGGGCTTATAAAGCCTTACAAATTGCCGCTAGCAGTGGCTTTGTCAGTGGATTTGGCGATCGCACCTTCCGCCCGGCTCAAAATGTGCAAAGGTTACAGGTAATTGTCTCCCTAGTGAATGGACTTACCCTACCAACAGCTAATAACAATGCTTTACTCACTTATACTGATAGTCAGACAATTCCTGATTATGCTCGTCCGGCAGTTTTAACCGCTACACAGCAAAAAATTGTTGTCAATTACCCCAACCCCAAACAACTTGTACCAACGCGGGAAGCAACACGCGCCGAAGTAGCCGCAATGGTTTATCAGGCATTAGTCGCTATTCAGCGAACCTCAACCATTAATTCCACCTATATTGTTTAGACAGTCAGCAATTGACCAAGTAAAATGAAAGACACTATTTATCAGCCTGGAAATCCTTGGTAACAAATCCTGTAGCTAAAAACACGATAGGCTATAAGCGCTGGGAAAACAATTTATACCCCTCGTCTGAAGCCAATAGTCCCATGATCACAACAGCCTCACAAACATCTGCTGAATTAGCGATCGCTCTATTAACTCACTATAGCTTTGACCTCAGTGGCCATACTGCCAGTGAGCTAATTAAACGTTGGCAAACTCAATATCCAGTACATTGGCTCCACTTGGCAGTAGTTGAAGCGCTATATCAAGGACGCTATAAAGGAATTTCAGTGCAGCAAATTTTAGCATTTTGGCAACGGCGAGGACAGGTTATTTATCATTTCAATATGGAATTTGAACGCCTGATTTGTAGCAAGTTTCCCGAAAACTTAACTGAATTGGCTGCACCAGTTCTACCTGCTATCAAGCCACAAATTCCCACTGAGTCAGCATCTATTCCTCAACCAGTTGCAGCTAATCCCTTACCTGCTATGGTGGGTAATCGGTATAGGCAAACTCAAACTGCAACTATACAAGCGAGGAATATACAAGAGGAGGAGAAGCCAGTCGAAAATATATTAGTATCTTCCACTCTCAGCACTGCTACCTCTGCTACTCAGTCCAGCCTGAACTCACAAAATAATTTTCATAAAAATTCTCCTTCACCAAAACCTCACCAGTCCACAAAACTACTACCGCCATCTGCCAATCATCCACCCATTGGACAATTCACTCCCACAAGCAGCAATCACTCTGATTCATTTACGTCAAAACTAAAAGCGATGTCAGATGATCAGCGATAATGCCTCTATGCCCAGGAAGAACTCAATACTCATATTTATAAATTCTAGGTTGGGTAATCCTAACTAGAAATTTTCAGCATTCTTCTATTTTGAGTTTGCTATGTTTCAAACTAATATAATCTCACTCTTACTAATATCTATTTTATAAATATAGCGATCCTATTTGATTATTGAAAAAATCTAAGGAAGACGGTGCGTTACACTTCGTGATAACACACCCTACTGGCGTGGCAAGGCTAAAATGTTGCAAAAAATTGTAGGTTGGGTTGACGTTAGGAAACCCAATATCCTTGGCAGCGTTGGGTTGCGCTGCGCTTAACCCAACCTACATCAAATGCACTATTTTAAGCTTGTCACGCCACTACGTGTATTTCATAAATCAAATAGGATTCCTATATATAAATTCTGTTTGAGAGTAAAAATACTAAATATATTCGACCGCTACAAAATTAAAATATGCGTGGTGCAAAAACCTTGTAGGGATAATTCACAAATTTTTTTTACTCTAATATGATGAATGCATACTATGTTACTGTGAATAAGCATCTTGCCTTAAATCAGCACGAAAACTGCTCATATTGGTAAAGATTTGGTTAAAGTTTTTGTGTAACAATCATCCATGAATTTGAATACTGATCAGAGATTAATTAGTCAGGTAACATACTCGAAAGCATTACGTTCTCAGCTTCCGCCTGAAGCATTTGCACCCGACGCAAGTAAGTTAATTATCCTGGTAATTAACCTAGCAATTTTGATAATGGGCTGGGTAATAGCAGATAATTTAGATAGTTGGTCAATATATCTTTTATGGCTATATTTACCTCTAACAATTATTATGGGCAATAGCGTAATTGCCTTATTATTTAGCTCCCATGATTTGATGCATGGCAGCGTGATTAGAAACTCAAATCTAGCCTACGTTATCAGTTTTCTAGGTTTGACAATGTTATGGATGCCGCCAACCTTATGGAAGTCAGTTCATAACCGGGTACATCATAGTCAAACCAATGACTTGGGTGATCCGGATCGTAATTACTTAGATAAACAGTCTAAAACCTGGGGTAAATGGATTCATAATCTATTTGTGCCTTCACTAGAAGTCAATCCCTTTTGGTTATTAGTGGGAATGGCATCGGCATGGGGAGTACATAATTTTCGCAATCTGACATCGGTATTATTTTTTAATAGTAAGTCTGTCGATTATGTGCCGGCAGCATTTACAGTTAGTGCCAAAGACCGTCGAGCGATTGCGGGTGAAATTTTGCTCATGTCAATAATTCATCTAGCTATCTTAGTTTATTTAGAATTTAACCCTCTAAAACTCATACTAGGCTACTTTTTACCCATTGCCATTGGCTATGCAGGTTTGATGTTTTATATTTATACTAATCATCTGCTTTGTCCGATGACCGATGTTAATGATCCGTTGGTAAATTCTACATCATTACGGGTTTACAAGTTTTTTGACTTGTTACATTTTAATTTCTCACACCATACAGAACATCACATTTTCCCAGGCATGAACTCTGATTATTATGTTCAGGTGCGAGAGTTGTTAGAAACTGATTATGCCGATAAATTTAATTTATTAGATGCCCAAGAAGCTTGGCGTTTATTAATGCTAAGTCATCGGCATTACAAAGATGAAAATACTTTGACAGATTGGGCAGGAAAAATCACTATGCCTTGTCCCCTCAATCAAAAAGTGAAAGTTTAACTTTCTGCAAATTAACCCCTCTCCTTGCTTTCGCGTAGCGTCTCCCTTTGGGAGAAGGAGAGGGGTTGGGGGTGAAGTTCTGTATTTTATACTACCTCTGAGAAGATTCAATTTAACGGCTCAAGTGTAGTTCTTAAACCGTTACTATTCAGAATATTGACCATTTCATCGGCATTATTGCGATCGCTAAAAACTCCCACTTGCATAACTCTACGACCTTGGCGGATAGTCGGAAACGCATCTGGTGCTAAGTTTCGCACTATGGCTCGTTCTTGATCAGTTGCAACATTCACAACTACGCGATAACGTACACCAGGCTGAACTCTAGCAGGTGGTAAGTATGCAGTTGTCGGACTTGGGCGAGTATTACCCAGAGGTGATTCGCCAAAGGGAGGTGTTGCTGATGAAGATGGTAACTGGGGAGCAGTAAATTCTACAATATTGGGATCAATCCGCACATAATTCATCTGGGACTGATTAGCCTGGTTTGGCTGACCAGAAGCAGAAGAGGTAATTTCTTCGTTGCTTGGGATGGTACGATTTGCAATAGTCCGACGCTGAGGAATGTTCGCTGCGGGTGCTGTTTGAGCGTTGAAATCTACTTTACCAGCAATGCGATTTTGGGACAAATTGTTACCAGCAGCCGGAATTATCTCCTTTGTGGCACTAGCATTAATGTCGTGGCGAGCATTATTACGAAATTCGTTACCACCTGGTTCAGCAATAGTACCTAAATTGGGGATTGATTGCGCGATCGCCACTAAACCATCTTCTCTATTACCTTGAATTAAATTATTCCGTAAAATCGGCCGAGCATTAGCTTGGACGATAATCCCAGAGCGATTGTTTTGAATTTGATTACTGACCACTACAGGAGCAGCATTTTGGGTAATATTAATTCCAAATCCTGTTTGATCAAAAACATTTTCCCGGACTTCTGGCTGGGAATCACCGCCAATAGTCATGCCATTTGCCCCATTCCGATGAAAGTAATTTTGGCTAATTGTGGGCGCACTATCACCAGTCAGAGAAATCCCATCTTGAGTATTACCAGTAAATGTGTTGTTCATAATCACGGGATTGCTCGATTCAATCCACAAACCATAACCACGGGGATTAGAATTTGTTACCGTTACCCCAGTTAACTTGGCTTCGTCTGCGCCAATAATTGTGACGTTTTGACCGCCAAAGCTGCTACTGAGGAATCCACCACCGCCTTGAATTGTAATTCCTTGTCCTTTATTACCAGTATCCCCTTGAATAGCAACACCCGATTTGAGCTTGAGAGGAAAGATTTCTCCCGTGTCAGCACTATAAATTCCAGGGGAGAGCATAATCACTGTATTGGGAGAGGCTACTCGCAACGCTTGAGTAATTGTTTGCAAAGGAGCGCTTTCACTACCATTACCCAAGGTGTTATTTCCCCCATTGGGATTAACAAATAACACTTTCACTTGAGACACAGTGCTTTCCACCGATGGCATTTGAGCCAAGGCCTTACCGGGGCTGATACTCAGTAACGTGACACCTGTCAATCCTAAACCAAGGGTGAAAGACAAAATAGAAGAAACTAAAGGTAAGACTGATTTCAGGGAAGAATTTGACCTGTAAACCTGGGAATTTAGCTTTAATTGCCATCTCTGTGCTGGGTGATATTCTGAATACATAAGGAGATAAATTCACTTTAAATAAGTCCTAACAATAAAGTTTTATACCCTTAGCACCAGAATGTCGATAATTATATATATTGATTACAAATTGACAATGACTGTGCTGAAGCAGTAGCATAATGCACCAAAGCCTTAATCATGGTGTGTTACGGATTTCATGCTAACGCATCCTACAATACTTAATTTTTTTCATAAATCAAATAGGATTCCTCTATTACCAACGGAAACTTTACCTTTGAGGTACTCAGCGAGCTAAAGCTATGAACACTGGGATTTTGGCGATCGCCTTAGCCAGCATACATTTATTTTCAGGTAAACTAAGATCACTCAAAAAGATCCTACATAGTCGTTACATATCCTTTGGGAGTGGGGTATCTGTTGCTTATGTCTTTATCCACATTTTGCCAGAATTGAGTCAAGCACAAGTAACATTCCAAAGCAGTGTAAATATATTGAATTTTTTAGAGCATCATATTTATTTGGTGGCACTTTTAGGTTTAACAGTTTTTTACGGCTTGGAGCGATTCGCGAGAACAGCGCGTCAACGCCCTCAAAAAATAGCAAACACAGATGTAACTTATTTAGATTTCTTTTGGATACACATTGGTGCTTTTGCTATTTATAATCTCTTAATTGGTTACTTGCTAGTACATCGAGAAGAATCAGGTATCCAGAGTTTATTCTCATTTTCTTTGGCGATGGCGCTGCATTTTATGGTCAATGATCATGCTTTGCGTGAACATCACCAAAAAATATATGACAAAATGGGACGCTGGTTGTTAGCAATAGCGATAATTATTGGTTGGTTTATTGGCATATCTACAAAAATTCATCAGGCAGTTGTGGCAGTTTTATTTGCCTTTTTAGCCGGAGGTATTGTACTCAATGTACTCAAGGAAGAACTACCCGAAGTGAGAAAAAGCTGTTTTTGGTCATTTGCTTTCGGTACACTCAGTTATGCAATTATCCTATTATCTCTTTAATACAAAGTATAAGTAAGTAAAATTGTTTACTAGTAACAATTAAAATTATATCTCTTCAATATCGAGCAATTGACATCTCACAAACAAAGGCATCTTGCTTGTTACTCAAGTGCGTTCTGACATATATGGTTTTTGTCCAGTTTAAGATATATTATAAAGTCGTCCCTAAATCTTTGTCAGCTATGTATTAAGCTATTTATGTATAAATATATAGTCAATCGCTACTTATTTTTCAGATCGCCGTACTAAAAATTTTTAATCAAAATGTCTAAAAGTGTGGATATTACGTCATTTAACGAAAGTAATAATAGGGTTGTTGTCATGGTCGAGTCAAACAGCCAAAAAGCACAAATGCAGCAGGTGGTTTACCGCATTTTAGATGCCAATCTAGACCGCGCCCGCGAAGGCTTGCGAATTATTGAAGAATGGTGTCGCTTTGGGTTAAATAACGCTCAATTACTGGGTGAATGCAAGTATCTCCGCCAAGAGTTGGCTCACTGGCATACTGCTGAACTGCGGGCGGCGCGAGATACACCAGGTGATCCCGGTACAGAGTTGACCCATCCCCAGGAAGAACAACGCTCTAGTATTAAAGCCCTATTACAAGCAAATTTTTGTCGCGTCCAAGAAGCAATGCGGGTGCTGGAAGAATACGGTAAGCTGTACCATCCCAATATGGGCAAAGCTTTGAAGCAGATGCGCTATCGTGTTTATGCCCTAGAGACTAGTTTAATGGGCTATCAGCGCCATCAACTACTGTGGCGATCGCATTTATATCTAGTCACTTCTCCCTCAGAAACGTTGTTAAAAACGGTGGAAGCGGCACTCAAAGGGGGATTAACCCTGGTACAGTACCGTGATAAAACCACTGATGATACTGTGCGTCTGGAACAAGCGACAAAATTACGGCAACTATGCCATTCTTATGGTGCTTTGTTTATCGTGAATGACCGTGTGGATGTAGCTTTGGCTGTGGATGCCGATGGGGTACATTTGGGACAACAAGATATGCCCATTGCTATGGCTAGACAATTACTCGGACATCAGCGTTTAATCGGGCGTTCGACGACAAATGCTGACGAAATGCAAAAAGCAATTGCTGAAGGTGCAGACTATATTGGTGTTGGGCCAGTTTATGAAACTCCCACGAAAGCCAACAAGCCAGCAGCCGGCTTAGAATATGTCAGCTACGCCGCCCGAAATAGCTCAATTCCTTGGTTTGCTATTGGGGGTATAGATGCGAATAATATCAACGATGTGATCGAAGCTGGAGCCGAACGTGTCGCGATGGTAAGAGCTATCATCGAAGCTGAACAGCCTACCCTAGTCACACAATATTTGGTTTCCCAACTACATCGGATTAAACCATAACTTTCAATTCTTGTCCAGACGCGATTTATCGCGTCTCAACACTCCACACTTTGAAAATGTCTAATCAAATTAGCCTCCAGGTAAATGGGGAAACTCGTACTTGCTTGTCTCAAACTCCTTTACCAGATTTACTTCAACAGTTAGGTTTTAATCCCCGTTTAATTGCGGTGGAGTATAACGGTGAAATTTTACATCGTCAATTTTGGTCACAAACCCAAATCCAGCCAGGCGATCGCCTAGAAATTGTTACCATTGTCGGGGGTGGTTAATTCAATAAACCATTGGGGATAGGTTCAGAAAGGTACAGCGAACGGTGAAGGGTTTTGCGTCTGGCTAATTCTTTACCTTTGCGACCGAGTTGTTCACGCAACTGTTGGTCATTACACAATCGTTTGAAAGCTTGAAAAACGTCGTATCCAGATTTCGGATTTACCAGCAGACCATTTTCTTCATGACGCACAATATCAATTACCGAGCCTAAACGAGAAGCAATCACAGGTTTACCAAAGTAACTGGCTTCTAAGTAGACAATGCCAAAACCTTGGATATAGGCTTTTGTATCTAATAAAGTTAACATGGCAAACAGATCGCAGGCTGCATAATAGCCAGCCAATTCACTATCTGGGACATATCCAGTCAAGTGTACCCGTTTGTCTACCCGCAAGCGTTGCGCTAAAGTTTTTAATGCCGGTTCAGATGGCCCTTGACCGCAAATTATATAGTGAACATCGACTCCAATAT
This sequence comes from Anabaena sp. CCY 0017, assembly GCF_963920885.1. Taxonomy (NCBI): domain Bacteria; kingdom Bacillati; phylum Cyanobacteriota; class Cyanophyceae; order Nostocales; family Nostocaceae; genus Anabaena; species Anabaena sp. CCY 0017. The sequence continues at coordinate 243,989 of NZ_CAWUDG010000004.1, read as the reverse complement.
TGAGCAGTAGGGGTAAATTTTCAATTACGCGATCGAAGCTTTTCTGCTTGACTAACCTTCCTACAGAAAGAATCACTATGGCGGTTTCGGGAATATTGTACGCTTCCCGCACCCGTTGACGCAAATCATCAAGATTACCTGGATTTTTGTCCACACCAAATTTTTCTGGTCTGACTATAGGTTGAATGACGTGGGTAGGAGTTTGTAAGCGAAAAGACTTGCGGAGATAATCTTGAGTTACGTAACTGTTGCAAATAATTCCTTCAGCGCGTCTTAAAGTCAATTTAAAGAGCGATCGCCAGACAGGATGGTGTACAGTATCGACAATATCACTACCATGCAGATGAATAAAAAAGCGTATGGGTAGAATATAACTCAATAGCAATAACGCCGGAAATTCGTAACCGTGACCCCACTCAATATAACGGTAGTGATAACGCAAATATAGTTTGATAGCTAGGAAAAACGCACAAACTAAATCAATAGCAGGCTGAAATAAACTCCCCAGAAAACCACCCAACCAGTATCGAGAATTTGGCCAGCGATGCACAGGAAACTTTTGAGCCTGATCAAATACTTGATCACCAGCACAACCAGCAGCCAAAACAACTACCCGTTCTGGATCTTGAAGACAGCGATTATAGAGATATTCTCCAATGACTGCCTTTTTTGGCAGAAATAAATGAGATATTACCAAGATATCAGGAGATGCAGTTTGATCTCTGATTTTTGTTGGCAGTTGTGAGATATTTTCCATGCTACTTTTGATAAATTGAATTCAAATAATATGCAAGTTTTGATACTGTAATTCAGGTGCAGCGAAATGAACTAAAGACGAAATAGGATGCTTTGTTGCGTGAAGATATCTGCTACTTTGAGATTGGCAGTTTCCGTGTTTTTCAAATTTCTTGACAGTAAATTTTACCACCTGTCATTAACACAGTAAATGCTGAAATATTTGTATACATGATTGCCACTCTGTAAAATATTGCTTTGAAAAACATAAGATGCCATTTTTTTTGAGCCAATGCATTACAAATATCTCAGCAATATTTTAGAACATTAAGTATGGGGAATTATTTATTATTTGTGTGAAGTGTGGCTTAATTATATGATTGGTTGATAAATTTTCAGAATTGGGAATTTGAATCAAACCATAACTAGAAATAAATACCTAAAAGTTGCTAATTATAGTCAAGGTTATAGCTAATAAACTGCTACAAAGCTTACTAAAATTTGTTTATATTAATAGACTATCCTAGATAACCGAAGACGTAATGCCAAAATGCCAAAATTACTATGAATTTTTGGTGGCATATATAGCAAAGTGCTGAGTTCTGTTAGCGGTAGCGGGGCGTTTAGCCCGTGCTGAGTTCTGAGTTGAAACCAAGTAGGGGCGCAAGGCCTTGCGCCCCTGCCGTGTGGTCTATTGACCTGAAAATACCTGTAAGCGGAAATCTCTACCGTGTACAAACTCGTGACTTCCAGCCATGAGTTAGGCGCTTCATGTACGGTTATCTACTAGAGAAATCCCCCCTCCGCTTACTGTCTAACCAACATAAGACGCGGTAAATTAGAGATGTAGCAAAAAAAAATGAATATTAAAAAGAGCTACTGCCAATCCAAACACTAGTTCTGATCTGGCTTGATTCCAGGAAGCATAAGATTTCTACTAGCCTGGAAAGCAATCATAAGTAATACATTTTCAAGTGTCTGTGTTATGCGTAACAAACTAAAACAAATCATCAAACCCCTGTTCAAGATTTTCTTAGCCTTCAGCTTAGTGTTAACTTTAGCACTTAGCCATGCTGATGGAGCATTAGCCGCCCGCAGTGGTGGTCGTATCGGTGGCGGTGGCTTCGGTGGTGGAGGCTTTAGAGCGCCTTCTAGCCGTACCTACACACCACGTACTTACGCGCCTGGTGGTGGTGGTTACTATCCCGGTGGTGGTGGCTTCGGCTTTCCGTTCTTGATTCCCTTTTGGGGTATTGGCGGCGGATTTGGTGGTATATTTAGCATTTTAATCTTTTTGGCGATCGCTAACTTCCTTGTCCAAACCTTCCGCCGTGTTAGCAGTGGTGAAGGCGAAGAAGTAGGCTATAGCAGCAACCCGGCTGTTTCTGTAACTCGTTTGCAAGTTGGTTTGTTAGCACAAGCCCGTGGTTTGCAAGATGAACTCAACAAAATCGCCGAATCTGCTGATACTAATTCCCCAGAAGGAAGAGCCGAAATTTTGCAAGAAGCGAGTTTAGCTTTACTCCGTCATCCAGAATACTGGGTATATGGAGGTGGTGGTACACAACAAGTTAAATTAAATGCGGCTGAAGGTCAGTTTAACCGTCTGTCATTAGCAGAACGCAGCAAGTTTAGCGAAGAAACTCTGTCTAATGTCAACAACCAGTTGAAATCAGCTTTGAATAAAGATGCTTTACCTGCTGCTGACCAAATCGACAACCCCACCCAACTAATTAGTGAAGGTCCTGGGGAATACCTGATTGTCACCTTATTAGCGGCGACATTAGGCAAATTTGAAGTTCCAGAAATCAACAGTGCTGATGATTTGCGCCAAGCCTTGCGGCGAATTGGTGGACTTCCCGGTGATCAACTTTTAGCCATTGAAGTGCTTTGGACTCCCCAAGCTGAAGGCGATACTCTCACATCTGATGATATTTTGGCGGAGTACACCGATTTGAAACTGATGTAAGTAAGTCGGCGTGAAAATTTCAATATATGTCATTGCGAGTGTAACGGAGTGGAACGAAGCAATCACAAGGGTTTTGGAGTTTTTACATTCTGTTACATAGTTAGGTTTATTTGTGCCGACTTACTTAAAGGTTTTGTAGATTCAAAAGAGAATCAGATCCCCGACTTCTTCAAGAAGTCGGGGATCTTTGTATTCGTAGAATTGGTATAAGTAAGAAAAAGTTTAGAGTATTGGAGTTGATTATGTTGAAACAACTCATCCTGGAGAATTGGAAAAGTTTCCGTTATGCGGAACTTCCACTTGACCCTTTGACTGTTCTGATTGGTACTAACGCCAGTGGGAAATCTAATGTAGTTGAAGCTTTAGAATTTTTGCAAAGGATAGCGCAAGGTGAAAATATTGAAGCTGCTTTAGCAGGAGATAAAACACTTGCTTCTATTCGAGGTGGTGTAGACTGGGCTGCACGTAAACCTGAATCTCAATTTACATTAAAGGTGCTAATGCAGGGTGAGGATGAAACAACCGATTATTTATATGTTATTCAAATAAAAACCCAACCTGAAGTGAGAGTGCTTGGAGAATATATTGAAGTTCATATTTTACATAAAAATAGTGAATTAGAACAGTTAAATTCATTTACTTTTAAAAGTTATACTTCTGGTATAAAAAGTGGTTTAAAATCTGTTGGCTCAGGTGTTAATCTGATTGAATTAGAACAATTCGATCTATTTTTTGCAAAAGGAATCACACTAGATAAAAATGGGGGAAATTATTTAAATAATGATTACCTTAGCTTTAAGATAAAAATAGCTTTATTTGTTATTTCAATTTTAGAAAAAACTTTTATTCTCAATCCCATACCTTCTAAAATGCGTGATTATTCACGATTATCCGATACCCTAGAAAGTGACGCTTCAAATATAGCTGGTGTGCTAGCAGCGTTATCTGACCAGGAAAAAGAAGAAGTTGAATCAGCACTGTCTAATTACATCAAAGATTTACCAGAAGGCGATATTAAAAAAGTATGGGCAGAAAAAGTAGGTAGATTTGGCACAGATGCTATGCTTTACTGTCAGGAGGAATGGAAACCTGGAGAGATTACAGAAATTGATGCTAGGAGTATGTCAGATGGGACTCTACGCTTTCTAGCAATTCTGACAGCACTACTCACGCGACCAGAAGGTAGTCAACTGGTAATTGAAGAAATAGATAATGGTTTGCATCCCTCCCGTGCTAAATTACTTGTCAAAATCCTGCGAGAAATTGGCAGCAAACGAAATATTGATATTCTAATTACTACCCATAACCCAGCTTTACTAGATGCTTTAGGTCCTGAAATAGTCCCGTTTGTAGTGGTTGCACATCGAGACTCAGAAACAGGAGAAAGTAAACTTAGTATTTTAGAAGAAATTGATAATCTTCCTTTGTTACTAGCATCAGGTACTTTGGGTAAACTAGCCACCAAAGGAGCAATTGAAAAGAGCCTTTCTGAGAATAAGTAAAACAAAATATGCAAAAGGTTCTAATTATTGATACATCAATACTCTGCGTTTATTTAGCTGTTCCTGGTAAAGAAACTTGTGGTACTGATAATGACAAATGGGATAAAAGCAGGGTTGAAGAACGTTTTCAATTAGAGAAGGAAGAAGGTACGCAGTTTATACTACCATTAGCGACAATTATAGAAACTGGTAATCATATCGCACAAGCTAATTCTAGACGATATGAAATTGCTCAAGCTTTTGCTGATATTTTAGTGAAAGTAGCCGATGGAGTTATACCTTGGAAAGTTTTTACAACTGAAGTGGATGAACTGTGGAGTTCGGAACAATTGAAACAGTTAGCGACTGAATGGCCTACTTTAGCATCTAGGAAGATTTCTATCGGAGATGCCACAATTAAGACTGTAGCTGAGTATTATGCTAAAACCAGTAGCACATTGATAGTAGAAATTTTCACGGGTGATCAAGGTTTGAAGGCTTATGAACCAACTACACCACCACCCACACGCCGCAGTAGTCGCAAGAAAGCATAACAATAGGGGAGCATCTCAAATGTGCAAGTTTAATTTATTTATGGGATTTTGATTTAGAAGAAACGAACCCCCTTCGCGGAGCGTATGCCCCCAGGGCTTTAGACGCAAAGAACGCCAAGGGAAGAGGGTTTTATAGGGTTTTTGCATCAGTTCCATATTTTTATCAAACTGGATGTGAATAAGGTTCGTCAAGCTTCCTCATCATGCGATAGCGCAAGCGCTGACTTGTCAGTTCGCCTGTTCACAACTTTAACAGAAAAGATGACAAAAGTTTGAGCGATCGCCTACTCACCCCCACATCACGTTATCATCAGGTATTGTGGAATCTCCGTGCATCACCCCTAGCATCTATGACTGCTTCTCAATCTCAAACTCAACCAACGGAACCCAACATCCCTGCTGCGCCTCACGTCGATACGCAATTGGTAGACCGCAGTAAGCTGAGTAAGATGTATCAGCATTATGTGGAAGTCAAGGATAAACATCCTCACGCTTTGCTGCTATATCGGGTAGGAGATTTTTTTGAAACTTTTTTCCAAGACGCTGTAACTGTCTCCAGAGAATTAGAACTTGTACTCACCAGTAAACACGGTGGCGAAGTTGGTCGCGTGGCTATGACTGGTGTACCGCATCACGCCTGGGAACGCTACACTACCCAATTGGTTGAAAAAGGCTATGCGGTGGTAATTTGCGACCAAGTAGAAGATGCATCGGAAGCGGTGGGTTTGGTCAAGCGTGAAGTAACGCGTATCCTCACACCGGGGACTTTGTTGGAAGAGGGAATGTTAAAATCCAGTCGTAATAATTACCTTGCGGCTGTGGTAATTGCGGTGAATCATTGGGGTTTAGCTTATGCAGATATCTCTACAGGGGAATTTCTCACCACTCAAGGAAGTGATTTAGAACACCTGACTCAGGAGTTAATGCGGTTGCAACCTTCTGAGGTGGTGGTTCCCACTAACGCCCCTGATTTGGGTAGCTTGCTGCGTCCCGGTGAAAGTTCGCCGCATCTTCCCCAATGTTTACCACCATCATTTTGTTATAGCTTGCGATCGCAACTTCCCTTTTCTCAAGGTGAAGCGAGACCGAAATTACTAGAAAAATTCAAAGTGCGATCGCTGGAAGGACTCGGTTGTGATCATCTTCCCTTAGCTGTGCGGGCGGCTGGTGGTCTGCTGGAATATGTGGAAGATATGCAAAAAGTCAACCCCGTAGTTCTGCAAAGGTTACGCACCTATACAATTACTGACTATTTAATTGTTGATAATCAAACTCGCCGTAACCTGGAAATTACGCAAACCGTCCGGGATGGCACATTTCACGGTTCCCTGCTGTGGGCGTTAGATAGAAGTAGCACAGCGATGGGCGGGCGGGCGTTGCGGCGCTGGTTATTGCAACCGCTAGTTGATGTTAAAGGCATTGGGGCGCGACAAGATACCATCCAAGAGTTGATGGAAAATACACCTCTGCGTCAAGATTTGCGGCAGTTATTACGGCAGATTTACGATTTGGAACGGCTGACGGGAAGGGCTGGTTCTGGAACTGCAAACGCTAAGGATTTAGTTGCTTTGGCTGATTCGCTGTCACGCTTACCGCAATTATCCCACTTGGTGACTAATGCGCGATCGCCTTTCCTGAAAGCTTTGCAGAGAGTCCCGGTAGAACTATCAGAATTAGCCCAAAAGTTACACGCCCATTTGGTAGAATCGCCACCCATACATATTAAAGAAGGTGGGTTAATTCGTGCTGGGATGAATCCCATGTTGGATGAGAGAAAAGCTACTGTAGAATCAGACCAACAATGGATTGCGAATTTAGAAGTTGATGAAAGGGCAAAAACTGGCATTCCTAACTTAAAGGTAGGATTTAATAAAACCTTTGGTTACTACATTAGTATTTCTCGTTCTAAATCTGACCAAGTACCTGAGAATTACATCCGTAAGCAAACTTTAACTAATGAGGAACGTTACATCACCCCAGAGTTGAAAGAACGGGAAGCGCGGATTCTCACAGCACGGGATGATTTAAATCAGTTGGAATATGACATTTTTGTGGAGTTGCGGGAAGAGGTAGGAGAACAGGCGGAAATTATTCGCAATATTTCCCGTGCTGTCGCTGCGGCTGATGTGTTGTGTGGTTTGGCTGAGTTGGCTGTACAGCAAGGTTACTGTCGTCCGGATATGGTTGAGGGACGAGAAATTATGATTGTGGATGGTCGTCATCCGGTGGTGGAACAGTCTTTACCTGCTGGGTTTTTTGTGCCGAATTCTACTCAGTTGGGGAGGGACGAAGACGCAGAGGAGAAGAAGCCGGATTTAGTGATTTTGACTGGACCGAATGCGAGTGGTAAGAGTTGTTATTTGCGTCAGGTGGGGTTGATTCAGTTGATGGCGCAAATTGGAAGTTTTGTACCGGCGCGGTTTGCAAAGTTGGGGGTATGCGATCGCATTTTTACTCGTGTAGGTGCTGTGGATGATTTAGCTACAGGTCAATCTACCTTTATGGTGGAAATGAATGAAACGGCGAATATTCTCAATCATGCTACTGCCAAATCCCTAGTATTGTTAGATGAAATTGGCCGAGGAACAGCAACTTTTGATGGTCTTTCTATTGCTTGGGCGGTAGCAGAATATATAGCTGTGGATATTCGGGCGCGGACGATTTTTGCTACTCACTATCATGAATTAAATGAATTAGCTAGTATTCTGCCGAATGTGGCTAATTATCAGGTGACTGTGAAGGAGTTACCCGATAGAATTATTTTTCTGCACCAAGTTCAACCGGGTGGTGCGGATAAATCCTATGGTATCGAAGCGGGACGGTTAGCAGGTTTACCAGATGTGGTGATTCAACGCGCAAAACAAGTCATGGGGCAGATTGAAAAACACAGTAAGATTGCGATGGGGTTGCAAAATATGAATTAATTTTCTTAATAATAACTTTGGCTACTTTCGTGATTTTTTCAAATGTTCTCAATAGACCGCAACACATACCATAATTTTGTTAGATTCTTGTTAAGAATAGTTACAAACGTCTTAACACAGGAAATATTTATTATGGTAGCGTCACTTGAGAATAATGCACCACATAAGGTTGTAATCATTGGTGGTGGCTTTGGTGGACTTTATACAGCCAAGACTCTTGCGAAAGCGAATGTAAATATTACTCTGATCGATAAACGTAACTTTCACCTATTTCAGCCGCTTTTATATCAAGTCGCTACAGGTACGCTATCACCTGCTGATATTTCCTCACCATTGCGATCTGTACTCAGAAAAAGCAAGAATACACGAGTGTTATTGGGAGAGGTAAATAATATTGATCCCAAAGCGCAACAAGTTATTTTGGATGATAAAGTAATACCTTACGATACATTAATTGTCGCCACAGGTGCTAACCATTCCTATTTTGGTAAGGATGAATGGAAAGACTTTGCTCCCGGCTTGAAAACTGTTGAAGATGCCATAGAAATACGTCGCCGGATATTTTCGGCATTTGAAGCCGCAGAAAAAGAAAATGATCCTGAAAAACGCCGGGCTTTGCTGACTTTTGTGGTTGTGGGAGCGGGTCCCACCGGTGTAGAATTAGCAGGTGCGATCGCCGAGTTAGCATACAAAACTCTCCACGAAGATTTCCGCAATATCAGCACCTCAGAAACGAGAATTTTAATATTGCAAGGGCGCGATCGCATTCTCCCATACATTTCGCCAGACTTATCGCAAGCAGCAGCAGAAGCTTTGGAATCCTTGGGTGTGGAAGTCCACACTAAAGCCAGAGTCACAGATATTGAAAATAACATTGTTACTTTCAAGGAAGGCGGTGAAGTCAAAGAAATTGCCTCAAAAACTATATTGTGGGCAGCAGGTGTAAAAGCTTCAACAATGGGGAAAGTCCTAGAACACACGACAGATGTAGAATGCGATCACGCCGGACGTGTGATGGTAGAACCGGACTTAACTATCAAGGGTTATAAAAACATTTTCGTAGTGGGAGATTTAGCCAACTTCTCCCATCAAAATGGTCAACCCTTACCTGGTGTTGCACCCGTAGCCAAACAACAAGGAGAGTATGTAGCTAAACTCATTCAAAAACGGATGAAAAATCAGACTTTGCCACAATTTAATTACAACGATGTGGGTAGTTTGGCGATGATTGGGCAAAATTTAGCTGTTGTAGATTTAGGCTTAATCAAACTCAAAGGTTTCATTGCTTGGGTATTTTGGTTATTAATTCACATCTACTTCTTAATTGAATTCGACACTAAAGTAGTAGTAGTAATTCAGTGGGCGTGGAATTATATTACTCGTAATCGTCGTTCTAGATTGATTACAGGTCGCGAAGCTTTTGTAGAAGCACAAAGCGTTGACAATAGCAGTGCTTACCAGACTCCAGAAAAGAAGGAACCAGTTAAGCTTTAATTCGTAATTCGTAATTCGTAATTCGTAATTCGTAATGCGTAATTCGTAATTCGTAATTCGTAATTCGTAATTGGTGATTGGTGATTTGCTGTACTAGTAGCACTGCATTCCATTCCATCCACAGACCCGCCATTTGTCTTAGTAGGCTGCTGGCGGGTTTAGCTGATTTCATATCCAGAAGTGTTGAATACTTACGAAACGCGAAAACCTGCCAAACTTTTGCTTTATCTCCCCTCCTCGCTTGCGGGGAGGGGTTGGGGGTGGGGTGACATGATTGTGGTAATCGTAACTAATTAAACGGACATGATTTCATTCCCAAAGATACCGCTAAATCACCCTCATGATTAAAAAATGATACAATTAATACTGAATACTTAGATGATGATCATTTTTTCGTGAAACGCGATTCCATTTATTATCAATTAATTGAGCGGGTACAATTAGAGTCAAGGGACACACTGCTAAAAAACGAAATCATAGATATTATTACCACAATTGCCGTTTATAAGTTTTCTTCGTTGAGTAGAGAGGAAGTGGAAGCCATGCTGGGATTGAGTTTAGAGGAAACAAGAGTTTATCAAGAAGCGAAAGCTGAGGGTAGAGAAGAAGTATTGAAAGCAGCAGTGCCTCTGTTATTAAAAACAGGGATGAGTATAGAACAAATTGCTCAACAACTCAATGTTGATGTAGAAACTGTCCGAATTGCTGCACAGCAGAACACTGATAAGTGAAAGCTGTCTGACAATTGTACTGGTTTTACCTACCGCGATCGCGTTCTAAATCAGCGATCACTTTTTGTAAATACCATTCGTCTGACATCCCCGGATTGTATTCTTGTTGTTGATCAATTAATCTTTGGGCAATTTCCCAATATCCTCCCACCATTCGTAATAGTTTTTGACGCAATAAATTATAGTTTTGCTTTTTTGTCTCAGGGCTAGATGTTTGAATATTTTTCAGACTATTTAATACTTGATGGTAATTTTCCCAATCTTCTTGTTCACAAAAAATACTCGCAGCTTTTTGATAATCTGCAACAGCATTTTGCATTTCTTCTAAACAAGTATAGGCAATGCCACGATTGTAGTAAGCTTGAGCATGATCGGGATTAATTTGTAAGGCTTGGCTGTAATCTTGAATTGCATCGAGATAATTACCAGATGTCCTGTAAGCGTTGCCTCTGGCGGTATATACTAAAGCATCTTGGGGTTGAATTTTGATGGCTTGATTAAAATCCGCGATCGCACCTTGATTATCGCCCAAAAGTGAACGGGCTTTACCACGATTACGATAAACAACCACATCTGTAAAATTGAGAGATAATGCTTGATTAAAATCCGCGATCGCATCTTGATATTTTCCCATTTTGCAGTGGATCACCCCACGACAGCAATAAGCTTGGGCATCTTGCGGATCAGCTTGTAATATCCAGTTTACATCAGCGATCGCCTCACGGGTATTTCCTGTCTCGGCTTTTTCTAATAACTGAGTAAAATATGCGTTTGTCGATAAGATTGGTGTATTAGTAGAAATACTTGACTGGACAACAGGTTTTGGTTTGGGTTGCAACTGTCTAATATTCTCCATACACAGACGACAACTTTCTGCGTCCTTTTGTGCTAAATATAATTCTGCGGCTTTTTTAAAATTAGCGATCGCATCGGAAATAAAACCCTGTTTCCGTCGAATTATCCCCCGCAGGTTATAAGCAGGCGCATAATCGTAATTGAGGCGAATCGCAATGTCTACATCATGCAAAGCCCCCGGTAAATTTTTCAATTCCACCCTAGCCAAACCCCGACAATAATACGCATCCATACCTCCTGGATTCAACCTCACAGCTTCTGTATAATCCGAAACAGCTTTGTGAATAGCCCCTGAGTGATAATAAGCCAAACCCCGTTGTAAAAAAGCATCAGCAAAATAAGGTGTCCATTGTAAAGAATGGCTAAATTCCTCAATTGCGCCAGCGTAGTCTTTCTCCTTAGCTTTTTTCAGTCCTTGATTGTAAAATTCGTCACTCATAGTCAATCGAACCAGATAGACATCCCATTTCTATATTAAATATTCACCCTAAATTTAGCTAATTCCCAAATTTCAACTTACTTCTTCTCTTGGCGATCTTGGCGACTTGGCGGTTCGATAAAAAATATTTTCCATACATCAGCGAAATGAAAATTAGAACCATCACCACAGGAATCACACTTACATCTCCCCAAAGCACCGATAAAATCAAACAAGCCCATGAATTTAACCAACAAGCAAAAGAAATCTTTGCCCAACAAGGATATGAAGTGCAAACAACTAGAATTACCACTAACTCATGGGAAGAATATTTATTAAACTTAGCAAAAATTGATATTATTCACGAAATTAAAACTTTAGAAAAAATCTGTCAAAGCCTAGATATAAGCTTTTTCAATATTGGCTATGCAAAGAAACCAGAAACCATAGCCTTAATTCCCGACATTATTCAATCTACATCAATTATTTACTGTTCCAGCCAATTGGGTAATCAACAAACAGGTATCAACTTTAAAAATGCCTGGGAATCAGCTAAAAGTATCAAACGCATTTCCCAAGAAACTGAAAATGGCTATGGAAACTTTCGCTATTGTGCATGGGCAAACTGCCAGCCAGGAATCCCATTCTTTCCTACAGCATATCATATAGGTGAGACATCTTTTGGGATTGGTTTAGAATTGGGTAAATTAGTAACTCAAGCCTTTTCTCAAGCTGATAATATACAATCAGCAGAAATAGAATTGAAATCAATTTTAGAAATCGAATTAATTAAAGTTGCTAAGATTGCTGAGGAAATATCTCTAAAATTGGCGGTAAATTACAACGGGATTGATACATCGCTAGCACCATCTTTAGATCAAGAAAATAGTATTGCTTTTGCTTATGAAAAAATTATGTCTGGTAAATTTGGACATCCAGGAACTTTAGCCATTTCGGGGATGTTAACTCGTGTTTTAAAGAGTGTTTCTGTGAAAATCTGTGGTTATTCTGGTTTGATGCTGCCAGTATGCGAAGATGTTGGTCTAGCTACTAGGGCTAATGAGCAAACTTATGATATTACTCATTTATTATTATATTCGGCTGTTTGTGGCTGTGGATTAGATACAGTGCCAATTCCTGGTGATGTTACGGTTGACAAGATTGCTGGTATATTAACTGATTTGGCAACTTTGGCTATTAAGTTGAATAAGCCTCTATCTGCTAGATTATTTCCGATTCCACATAAAAAAGCTGGGGAAATGACTAGTTTCAATTCCCCTTATCTTGTTGATTGTCACGTTTTTGCTGTGGATTGAATTTTGGAGGAAGATTAACGTTCGCGCAGCGTGCGCGTAGCGCATACCGCAGAGGCGCAGAGGACACAGAGAGACAGAAAGGAGATTAGTAGTCTATCAATAAGCTGGGCGAGGTTAAGACGAATACATCTCTGGTTCCTTTTGCTTCTATCTGTGGTTTGATGGGTGTGGTAAAGTGGAAGAATTCATGATCATTGACTAATAGTAGTTCTCCAGAATTTAAGATTTTACTAAATACTGGTTTCTCTTTTTTGGCTGTATATAAGTGGGTTTCTCCACCTTGAATATTTTCTCTATTTACAGAGAAGATGCCAATAAAGTCTGTCCCATCTTGATGGATTCCTTCTGGGGCTGGATTTCCTAAGTTATGGGGCGAACAGATGGTTCTAATTTGATGAACTCCTATTTCTGCTTCGGGGTGAAGTTTACAAGAATCACTAAATGCTAAAACCAGATTTTTAAAGCTATCGAGTTCTACAAGTTCATCTTCTAATTCTGCGAACTCTCGTTTAATGTTTCCCAATAATGGATTATAATCTTTACCTTGGAAGAGGTAGCCATGAGGTAATTTAATCAATTTATCCCCGTCAGCGATAAACCGAGATAATCTTCTCGAACGATAATTACCTTTGAGGTAAGGATCATCTGGTAAATTATTAAAGAATGGTTTGAAACCTGCTGAATTTATGGAATTTACCTTTTTGAGAGTAAACAAAAAGGCATATTCTAATTCCGTTGATTCCCATACCTGTTGCATAGGATTTACCTTCTTATATATTTCAATCCTCCCCCCTATTTCTGGATGAGAGGCTTATATTACTGAGTATATGCGGCTGTTTATTAAATTGTCGTCAAATTGACTACATAAATTGACTAATTGTGATATGTGATTCATTCACCTTTGGAAAGATATTTATATATAGGAATCCGATTTGATTATTGAAAAATCTAAGTATATGTAGGGTGTGTTATGGCTTTAGCCTAACGCACCGTCTTCTGGGTCTTGGTGCGTTACACTACGTATGTTTCATAAATCAAATATGAGTCCTATACAGCACTTCCTTCTGCTATGAGGTACACATAGCGGGCAAGATGCCCGCACCACAAGAGTTTTATCATTAATATCTGTACCTCATAACACCGGGAACTGCTGTATGAGGGCGAATGAGTAAAAAATCAATGTATATAGGACTTACGCACTGTAAAAATTAATCATGGTATGCTGTTACCAAAATAGCCAATTTCCGGCTTTGAACAATGATTATGTTAATAGTAAATATACCCGTGTGGTAGGGGTTTAGCATTGCTAAACCCCTACGAGATATGTGCTTTTTAGTGCCACACATATTTTGGTTTTATTGTCAATGCGTAAGTTCTAGTATATTAACTAACAGCACATAGGTTTAATGATGATTGACTGGCTTTACAACTACCCACCGCTATATTCGGGAATACTACTCAAGCGCTACAAACGATTTTTTGCTGATGTTCAACTTGATTCTGGGGAAATCGTGACAGCACATTGTCCCAACACAGGCCCAATGACGGGAGTATCTACCCTGGGGAGTGCTGTACAAGTGTCTAAAAGTGATAACCCCCAGCGCAAATTGGGTTACACCTTAGAATTAATTCAAGTACACGATAACCAACCAACTTGGGTAGGAGTGAATACCATGTTACCCAACCGCATCGTAAAACTAGCATTAGCAAAATACCTCTTCCCCGAATTGGGAAACTATAGCCAAATCAAAGGGGAAGTAGTGTATGGACAAGATAAAAAAAGTCGGGTAGATTTTTTCTTAACAGGTAGCGACGAAGAACGCCCCATTTATTTAGAAGTCAAAAATACAACTTGGGCGCAAAACACCTTAGCCCTATTTCCCGACACCGAAACCACGAGAGGACAAAAACATTTACGGGAATTAACAGCACTCTTACCCCAAACCCGCGCCGTGATGTTGTACTTCATTAATAGAGGTGATTGTACCGAATTTGCCCCTGGTGATATTACAGACCCAGTATATGGTAAACTATTGAGAAATGCGATCGCACTCGGCTTAGAAGTACTACCCTGCCGTTTTGACATATCTCCAGAAGGCATACGCTATATAGGTTTAGCAAAACTCAAACTCTAACTCTCTCCTCTCCGCGCACCTCTGCGCTTACCTCCGCGTACCTTTGCGTTAAAAAAAATGATAATTATCATCATGGGAGTCTCCGGTGCCGGCAAAACCACCATAGGTAAACTACTAGCCGATGCCTTAAACTGGGAATTTAAAGACGCTGACGAATTTCACTCCATAGATAACATCGAGAAAATGCGGCTAGGTATTCCCCTCAATGATACCGATAGAAAACCTTGGTTAAAAGACTTGCAAACAGCGATCGCCCTGTGGTTAAAAGAAAATACCAATATAGTTTTAGCCTGTTCCGCCCTCAAAGCTGATTATCGCCAATATTTAGTATTAGATGCTGAATGCACCAAACTAATTTACCTCCACGGCAGCTTAGATTTGCTCCAACAGAGGCTCATAGGACGGCAAAATCATTTTATGTCAGAAAAACTCCTCAACAGCCAATTAGATGCTCTTGAGGAGCCAGATGATGCAATTTGTGTAGATGTTTCTGAGCCACCCCAACTCATTGTGCAGAACCTGAAAACAGTTCTGGGGATTTAACTAAACTTGATGAGAAGCTAGAAAAGCATCAATTTCAGCCGCAGTCGGTTGAGAAGCGATCGCACCTGCTTTAATAGTAGTTAGCGCCCCCACTGCATTAGCATAAGCAACAACTTTTTTTGCTGTTTCTGCATCCTGCAAACCTTGAATACCATGTAGACTTAGCTGGTGGATAAATCCTGCCAAAAAACTATCCCCAGCCCCAGTTGTATCCACAACATCAATCGGATAAGAAGGTAAATTGCCTTCGTTTTCACCCAAACAATAGGCGCAACCATGTTCACCATCTGTCACCAACACCCCATCAATGGTGTCCATGCGGTAAGTAATGGCTCCTGGGTCTGTGGTATCAAATAGCCATTCCGCCTCTTCTCTAGAAAGTTTGAGAAAATCAACTCGCTTCCATATCCCTTCGATTTTTTGGCGCGCCATATCTGCATTTTGCCAAAATACAGGTCGCCAGTTGACATCCAGAATAATCTTCAAGTCGTATTGTTCTGCTAAATCTAAGGCGCGATGAACTGCCTGCTCACTTTCAGGGTAGGCTAATTCCAGCGTACCCATTACCAAAAAGTCAGCCTCTTGAAACAGTGACTCTGGCAATTGTTTCGCTTGCAAGCGGGTATCAGCAAATTCAGAGGTGTCATATTCACCAAATCCGGCAAAATTGCGATCGCCTGCCAGATCGCGCACCACATAAACTTGCCTCGTTGGTGCTGTAGAATGGCGTTGCACCCCTGTTGTATCTACACCAATTTCTGCTAATAGCTTAACTAATTCATTCCCTGGCTCATCTTCACCAACAGCCCCAATAAAACCTGCGGGAGTTCCTAGTTTTACTAAAGCACAAGCTACATTAGCTGGCGCACCACCTGGGTAAGGAGTCCAGGATTTCACTTCTTCTAGAGTTAGCCCCAATTGGTCAGCTAAACAATCAAACAAAATTTCACCAAGGCACAAAACACGGGGATTGCTCATTTCATGAATCCAGAATCTGAGATTTTCTATTTTGAGTTTGTAATTCCAGTATAAAATCTACAACACTCTTAACTCATCTGTCGCCAGTCCTAAACTCAACAAACCAGCACTTTTTGCTACTATCATCACAAATATATCCTCCCTAACTTCCGATTTTCTGTATGTATTTTCACTAGTCTATCTTAAATTAAAGTTTTAAAAAGCACAAAATTTTTATATATACTATCCCAGCAAAATCTAAAGAAAATCTAGTCAATTCCATACTGCCATAACTTAAAACCCCTTCCAACAAAAGAATCTTCTAGAATTAAAAGAGGATTAAGTACATATACCAAGGGAGGATAGAAATAGTTATGGCTGGTGGCGAGTCTCAGACCCCTGTTAGTCTGTCAGACAGAGAATTGCAAATTATCGACTTAGTGGCCGCTGGCTTAACTAACCAAGATATTGCAGTCAAACTGGAGATTAGCAAACGCACAGTTGATAACCATATCAGCAATATTCTCACCAAAACCCAAACCGACAACCGAGTAGCTCTCGTGCGTTGGGCTTTGCAGTGGGGTAAAATCTGCCTAGACGAGGTTAATTGCTGTGTTCTACCCATCAAGAAAGATTAGCCAATTTGTTGGCGTGTAACTAATTGTTCTTCTGCTCACACCTTTATTTTCAGATGAATCTCTAGCGTAAATTCTGATTCGCATCTAAATAAAGCAGCGTACATCAGTCCTCATCAACAAAAATTAGTAACAATCCGCTGCCTCAAGCGTTACATTAATAAAATCTATTTGCTCCATCAGTGAGGAGAGCAGTGTTTTTGTCAATAACTCAGGTCTTTAGACTTGAGCTTGTAATTCGTAAGTCTTACGTGTTTGACTAGAGCATTGAGACACAACCTGATACGTACTCTCAAATGCTTCCTCAGTCTGGGTTATCTACGGGGACTTCTACGGGTTTGCTGATTCCTGGGATTATATCCATTAAAAATCAGCATTTCAAAGCGGTGAGAATCGCTTGTTTAGCTGCCCTCTGAGGTTTAAAGAAACGCTCGTTTCCCGCATCCCACAAGGTCTTATGAATACTTCCACTTCTATTCAAGGTAGTTCGTTCACCTTTGATTTTCTGAGTTTTGATTTTACCGCACCGCAACCAACACAAGATGCCGATTTACTCAGGCAGCTATCATTCATCCCAGGATTGAAAGAAATGATACTGCTGCGGCAGGTTCACGCCCTAGAACACGCTACTGTTTGGGTTCTGAGTGAAGCCAACAGCGCTTATGCACCGAAAAGCAACCCCACAAAAGTACAGGTAGATAACGAACTCTTAGGTGGTTTGTCTACAGAACAGGGATTTTACCTTTACGGTGAAGTGAATATCAGCGACTTGCGGCGGGCGGTAACACTAGGCTTAAATCGTCTCATCAATGGTGAATGGGATTTAGCTGTACATCCTCGCTGTGGCACAAATGCATCAGTGGCTATGCTGTTAACAGCTGGACTAGCTGTCGGTGTAAATCTCTTACTACCATTCCGACCAATTGAGCAATTAATTGGTTTAGGAATAGCAGCCACCACAGCCGCAGAACTCGCACCCGATTTAGGTTCCATAGCCCAGCGCTACCTCACCACCGCCATTCCCTTTAACCTAGCAATTGAAAATATAACTTTATCTCGTGACCTTTGGGGACGACAAGGACATTTCGTCAAAGTCAGATGGCAAGATTGATAACTTTTGCAGTCAGTATAGAGAGTTAATGAGAAAGCTTTACTTCTTAGTTCCAGGTACTCATGGTAAATTTGCCTGCGGTGGACTTTGGGCAGAATTAAAAACAGTTAAACTAGCACAACAAATCTGTAGTGCTGATGTTGTCACTTATCGCCAAAGAGAAACAGACCAACTATTTATTGACGATTTGCTGGCAGAAAAAAATTTAGATGAGGCTATATTTGTCATTAGCTGGGGATTTGATGTAGCTAAACTGGCAGCCAAGCTTAAGCAATATAACGTCATTTACCATGCCCATAGTGCAGGTTACAACTTTCGCCTCCCTGCGAGTATTCCTATCATCACAGTTAGTCGCAACACAATGGGATATTGGGGGCAGAAATCTCCTAATTCTCTGATGTATTATTTGCCTAATCAAATTAGTAACGAATTTCAAAATTTACATCTTGAGCGAGATATTGATGTTTTAGTTCAAGCCCGAAAATCTTCTGAATACTTAATGCAAGAATTGATTCCAGCTTTGCAGAAACAGTGTCAACTAAAATTAGTTGATTCTTATGTAGAAGATTTACCTGGGCTATTTAATCAGGCGAAAATTTACCTGTATGACTCTGCCGAATATTGGGCGCAACAGCTTGTTAGTGAAGGCTTTGGATTGCAACCAATGGAAGCTCTAGCTTGTGGTTGTCGGGTATTTTCCAGTGTCAACGGTGGATTATCAGATTATTTAGATCCTGGATTTAATTGCTCTAAAATTGCCGGATACTCAAAAGAGTATGATATTCAACGCATTATCAAGGCGCTGAAATCTTCACAAACTATCGACCTGCCAGAAGAGTTTTTTGCCGAGTATCGAACTGAAAATATTCTTCACAGATTCCAAGTGATTCTGGATGAATTAAACGAATTTTTTGATCACAAAATCAATTTTTCAGGCAATATTCAGGATTTATCGAAAACTCGTGTGGCTAAACTACGCCTTCAGAACATATATAAAAAAATCAGGCAGAAATACTTTTAGGAATTTTTGCCTTGAATATCGGTAATTACTCAATTTACAATATACCTAATTTAAGGTAAAATGTATAGGAGAATGCTATTATCTATAAAAGCCACAAAAGATAATTCATCTAGGCGACAGAAATTGTCCATACATAGGGTTTCGGAAAAATCATAATTAAATTTGGTCGCCGTCTATTCATTAAATTTATTTATGGTTAAAAACCCAATAAAAATTATTTTTTAATGTTTAAGTAGTCTAAAACACATTTATCATCAGTTAAAGTGTTAAAAATCATCAATTTGTCTGAAGCTTCATCTGAATTACCCTCTGAATTGTCAGTTTACATAAGTTATATTTAATTATCTACACCAAGCTGCTGTTACTAAAACTGTAACCGTCTAAAGTTTTGGTTGTTCTAAATGCAATAGTAAACAAACGAAACATAATTTAGCGTCAATCGTGTATAGACAGCTAAAAACGTTGGGCAAACGAGGTAGCAGAATGAATCGGCAGAAACTAAGTGGTGTGGAAAAAAATTTCCTACAAAGACGTTATGGTGTGAGTCTGGGAAGACGTTACGTTTTGGCAGCAGCTAGTGTTGTTCTGTTCAGTGTATTAGGATGTTCCCAGGTTAGTGGTAATACAAGTACCCTGTCACAATCTGATCCTCTTTATTCAGAGACCCGCTTGCCAAAAAAAACATTAATTTCTGATACAAAACTAGTGGATGCTAATAATCAATTTGGCTTCAAACTGTTTTCCGAAGTTTTGAAAAATAACAGTGGGAAAGATAACATTTTTGTTTCCCCTTCAAGTGTAGCGATCGCTCTGGCTATGGCATATAATGGAGCCAGTGGTTCTACTCAACAAGCAATGGCTAAAACCCTAGAATTGCAGGGGATGAGTCTACCAGAAATTAACTCAGGTTACGCCACATTAAAAGAGTTACTAGAAAATCCTGACCCGCAAGTGCAACTGACTATTGCCAACTCCCTATGGGCAAATCAAGAAGCTACTTTGCAGCCGAATTTTCTCCAAAGCACTCAGGAATTCTACAAAGCCAAGGTAACAAATTTAGACTTTCAAGATGCCGCATCTGCCAATACTATCAATAAGTGGGTTAAAGATAGTACCCGTGGAAAAATCAACAAAATAGTTGAAAAAATTGAACCTGAACAGGTGTTGTTTCTAATAAACGCCATATATTTTAAAGGACAATGGAGTAATCAGTTTGATAAATCACAAACTGCTGAACATCCTTTTACATCGATATCTGGGGAAAAGAAGCAACACCCGATGATGTCGCAAACTGGTGAATATAGATACTATGAAAACGACCAGTTTCAGGCAATTAGTTTACCTTATGGCGAAGATGGCAAAGTTAGCTTTTATATCTTCTTGCCCAAAGAGGAATCTAACCTCCAAACCTTTTACCAAAACTTAAATTTTGACAACTGGGAAAAATGGGTGTCTCAATTCAGAAGTCGAGATGGATTTATTCGCTTACCCCGCTTTAAAACAGATTATGATGTCACACTCAATGATGCACTCAAAGCTTTAGGTATGGAAGAAGCTTTTAGCAATCAAGCTAACTTTTCCGCTATGGGTGAAAACCTCAAAATTAGTCAAGTTAAGCATAAAACATTTGTGGAGGTAAACGAAGAAGGTACAGAAGCCGCCGCCGCTACATCAGTAGGAATAGTACCAACATCTTTTAGAGAAAAACCAGAACCTTTCCGTCTGATTGTTGACCGTCCCTTTTTCTCTGCTATTCGAGATAATCAAACAGGCAGCATTTTATTCATGGGTTCAATTACTGACCCACAGTAGGAAAGTGCTGAGTGCTGAGTGTTTTTTGAGTAAGTTTCTTTCCCCCTGCTCCCTGCTCCCCTGCTCCCCTGCTAGGGTAATCCCGGTTCTGAAACACCTAGAGGATTATTGGGTTCAGATGTTGGTGATTTTTCGGTAAGAACGGGTGCAACTTTCTCTTCCGCTTCACTGTTCAACCCTTGAGGACGCAAGGCTGTTAAAGCTGTCTTAATAATTACAGCAGTGGGTACTGCCACAATTACCCCTAAAAGTCCACCAACTCTTGCCCCTGTAAGCACTGAAATTAGTATCCAAACTGGGTTTAGACCAGTAAAACTACCTAAAATTCGGGGTGCAATTAAGTTTTCTAAAATTTGCTGCACGATTACAGCTGCGATTAAAACTTTGACTCCCATTGAGAAATCTTGCAGCGCTACTAAGGAGGTTGTCAGGGCGATACCTACCGAACCGCCAAAGGGAACCAGCGCCATGATGCCAATAGTTAAGCCAAATAATAAGCCAAACGGCACTTTCAGCCACAAAAACGTGGGAATGAGGGCTGATGCCATACAGGTAGATAAAATTAGTTGGGTGATGAAAAAGTTTTGGAAACTCAGGCGGACTGTTCTGGAGAAAGGGGCGCGAAATCTCGTAGGTAGCCATTCTACTAAACTCTGCCAGAGTTCACCGCCATGCTGCAAAAGGTAGAAGGTCAAAACCATTGTTAAGAGGAAATCTAGCAGGCTGGTGAATGTCACCACTGCTAAATTTAATACTTGTCCGGCGATCGCTTGCAATTGATTCTTGACGCGATCGTTAATTTGGACTACCAGTGCATCAAGGTTAATTGGTAAATTCAGGGTTTCTGCTTTCTGATTTAACATCATTAACTGAGAACGGCCAGAGTCAATTAACTCTGGTAATCGCGCCACCAATTGTTGGGCTTGGGTGAGGGCGAGAGGAAACAGGGTGACACCCAAGGCCAACAGCACCGATAAAGCGATCAAAAAGACTAAAATGGCAACTTGTTCTCGCCTAGCACCTTGACGCTCCATCCAGCTTACGGGATAGTTGAGCAGAAATGCTAGTACTGAGGCTCCCACTAAAATAACTATTAGCGAGTGGAAATAATGGAAAATAGCCGAAATTGCCCAACCATTGAGGACTAAAATGGGGGCGCATAACGCGATCGCCCCAATGCGCGCTATGGGTGTAAATGTCTGCCACCAGTTGAGTAGCTTGCGTGTCTGCATCTTTAGCCGATTGCGGGATAGAACGGAATAAAATCTTTCTCTATAGCTTATTATCTCTAACTACGTCATCCTATTTCATCCCTCTCCTTTAGGATTAGACTTAAACTTATGGAAAATCTTGAACCAATTGACAATTCCCAGTACACTCAAAACACAACTACCTCTAAAAGACAGTTGTTTTTGTATTTAATTCCAGTCATTGGCTTTTTCCCATCCTTGTGGACTCTCTATCGTCGCCAGGGAAGTCGGGAACAACTGGTTGTAAGTCGTCTGTCTATTACCTTGGCATTTACTTGGCTGTTGGGTTATTCTTTGCTAGCAACTGGTGCAGCGACTTCAGAATTTTTTACATTGCGGATGTTAATCCTCAATAGCTTTCTGACATCTGGTTATTTTTTGGTCAGTGTCTGGCTAATTATTCGAGTCATTCAGGGGAAATCTCATCGTTTATCAGGGTTAAGTAGCTTTGCCGAGCGATTGTTGGGAAGATACTTGTCTTAATTTCTGCAATTAACCCCATTATTTACTAGTGGTTTTACTGATTTTTTGCAAAATTGTAGATGATCTCCTATCAGGTCTGGTCAAAGTAACTTATTGTTGTCATACTTCAATTAATTATCTCCGGATTTAAGACAAATAATGAGAAATCCTGCTATAAGTGTTGTGGCTAACACAACAGTAACAAGTCAGTAAAATTAATTGAAAGTTAACTTGTATGAGTTAATTTAGTGACATATTAATTAGTCAGAAAATTTACCGAGTTTGATCAGTAAGTGTGAGGAAGTCTGTGACCAGTCAAAGAACTTCGGCAAAACAAAACCAGTTAGCGAAAGCCCTGAAGTCGAGAAACAAAAATGCCCAAATCCCTAAGTCTGGACGTTGGCTGTGGTTCTGGCTGGGTATGAGTGGGATTGCAATGGTATCAGCTACGGCAGGGGCGCTGTTAGCGGTTTCTTTGACCAGTACCCCATTGCAGCAAGCACAGTTAAGTCCCCAAGATGAGGCGGTTTTTGATGGCGATCGCATCTCTGGTAGTGGATTAAAATTCTCAGAATTAACTCGCCCCGTAAATCTCTTAGTCATGGGGATGAGCGTACTTCCATCGGATTTAACCAATCCTCCCACGGAATTGCAGAATCTGGGCTATGAACCCCAGGTAAACTCTTTTGATGGGTTGGCTGATGTGATGATCTTAACCAAATTTGATCCAGCCACAAAAAAAATAGCCATGCTCTCAATTCCCAGAGACACTCGCACAGAAGTTGTTGGGTATGGAGTGAAAAAACTGAATGCTGCTAATGTAGATGGGGGGCCAGCTTTAACTGCCAAAACTGTTAGTAACCTCCTGGGTGATGTCGCAATTGATCGCTATATTCGGATTAATGTTTTGGGTGTTGGTAAACTGATTGATGCCTTGGGTGGGGTGACAGTACACGTTCCCAAGGATTTAAAATACCAAGATGACTCCCAACGCCTATATATCAATTTAAAGGCAGGTAAACAGCATCTCAACGGCGATCAGGCTTTGCAACTATTACGCTTTCGCCATGACGAACTCGGAGATATTGGTCGGGTTCAGCGCCAACAAATGGTAATTCGAGCGTTGATGGATCAGGCTCTTAACCCGACAACATTAGCCCAATTACCCAAAGTTCTCAACGTAGTTAAAGACAATATTGATACTAATTTAACAATTGAAGAATTATTAGCTCTAGCAGGTTTTGGCGTGCGAACCAACCGCGCCAATATGCATATGTTCATGTTACCAGGTCGCTTTAGCCAACAGAATGAATATGTTGCTAGTTATTGGCTACCAAGCAAAACTGGGATTGAGAAAATGATGTCTCAGCACTTTGGTGTGGAATCCACTGGTGAACTCACAGAGGTTAATTCCCGTTCTTTGCGAGTCTACATTCAAGATAGTACAGGTAGCGATCGCTCTGAACTGTACCCTTTAATCAAAACTTTAGAAGACTTCGGATATCGCAAAATCCAGATATCTCAACCTTGGAATGAACCTCTACAAGTGTCTAATATCATCGCCCAGCAAGGAGACGGTGAGAATGCGGAGTTAATCCGCAATGTTCTGGGATTTGGAGAAGTGCGAGTCGAAAGCACTGGCATTATTGATTCTGATATCACTATCCAATTGGGTAAGGATTGGTTGCAGCAAAAACGTCTCTTTAAAGCGACTTATTAAAACTCATCCCTGCTCTCAAAAATTCCCCAGAATTGAAAAGTGCTGAACACTCAGCACTTTTTATTGAAAGGTTTACTTTAACCGAAAATTTTCGTAAGATATAAAGACAGTGTTGATAGCTCAAAGGCTTAAATCAACTGCATTTATACTCAGCACTCAGTACTTGACTAGAATTTCATCACCAGATTCGCAGAATTCGAGATGGACTGGATTACACTACTGCGATCGCTACAGTCTGATTTTATTAAAAGATTAACATCCAATTCTTTACTTCATTGTGAAATAGAAGGTCAATATAGTGAATTAACTGTCATCTCTGGAGACAGGTTAAAGACATTAAGAGAATTTTGCTGGCTGATGGCAGAAAAATATAAGCGGACTTCGCCAGTGCGTGACGTTTTTATTAACAACCTCAAGGGTAAACTGGGTGAAGAAGTTGTCAAAGAACGTTTAGCTGATTTGATCACAGAAGTTGATTATGAAACCAAATTTGGTGGTGATGGTAATATTGATTTTACCTTGAATTCTGACTCCAAAATTGGTGTTGAGGTCAAGTCTCGTCATGGCAGTATTGATAAAGTTAGATGGTCAGTTAGTTCTCAAGAAGTTGCCAAAAATGCAGTTGTAGTTTGCATTTTAATTCAAGAAGAAGTCAACGAAGCCCAACCAGAATATCACCTATTTTTAGCTGGTTTTTTGCCGACCAAAATGATTAAGTTAAGAACTGGCAAAATCTCCTTCGGCATTAATCAATTATTATATGGAGGTGGTTTATGGTGCTATCTAGAGCAGTTACAAAGTTCTACTAATAATCAAGATTTTTCCTCTGTTGAACAAGCAATGAACCTAACCCCCCAACCCCCTTCTCTACAAGGGCAGGGGGAGAATTTAAAGCCTCTTTCCTGGCAGGAGAGAGGTTTTACAGATGACGTAAAAAGCCAGCAAGATTTAAATATATTTAATATAAAACTGGGTGATGAATATTTTGCAAAAGGTGAATATGAGGCGGCAATTAATCACTATAACCAAGCCTTACAAATAAAAGATGATGCTGATATTTATTACAAATTAGGTTTAAGTTCCTATCAATTAGGAGATTACGAAGCAGCAATCATCAATTTTTCTCAAACAATAAAGTTGAATTTTAATGATGGCAAAGCATACAACAAAAGAGGTTTAGCCCGTTATCAGCTAGGAAATTATCAAGAAGCAATAGAAGATTATACTCAAGCAATTAGAATTAATCCTCATGTTGGCGTTGCATATAAAAATCGGGCTGAAGCTCGTTCTCACATTGGAGATAATCAAGGAGCAATAGAAGATTACACTCAGGCTATTAAAATTAATCCTCATTATGCCGATGCTTATAAAAACCAGGGAATTGCCCGTTATTTCATAGAATATCACCAGGGATTTTCTCAGGCTATTAAAGTTAATCCCCAGGATGCCGTTGCTTATAAAAATCGTGCTGATGCTCGTGCTGATTTAGAAGATTATCAAGGAGCAATTGCAGACTATACTCAGGCGATACAGATTAAATCCAATTATGTAGATGCTTATTATAACCGTGGTAATGCTCATTATGATTTAGGAGATTACGAAGCAGCAATTGAAGATTACACCCAAACCATTAAAATTAATTCTAATTATGCTAATGCCTATTATAACCGGGGTAATGTTTATTCTGAGCTAGGAGATAAACAGTTAGCAATTGCGGATTTTCGCAAAGCAGCAGATATTTATCGTCGAGAAGGTAAACTAGAAGCCCTAAAAGATGCTCGCGAAAGAGTGTCAGATTTAGAAATCGGCGAATCATTAGACATTTTGAATTTCTAAAGTTTTCCATCCCTTGTAGAGACGCGATAAATCGCGTCTTCGTACTTATAATGAAATCCGGTTCAGTTAAGGATAAATTGTAGGTTGGGTTTCACTGCGTTCAACCCAACCAGCCCCCGGAAATGTTGGGTTTCGTTCCTCAATCCAACCTACACATTTTAAGATTTTTGACGCTAACTGAACGGTATTGACTTATAATGAACAAACTTCTTCAATAAATCGAGGATATGAGCCGTTTTATCTTATAGATAGCTAAATTACTATTTTCTTTCTTGTATTTCTCTCAATTGCTTTTCTGTGCGCTCATAGGGTTTTGTCTTCGGTCGCCAAGAAAACAGGTTATTAACAAAGTTGTTCATAGCTGTACGAGTCTGGGTACTGGATTTGCCTAAAGCACCAGGTAACACCTGATCTCCTACTGCAACAAACAGTATAAAGCCAATCAGTATCACAGGCATATATCGCTTCATCTGTTTTTAGTCTCTGGTCTTAAAACGTAACTACGAACTATGATGCTCTACTGAGCAGCTTTAAAACAACCGTGAAAACTATGAGGAATCACACTGGGTAATCCCAATCGGCAAACGGGTTCTGTATCTAGGCGATCGCTCTCAAATACCCAAACTTCGCTACTATGAGAATTACCATCATAAACCACTGTTAAAACCCAACTTTGTTCAGAGTTTTGTACATCTTCTACAGATAAAGGTTCCGAAGGATAGCAATTTTCTGGTAAACTAGCTTCAGTGAAAGTTTCAGTCTGATGATCGAACCGTCCAAAGGTATCTAATATTTCTTGACTAATATCTGAGCCTTCGCGGAATGAAGACATATAAGTATAACGCGAAACTTTTCCTACATTTGGCTTGGGTACATTCGGAAATTCACAACTTCTGTCTGATAGCTGCTGAATTGATGTCACCTTCGCAGTTTGGGGTTGCAGATGAACTCGCGTCAGGGTACTTTTAGCTGGGGTGTGAGTTTTTCCTGTAGCTACTTCCCGCAGATATTGATTTGTCTGGAAATCTTGATAACGGGCGAAATCTACCACCACAGCACCACTAGCATCTACATAACCATTACCAAAATGCCATTGATACCAAGGTTCAGTTTCGCCACGACTCACCAAAGATAAAGTGTCACGGTCGAATACTAAAATCTGAGTTCCTAATTCTGGTTTCCACTGGAAAGCATCACTATAGCTGCTGATACCTGCAAGGATAGGAAAAAGATTTAACCGCACCGCCGGAATGAAAAATATCAGATATTGTCCTGCTAAAACAAAATCATGGATTAATGACAAACCTTGTAGTTGAATTTCACCTTTTTGGATGATTTTGCCTGTAAAGTCACTTTTATAAACATTCAATGTCGCATTCATTCCGGGACTGACACCAAAG
Organism: Anabaena sp. CCY 0017; assembly: GCF_963920885.1. Lineage (NCBI taxonomy): Bacteria > Bacillati > Cyanobacteriota > Cyanophyceae > Nostocales > Nostocaceae > Anabaena > Anabaena sp. CCY 0017. The sequence goes on along the minus strand of NZ_CAWUDG010000004.1, from coordinate 216,630 downwards.
TTAAAAATTTCTCCAGTTTGATAATCAACTTTCGGATGGGCAGAATAGGCTAATCCCTGACTCAAACCATCTAAATTATCCAAACCCTGCGTTTCTAAGGTCTGGAGGTCAAGAGAATGGGGATTACCACCTTCCCAAAGTGCCAAAAGCTTGTCAGGTAATGCTAAAACTGAAGTATTAGCAGCATTTTTGACTGGTTTCAGCCATTGATTCCAAACTGGCCCCGGTGCAGTCATGCCATAATTACCGTAAAGCAGTTTACCGGCTGCGGTTTCTTCTTGATAGCCAGCAGTCTGCACATAACGATAAACCCCGGTAACACCAGTATCGGTAAAATTAACGGCCAAAATTGCGCCATCACCATCAAACCAATGTCCGACAGGAATACCACCACGTTCTAACCGTCCTGGTCCGTTGCGGTAGAGAGTACCGCGCAAGCCTTCCGGGACTTTTCCTGAGAGGATGGGTAAGGGGGTGAGGGGAAATTCTGTTGCAGGTTGAGCGATAATCGCACCTGCCCAGATTTTATGAGTTAATGATGGAATAGTTGTTGTCATAATTTTAATGGAAAAGGAAGAATATTCGCAAAACGCTGAATCAATACCAAAAAAGTTCCGCAGTTATGCAACTAACGATATATTTTTAAAATCTAACCCAGACAAAATCACTGTTTTTTGTTGAATCTATGAAATCTTATTTAGCCGCCGCTATTCAAATGACCAGTGTATCCAATTTACACAAAAACTTAGTCCAGGCAGAAGAATTAATTGATCTGGCTGTGCGTCGAGGTGCTGAATTAGTGGGATTACCAGAAAACTTTTCTTATATGGGAGAAGAGAAAGACAAACTCGCACAAGCTGACGAAATTTATCATGAATCTGCCCAATTTCTCAAAAAAATGGCGCAGCGCTATCAAGTGACAATTTTGGGCGGTAGCTTTCCAGTTCCTGTAGACGAGACAGGCAAAGTTTATAACACTACAATTCTGATTGACCCCAGTGGCGAAGAACTCTCCCGTTATTATAAAGTACACTTATTTGATGTTAACGTCCCCGATGGCAACACTTATCGAGAATCTAGCACTGTTGTAGCTGGTAAGGCACTTCCCTCAGTTTACTTCTCGGAAAAACTCGGCAATATCGGACTTTCTGTTTGTTACGATGTCCGTTTTCCTGAATTGTACCGACATCTATCCGATAAAGGCGCAGATGTGATGTTTGTCCCGGCTGCTTTTACAGCTTTCACTGGCAAAGACCACTGGCAAGTATTATTACAAGCCAGAGCTATTGAAAATACTGCCTACGTAATTGCACCTGCTCAAGTTGGGAATAATTACGACCGTCGCCATACCCACGGACACGCCATGATTATTGACCCTTGGGGTGTTATTTTAGCTGATGCTGGTGAAAAACCGGGAATTGCGATCGCTGAAATTAAACCCTCTCGCTTGGAACAGGTTCGCCGTCAAATGCCTTCTCTAGAACATCGGGTATTCTAAATATTGAACAGAGACGCGATTCATCGCGTCTCTAAAAGAGTGCAGTTTTGTGAAGATTTATGCTACCAAAAACTATCCAACTGTTGATCGGTCTTAGTCTTATGGGGCTTGTGTCTTGTAACGCTACACCCAACAATAGAGAAGCAGCCACATCACCAGTTAATGCCACGTCTGTGTCTTCGGAAACTGAAGTCTGTCAATTTGTTGAAAATGGTGTGGGTTCTCCTGGACAGGTGAAAGTCCGCGCCGAGGAAGTTGTTACAGGTTTGGAGGTTCCTTGGGGAATTGCTTTTTTACCTAATGACAAAATGCTGGTGACGGAAAGACCAGGACGGGTGAGATTGGTGGATAAGGGAGAATTAAAGCCGCCTGTTGCTAATCTCAGTATTACAGCCTCCGGTGAGGGTGGTTTATTGGGAATTGCGGCACACCCAGATTTTGCCAGTAACCGATTTTTCTACTTATACTACACCACTGATAAAAATGGTTCGCCAATTAACCGAGTTGAACGTTGGCAATTATCCACAGATGGATTGAGTGCATCATCAGACCGAATAATTATTGATGATATCCCAGCCGCTTTATTTCATAACGGTGGTCGTTTGCGCTTTGGCCCCGATGGAATGCTTTATATTGGCACTGGTGATGCTAGAGAACCGCAAATTTCCCAAGATGTTGATAGTTTAGCGGGTAAAATTCTGCGCTTAACTCCAGACGGAGAAGTTCCCGCAGATAATCCATTTCCCAATAATCCCGTTTTTATTACCGGGATTCGTAATACCCAAGGTTTTGACTGGTATAATCCATCAACGCTGTTTGTTACAGACCACGGTCCGAGTGGCGAATTAGGCAGAAGAGGTGAAGACAAAGTTTCTGTACTCCAAGCAGGTGATAATATGGGCTGGCCATCAGTGAAAAATTGTGAAGCTGAAGCTGGATTTGTACCTCCCTCACTGGTTTGGCGTGAAGCAGCACCTCCAGGCGGAGCAGCAATTTATACTGGAGATTCGATTCCAGAGTGGAAAGGTAATTTAATTATTGGTACTTTGCGTTCCCGACATCTGCATAGAGTTGTATTTGATTCCGATAACCCCAGACAAGTGCAAACTCATGAGGTCTATTTTCAGGGAAGTTCCCCTGATGGTTTTGGGCGGATTAGGGATGTAATTATGGGAACAGATAACGAGTTATACATTACTACCAGTAATTGTGATGGTCGTGGTAATTGTCCCCAAGGTCAGGATAAAATTATCCGCATTACGCAATGAAATTGGCTATAGCAATTCTATCTGATTTGCTTTCGAGAGGTTCAGATCCCCGACTTCTTCGAGAAGTCGGGGATCTTTTGGTTCGTAATTGATTGAGAATTGCTATATTTTGCACTTAGCTAAGGTTCGGTATTTAGTTGTAATTGGCTATTACTATTTAGTTTCATAAAACTATCAAAGGCATACCATGCTAAAACATACCAAGGAATAATTTCTAGTTGCAAACCTTTGACTAGAATTTGTCTGACAGCCAACATACTCAGTCCTAGAGGGAAAAGAAAGCGCAAGTCAACTTCACCGCTTGTCGCCTGTTCAAAGCGTTTATTTAAGTTAATGACTGCACGTTTCACATCTTCTGCTGCTTCGGAGTTACCCTCAGTAATATCAGCAAAAGTTACTCCTAAATCCAGTAATGTAGTCAGCACATTTTCCAAAGTGGCATTTTTACCATCATGGTTGATGATCATACTACCGGAATTAATATTTGTCCGTACCTGACTGACATAGGATTGTGCATTGAGGACATTAGCAATGCTTTGCATTTCTCTAGGATGACGATGAGGTGGAGAAATTCTCAATCGTAGTCTTCCGGGAGTATCACTAATGATTTTAGTTGATATCGGTTTAGATGTGGTTTTAAAGGATGCTTGTTCAATCTTTTTGGCTATCTGAGTGAGATGACCATGACTATTTGTGAACACACTGTAGCCCTCCCGAATCATATTTTGGCTCGTAGTGAGGACTTTAGTCCTCTAATGACTGACGCAAGATGATGAAATAATCAACCGCAATTGAAAATTTCACCAAGTTCCGGCGTTAGTCCTGTTTAATTCGACGACTAGGGACTGTTTTTAAACCCAAAATTAGAGGTAAATGTAGGTTGGGTTGAGGTTTTGGGAAACCCAACGTTACCCCATATTTGGGTTGCTGCGTTGGGTTGCGCTGCGCTTAACCCAACCTACTTCTAGACTTTGAAAACACGCCCTAAAGTCTTCTCTACAAACTTTTATCCGCTATGTTCTCCTGTGTTTTCAGCCGATGCTTCAAATGCTGGCGTTTCTCTATCTTCAGCAATTTCAGCTTTGGCCTCGGCTATAATGTCTTCCCAGGTTTCGCCCATTTCTGCAAATGCGCCTTTGCTTTTTTCATAGGCGACCATTCCACCTTTGACTAGTGACTTGGCTATGGGTTTACCAATTCCCGCTACAACAGGAATTAAAATAGGCGCTAGTAATACTGCCCCTATACCGGCTATAATTCCAGGAGCGCCAGCATCTTCAACGAAATCTGTAATTTTAGGTGCCATAATTAATTAACTCTATTAGATGTAAGTAAGCCCTTTAGCTTAATCTGCGTGGGATGGTGATCTCATCTTGCTGATGGTAGAGTTTGATGAGACGCAGGTTTGAGAATAGGGCGCAAACCATTTACCCCAGCAATGATGGTTGAACCATTGTTAACTACCGTCGCTGCTAAGGGGTTAAGACCAAATAACACTGCGATCGCCATTGCTGCTAAATTGGGAATAGCCACAATGTTGGTGTTTTGCTGTATTAACTGCTTTGTGTGACGCGCGATCGCGATCGCCTGTAGTAAACTATGTAAATCATTCTGCATTAACACTACATCTGCTGTCTCACGGGCGATTTCTGAACCGTCACCAAAGGACACCGACACATCAGCATAAGCTAAAGCTGGCGAATCATTAATCCCATCACCGACAAAAGCCACTGTCTTACCTTGTTCATGCAGTTGACTGACAATTGCAGCTTTTTCTGCGGGAAAAGCTTCGGCGTGAGTATGAGTGGGGGGAATACCTAAATCAGCCGCTACAGTTTGCGCTGTTTGTTGATTATCTCCTGTGAGTATATGCACTTCCAAGCCTTCATCTGTCAACAAGCTATTAACTACTTCCCGACTTTCTGGGCGCAAAACATCACTGTATTGGATAATACCTTGCAGTTGATCATGACTAGCCACATAAATCACCGAATTTGCTGATTTTATCCGTGTATCTAGGGATTCCATATTAATGCCTTGCTGACGCAAAAAGCGATCGCTCCCCACATAAACAATCTCGCCATCAATTTCGGCTTGTACACCTAACCCAAGTTCATAGTTCCATTTACTGCGATGAGGAATTTCTATTTGCTGGGCTTGGGCGTAACGAATTATCGCCTCGGCTACGGGGTGTGTTAAGCGCTGTTCCGCCGCCGCCGCTAGTGCTAAAACTCGCAAGCTGGAAATGTCAGAATTTCGACTTTCCACATCAATGACAGTGACTTCGCCTTTTGTCAGCGTCCCGGTTTTATCAAAGACAATAGTATCAACTGCTGCTAGTTGTTCTAACGCCCTACCACTACGAATCAGAATACCTTGGCGGGCGGTGGCGGAAAGTGCCGCTAAAACTGATGTAGGAATAGATACGCGAATCCCTGTACATAAATCCAGGGCGAGGATGCTGGCTACCCTGGCTGGATTGCGTGTGGCGGCAAATACTGCCCCACCCATTAACAAAGTTGGTAAAACAGCTTGTTCGGCAATTTTAATCGCCTGGTTTTCCATGCGGGTATCATGAACTGGGGCGGCTTGGATTAATTTAATACTCTGTCCAGCACGAGTGTTATTACCTATCCGTTCTGCTAAAATATAAACTTGCCCTTCCCGGACTAAAGTGGAAGCAAAAACAGTTTGTCCGGAATGTCTTAAGACTGGTATAGATTCGCCTGTGAGTTTTTGTTCATCGCATAAGGCTTTACCCCGCAGAATTTTGCCATCAATGGGGACTTGTTCACCAGGATAGACAATAACTATATCGCCCCGTTGCACATCTTGGATGGGAATTTGTTGCTTTTTCCCATTCCGTTCTACCCAGGCAAATTTTCCTAGAGAATTGAGTAAATCCAGGGTTTGCAGTTGAGAAGATCGGGCTGTGCGATCGCGGATATTTTCCCCAATTTCAATTAAACTCAACATCAGGGTTGGGGTGAGAAATCGTCCTTGGAATGTGGTGATGGCGATCGCCATCAAATCCAAAAAGTCAATATTCAGTTTTCGCTGTGTTAAAATCCCTGACAGCGCTCTTTGAAATACGGGCAATGTGGCGATAGCTATACTTCCCACTACCATGACTGGCGGTATGGGTAATCCTAACGGTCCTCCCAGCACAGCTAAACCAGTAGCTACTACAGAAAACTGCATCCCCGGCCAATCATCAGTTTTTGCTAGTGCAGCCGATGGATGTTGAGTATCTGTGAGAACTATTCCCGCTTCACTGGCCGCTACAATCAAACAGCCCAAACGCGATCGCATTTTAGTATCAGTAACTGCACTAGATTTATAATTAACAACCAGTGAAGCTGCCGCAGATTTAACTCTCACACTTGTTACCAGAGGATCTGATCTCAGTAGAGTTTGCAGACGCTCGGCATAATTCGGATCATAGCTTAACCGAGGCACGCGTAACCGCACTCTGCCCCGAATTGTATGGACTACACTAAAGGAAACTTGGGGAATCGGCCTCTTGAGAGTCTGGTCATACTGTGGAGTTAAAGGAACTTCTCCATTTTGTTCTTCCACATTCTCTGTAAGGGATTCTACTGAAGGCGAAGCTATATTCACAGTAACTTGTGTCATTCCTTCTCACTGACGGATTTCTATCTATGACCAGAGATTTGCCATATATTCCAGAGAAAATGACATTCCTGGATATTTCATCTCAGCCCATAAGCTCGATATATTTGGCCGGATAATTTCAGTGTGCTGACTAGATATTCGGGCAGAATTTGCCGATGGGGGAGTTTCTAAAGCCAATTCCATCAGACTCACCCAATGAGTTATATTTACGTTAGCAGGTTGATAGGCGATCGCAATTGATGCTGCATGATCATTTACCCGCACCTTCACCACTTGGGGATCTGCTGTTAATAAACTTTCCAGTCGCCGCCGATAAGCGCTATCTTGGGCGAGTCGAGGTAAATGAAACCTGATTCTTCCCGGTATGGCATGAACAACAGTATAAGCAAGGGTGGGATGATCAGACAATGGTGTTTCCAGAGTAGAGCGATCGCCTGTTAAAATAGAAGACCGTGTAGCTTTTTCTACCTCTGACCCCGAAAATTTTGGTTCCAGATAATCAATTACCCGACGAGTAGCATCTGCGGTCATCATATAAACTGGAATCGCCGCCAAACCACTAATTCCCAATCCTCCAGTTACCGCCAAACCTGTCATCAAGGGAATCAAGGAAACAGATTGCTCTTGCCAAAAATCGCGAGATTTCCACGCAGCAAAAGCATCTATATTATTGCTGACTGGGATTTGTTGAATGTCAAACCCTTGAAGTATGTCCAACATTTGCGGACTTGACAGTAGAGTTTCATCAAATGTCACTACCAAACTACCTGTTTGCTGATTGACACAAACTTCTTTCACTCCTGGATACTGCCGTAAATCTTGAGATATACTCTCTAATTTCGGGTGAAAACTACCGTCAGTAGCACGGATGCGAATGCGCCCGTTCGTTGCATGAACAATTTGTAATTTTTCAACAGAAAATTGCACTTCTGACTGTGCAACTTCTGGGCTGTGATTTTTTATCTGCGAATCCCACTCATAACTAGCAACATTTATTGTCATTTAACAATAAAATACACAAAAGGAAAGGTTAACAATAGGTTAAATATAAACTGATGCTTCGGTGTCAAGTCTCTTCCTTGAGAGATATCTTGGTTTCAGTATTAATTATGGTTTTTTGGTATTCATCCTCGGTCATCATATCCAGAGAGTTTTCTACACGATCTACAAACACCACACCATCGAGATGATCATACTCATGTTGAAAAATCCGAGCCACAAAATCGGTTAATTTTTGCTTTTGTAACTTGCCATTGCGGTCAGTATATGCAACTTCAATTGTTTGAAATCTTGGTACTAAACCTCTAATACCCGGAACACTTAAACAACCTTCCCAACCTTTAACCATTTCCGAAGAATGAGCGATTATTCTCGGATTAATCATGGCAGTAGGTTCCATCATCGGGGCGTGAGGATACCGAAGATTAGGGCGAGAAGCCACAATAAATAAACGATAGGATGCGCCTACTTGAGGGGCAGCAATACCCACACCATTAGCTTTGGCAACTGTTGCAATCAAGTCGTCAATTAACATTTTAATGCGTTCATCTTGAATATTCTCAACCCAAGTTGCTTTTTGCCGCAGTAGAGGATCACCCAATTGAATGATTGGCATTAATTCAGGCATGGTTGGCAGGGGGAAGAGGCAGGGGGCAGGGCGCAGGGGGCAGGGCGCAGGGGGCAGGGGGGCAGGGTGCAGGGCGCAGGGGGGCAGGGGGAAAGAAACCTACTCATAACTTTCTTCACTCCGTACTTTCCCCACTCAGCACTCTCCCCACTCACCCTTCTGTTCGTGCTGGTAAAGGTGCTGGACTAACTGCTACAGCTATAACTTGCCCATTACGTTCCACTTGTATTTGTAAGGGTATACCAATTTGGCTTTTTTCTACCAGTTTCTGTACTTCTTCAATTTTAGTCACAGGTTGGTTATTAATGCTTTGAATCAAATCACCAGATTTGAGTCCAGCGACAGATGCTGGCGATCGCGGCATAATATCAACTAAGAAAACGCCCTGATCTGCTCGGATATTTAGGCGCTTGCGTGGATCTCTATTGATTGTGGCTTTAATTTCTGGTGTCAATGTCACCATTTGAATACCTAAGTAAGGATGATCAACTCTGCCCTTAGTAATTAATTCCTGAGAAATTCTTTGGACTGTATTAATGGGAATGGCAAATCCTAACCCTTGAGCGCCGCGAATAATTGCTGTGTTCATCCCAATTACCTGACCACGGGAATTGAGTAATGGACCGCCAGAATTACCGGGGTTAATGGCTGCGTCCGTTTGAAGATAATCAACACGCTTGTCACTTACCCCAATATCACTACTAGAACGCCCCGTAGCGCTGAGTATTCCAGAGGTAACGGTATTATTCAACCCGAAAGGATTACCAATGGCAATTACCGCTTCTCCTGGTTGTAAGGTATCAGAGTCGCCTATGGAGGAAATTGGCAGATTATTAGCCTCAATTTCGATTAAAGCTACATCTGTAACCGGATCTTCACCCAACACTCTACCATCAAAAGTTCTACCATCCTTGAGCGTAACAGTTACAGAATCAGCACCGTCGATCACATGAGCATTAGTCAAAATTTGTCCAGAGGAATTAATAATAAATCCAGAGCCGCTACCCTGCTGGACTCTCTGTCTCGGCTGTGATGACCCGGAATTCCCAAACCCCCGCAGAAACGGATCAGATGGGAAACGACGAGACTGTACTGTTTTAGACGCATCAATCCGAACTACTGCATCTCCCACTCTTTGTACTACTGCCACTACAAAGTTAGGATCTGTAGCAGATGAGGAGGTAATGACTGGGGTAGTCTGAGCCGGACTGCGATCATTTGTATTTTGAGTCCCAATCTGAGACTGAGGATTATTTCTTTGACTCTCAACGGTTTTGGCTGGTAGAAACGAGCAGCCGCCAAGGGAAACCACTGCTATCCCACTCAGTAGCATCAACTTGATTATACTGCTTGATTCGTTCCTGTGGGGCAAACCCCAGGCATCAATATCTGGGACTTTCAAGTTATGCTCTGTTTTTTTCATACGTGTATTTGGTTCTCCGTGCTAGTCAGTGGGTGGTAGGATATTGCCTACTGGGTATGTCCTTTGAATGATCACAAATCAAAGGCTTGTTTCTGGTCTAAAACTTATAGATACTAAATTAGTGCTTTCTGACATCTTGGATTGTGACAATTAGTAGCAAAGGCAGTAAATAATGGAAATTCCCATTGAAAATCTGTGGAGTCAGGTGCTGAAGCGCTTACAGCTAGAATTATCCCGTCCCACCTTTGAAACTTGGATAAAAACTGCTCACGCCGAGCGCTTAGAAAATAATTGCTTGGTAATTATTACTCCTAACCCTTTTGCTCGTAATTGGTTACAAAAATATTACATCAACACTATTTCTAATGTAGTGCAAGATATTTTGGGTCATCCTGTAGAAATATACATTACAGTTGCTCAGGGTAATGAAGTGAGTAGTTTGGGGGAACCAGAAGTTACTTGGGATTTACCTAGCCAAAGCATGACTGTGGAAAATCTGCCTGAAAAAAAGCAACCCACGACCAACTTAAATTCTAAATATGTATTTTCGCGATTTGTAGTTGGTGCTAACAATCGCATGGCTCACGCCGCTTCTTTGGCTGTGGCGGAATCGCCAGGGAGAGAGTTTAATCCCCTGTTTTTATGCGGTGGTGTCGGCTTGGGAAAAACTCACTTGATGCAAGCTATTGGTCATTATCGTTGGGAAATTTGCCCCAATTCTAAGATATTTTATGTATCCACAGAGCAATTTACTAATGACTTAATTACCGCTATCCGCAATGATAGTATGCAAAGTTTCCGCGAGCATTACCGGGCTGCTGATGTGTTATTAGTCGATGATATTCAGTTTATTGAAGGTAAGGAGTATACCCAAGAAGAATTTTTTCATACTTTCAATACGTTACATGAAGCTGGTAAGCAAGTGGTGATCGCTTCCGACCGTCCACCCAAGCAGATTCCTCAGTTGCAAGAACGTCTGTGTTCTCGGTTTTCTATGGGTTTAATTGCTGATGTGCAAACTCCAGATTTAGAAACTAGGATGGCGATTCTGCAAAAAAAGGCTGAATACGAAAATATCCGTCTTCCCAGGGATGTAATTGAGTATATTGCTTCTAATTATACTTCTAATATTCGCGAGTTGGAAGGCGCTTTAATTCGGGCGCTGGCTTATATTTCTATTTGGGGTTTAGCCATGACGGTGGAGAATATCACACCAGTTTTAGAAAGGCAAAGCGAGAAGGTAGCAGCTACCCCAGAGGTGATATTATCAGTTATTGGTGATAATTTTGCCATCTCAATTGAAGACCTAAAAAGTAACTCCCGGCGACGAGAAATTAGCTGGGCGCGTCAAATAGGGATGTATCTGATGCGCCAACACACTGATCTGAGTTTGCCGAGAATTGGTGAGGAGTTTGGTGGTAAAGACCATACAACGGTAATTTATAGTTGTGATAAAATTGCCCAACTCCGCGAAAGCGATCGCGGTTTAGCACAAACCCTACATCAATTGAGCGATCGCATTAATATGAACAGCAGACAACAGCGCAAATAAATTACCGTCTCCTTTGTAGCGCTAGCTTCTGTTCAAAATCCTCTGGAAAGCAAAAAATTGTTTTCCACAGCCATCACTGCCATAATTGTTGAGCAGTTCACACCGAATATTAAGGAAAGTATAAAAACTGATTAAATTTAAATTTATCTGTGGAAAAATAATCATTTTTTGGGGAAAACTTCGGGAAATATGATCAGACTGTGGAAAAACTAGGGGAGTTTTCCACAAGTTTTCCACAGATATTAACTTCCTCAAGCATTCTTTTAACTGACTTGTGGTTAGTTTTCCACAATTTCCACAATTCATGATAAGAAAAAGAAACAAGCCACGCACACAATCAATCGCATCTCTACCTCCTGTCTTATGAAATTAGTTTGCACTCAAAGTGACCTCAGTACGAACCTCTCACTCGTCAGTCGAGCAGTACCGTCACGCCCAACTCATCCAGTACTTGCGAATGTATTACTACAAGCAGATGCTCAAACTAACCAAGTAAGCTTAACCGCCTTTGATTTAAGTTTGGGTATTCGTACCAGCTTTAACGCTGAGGTATTAGAAGGCGGCGCGATCGCTCTCCCAGCTAAACTACTTGTAGACATCACCTCACGTCTTCAAGAAGGAGAAGTAACTCTAGACGATGAATCAGCCCTAGACTCAGAAACAGCCACAGGGGAAGGTTTAATTGTCACCCTGACACCGAAGAATGGACATTATCAAGTCCGAGCAATGGGCGCTGAGGAATTTCCTGAACTCCCGATCATTGAAAATGCTGAACCCATTCAACTCACCACAGCCGCATTAATTGAAGGATTACGCGGTTCATTATTTGCTACCAGTGGTGATGAAACCAAGCAAGTATTAACAGGAGTACATTTAACAGTTAAACAAGACACCCTCGAATTTGCAGCTACCGATGGACACCGCCTAGCAGTAGTGGAAACCACTAACGAGCGTCCCCTAGACAATAGTGACCAACTAGAGGTGACAGTTCCAGCCAGAGCCTTACGGGAACTCCAACGGATGTTGGGTCATAATGCTGCCTCTGATCAAGCGATCGCCTTATATTTAGATCAAGGTCAAGTAGTATTTGCATGGCAAAATCAACGCTTAACCAGCCGCACCTTAGACGGTCAATATCCCGCTTATCGCCAATTGATTCCGCGCCAATTCGAGCGCCAATTAACAATCGAACGCAAACAATTAATTAGCACTTTAGAGCGCATCGCCGTACTAGCTGACCAAAAGAATAATATTGTCAAAGTTAGCATTAACAGCACCGCCCAGGAACTGACATTATCCTGTGAAGCTCAAGATGTAGGTAGTGGTAGAGAATCCATCCCTGCACAAATATCGGGTGAAGATATAGAAATTGCCTTTAACATTAAATATTTAATGGAAGGGTTAAAAGAGCTACCATCTTCAGAAATTCAAATGCACCTTAATCAAGCCCTAACCCCAGTCATTTTTACGCCCCTGGGAGGTTTGAAAATGACCTATTTAGCTATGCCGGTACAATTGAGAAGCTAAGTAAGACAAGGGCAGGGAGAAGAGGCAGGGAGCAGGGGGGCGGGGAGCAGGGGGCAGGGGGAAAGAAACCTACTCATAACTTTCTTCACTCAAAACTTTCTTCACTCCGTACTTTCCGCACTCAGCACTCAGCACTCAGCACTTTCCCCACTCAGCACTCAGCACTTTCATCTAATATGAGAAACAGGAATTTCAATCCAAAATTCTGTGCCTAAATTAGGTTGGGAATTACATTTAAAGATCCCGTGATGCTTTTCCACCACAATTTGGTAACTAATCGATAACCCCAAACCAGTACCTTTTCCTATTGGTTTAGTGGTAAAAAATGGGTCAAATACTCTTTGCTGCACAGAGTCGGGGATTCCTGCGCCATTGTCGGTAATGCGAATCACCACACTTTGTACTTTATTCTCAAATTCACTAACAGCAGTATTAATAGTAATTTGACCAGGATTAACCTGCTCTGATGTAGACTTTTTATCATGTTCTAAAGCATCAATAGCATTGCTTAAAACATTCATAAATACTTGATTAATTTGTCCGGCATAACATTCTACCAGTGGTAAATCGCCGTATTCTTTAATTATCTTGATATTGGGAACTTCCGGTAATGCTTTCAAACGATGCTGTAAAATTAGCAGAGTGCTATCAATGCCTTCGTGAATATTTACAGCCTTCATTTCTGCCTGATCCAGACGCGAGAAATTTCGTAAAGACATGACAATCTGACGGATGCGATCAACCCCAATTTTCATAGATGATAAAGTTTTGGGGAAATCCTCAGTAATAAATTCTAAGTCAATTTCTTCCGCCCGGTTGATAATTTCCTGACTAGGCTGAGGGCAGTGCTGCTGATAGAGTTCTAACATACTAGCTAAATCGTCAGCATATTCATGGACATGGGCTAAATTGCCATAGATAAAATTAACTGGGTTGTTGATTTCGTGAGCCACACCCGCAACCAATTGACCCAAACTGGACATTTTTTCAGTTTGGATAAGTTGGCTTTGAGTTTGTTGTAAATTACGCAGAGCTTGCACTAGCTGATCTGCTTGTTCTTGGCTTTGTTTAAGTAATTCAGCTTGTTGGAGTGCTACCCCCAGTTGCAACGCAATTTGAGCAATGAACTGAATTTCCGAAGATTCCCAGTGACGGGGTGCAGAGTTTTGATATGCTGCTAGTAAGCCCCAAAGTTGTTGCCCTATAAAAATTGGCGCGATCGCATAAGCTTGAGCCTGAAGTTGCTCTAAAAATTCAATATGACATTCAGAATGGCCAACTTGATAAATATCATCAACTGCAAAGGTTTCATTGTGGCGATATCGCCCACCTCTAGTTGCTTGCAAATAGGAATCTTGCCAAACTGTATTCATATCCACAGTTACCAGCTTCATCCATTCCTCACCGACAAACTCAGCGATAAACTCACCACTCCAATCTGGGTGAAAGCGGTAAACAGCCACCCGATCCGCTTGCAGCGATTTGCAAAGTTCCTGAGTCGTAGTCTGAAAAATTGCTTTAATATCCAGAGATTCCCGGATTTTAGCCACAACTTCAAATAATACCCGTTGTTGTTCAGATGTCCGTTGCAGTTCCAAAGTGCGCTTTTGCACTTCATGTTCTAAGTTAGCATTGAAAGCTTGTACCTGTTGGTATAGTTCATGCTGTTGAATTGAGGATGCAAACAGATCACCAATATCTTCAGCTAGTTCAATTTCTGCTTCTGTCCATGTCTGAGCTTGTGCCTTTTTCGATTCCCGCCACACGTCAAAGGAAAGCCGGGGATATACTTGTCTTTCATCGAGATCAAATTGACCAGCCCACAGGGTTTCTGTATCTATTTCCTGGCGAAAAATACTTAAATAGCCGACTAACTGCTGACGATATTCCAAAGGAATCATCAAGATGCTGCGAATTTTAGTTGGTTGAAAAGCAACTTGCAAACTGCGTAAGTGGGGAATTTTATATATATCTGAAATTGCCCAAGCATCGTATTGACCTGACTTGTAATGTTCCTGCCAAACACTGTACTGCTCCATGAGTGGATATATACTTTGTGTTGGTATTAGAGGTTGTTGTCCATAAGTATAAACTTGGACACCATTACTTCTAGGCATTAAGCATTCTGTGAGACTGGCAAGTGGCTCATCGTGGAGGTTAAAAGCTTGATCTTTCATGCACAGCCTACCACCACAGCCATTAAAGGCCGCAACAGCTGCTTCTAATGCCGGTTGGAATATAATTGTGGGCAGTGAATGTAGTAAAGTAGAAATACGGTTGATAATTTTTTCCCGTTCGGCCTTCTCACGAGCTTGAGTCAAAAGATCACTTTGAGCGATCGCGATTGACAACTGACCTACTACCATCTGCACTGCTGTCAATTCATCTTCGGAAATATCAGATGGCTCAGAATTATGAGAAGCCAATAGCCCCCAAAGTTCATCTTGGTAAAAAATAGGTACTACCAAAGAAGACTTCACCCCCATAGCCGTTAAGTATTCGATATGACAAGGATCTACAGGGCGATAACGGATATCCTCTGCTAGATTTTCGCCATTTTCCAACTCTTGCAAGGGACTTTGACCAATCTGCTGTGTTTCCACATTGACAATAGAGCGCACCCTTGATTTAATAAATAGTTCACGGGCATGAGGCGGAATGTCATCAGCTGGAAAATTTAGTCCCAGCAATGACGGTAATCGGTTTTCATGAATCGACTCAGAAATAACTTGACCACTGCCATCAGCATGAAATTTGTAAATCATTACTCGGTCAGTTCCCAGTAACGAACAGACTTCCGCCGTTGTCGCTGTGATGATTTCTTCTAGTTCTAATGTTTGACGGATACGATTTGTAATGCGGCGCAGCACACTTTCTTGATCAATACTTTCCCTAAAATTTGGTTTAGCGAACTGTGACATTGCGTTTTATTAAATAAATTTCCCAAAAAATCAATAATGAAACAGGCATAAATATAGAAATATTTTGTAATTTATTTAATAGTTTTGTCCACAGTGTAACTACGGGCAAAATACTGCTAAAATATTTTATGTTTGCGTAAAAAGTTACATTTTCAAGTAAAACTAAGTAATGGCTAAGAATAAAACCGTTTATCTCTCGGCTTTTATCTAAAATAGGTATAACAAATTAACATCATCAGTGGCTATTTAAATTCAGACAATTTTGGATGGGATATTTTGAACTTAGGATTTACCCCACAGATAAATTTCGGGGCTTGTCCCACTAAGGAAGTATTGGTCAAAAGTAGAGCCTAGGTAATTTTGAAATCTCTACTTTTGACTATTTAATTGTGCCTTAGCCTATCAGCAAAATTAAACTTTTGCCTTGTCAGTAAAGCGAATTTTGAGATAGTCTTCTTCCATTTTGGCTCCCCCTGGTTGTAACGCTGCCAAGGCTTGTGGCAATACTAAATTACGGCGGTGGTTGCCAATAGTAATGTTTAATTCATCACCATTTTTACTTAATTGAATTTTGTCTTTGGCAATCCCAGGTAAGTAAATTTCCAAACTATATTGGTTATCTACTTGCACAACTCTCATAGTTGTTTCTTTGTAATACACCTGAGTTGGGTCTTCATCTTTGTAGAGAGTGTCTTTCAACCGTTCTAAAGCTGCTAAACCGCACATTTCTTCAGAAAAAAGCGGCACTTCTTTTACAGGTAGAGGCAGAAAGTTATCATGTATTTCTTGGCGATATTGCTGCTGATTTTCCTTCCAACGTTGGAAGAAGGGATCTTCAACTTCTTGGGGAATGATGCGATTAGCAATTACTAAGTCTGTAGCCACATTATATAAACTCAGATAAGCATGGGCGCGGAGAGATTCTTTCAGCACCATCTTTTCGGGATTAGTTACCAGACGCACTGAAGTTTGAGTATTATCAGTTAATACTTTCTCTAGAGCTTCAATTTGCTCATAAAACTCATAAGGTGCATCCATCACTTCTTTATCTGGGAGAGAAAAACCGGCAATTGGTTTAAAGAAAGGTTCAACCAAAGGCCGCAGCGCCACTGAGATATTTTGAAATGGCTTGTAAAAACGGCGCATATACCAGCCACCAACTTCAGGTAAACTCAGCAGGCGTAATGCTGTGCCGGTCGGTGCTGAGTCAATAATCAAAACATCAAACTCGCCTTCATCGTAGTGGCGTTTCATCCTCACCAAGCCAAAAATTTCATCCATACCTGGTAAGATGGCTAATTCTTCGGCTTGCACCCCGTCTAAACCCCTGGCTTGTAAAACTTGGGTAATGTAGCGCTTCACCGCCCCCCAATTGCCCTCTAGTTCTTGCAGCGCATCTAGTTCTGCACCCCACAAATTGGCGCGAATTTCTCGCGGTGCGTGTCCCATTTCTAAGTCAAAACTATCTGCCAAAGAGTGAGCCGGATCTGTACTCAAAACTAGTGTGCGGTAGCCTAGTTCTGCACAACGCAGTCCAGTAGCGGCGGCAACGGAGGTTTTACCTACACCGCCTTTGCCTGTCATCAAAATTACACGCATGGATGATTACGTCCTATCTCAGAATTATTTACATTTATTTACATTATCAACTGTTTAAAGAAAATTACTTTAGGTTCCAATTAATATTGCAATTGCCTTGATTAACTGATCGGGTTCGACGGGTTTAGCAATATGCTGTTGAAATCCGGCTTGGAGTGCTTGCTGTTGGTTAATTTCACCCGCATAAGCAGAGAGGGCGATCGCGGGGATAGTTCCTCCCTCTGAGGGTGAGTATTGTCTAATTTGCCGAATCAGAGAATAACCATCCCTTTCTGGCATCCCGATATCAGACAGAAGTAAATCCGGGACAGATTGATTTAAGAGAGTTAATGCCTGTAATGCTGAAGCGGCTGTAGTCACTTGTGCGCCAGCTTGGCTCAGGATGAATTCTGCCAACTCACGCATATCTGGGTCATCATCCACAACCAATATCCGCATCCCTGTGAGATTGATTACAGTTTCTAAATGGCTATGATCAGAAACTATCTCCTGCTTAACAATGTTTAACGGCAACCTGACGGTGAATGTTGTGCCTAAATTCTGCCCCGGACTATCTGCCTGAACTGTTCCTCCATGCAGTTCCGTTAAATTGCGGACAATCGCCAGCCCCAATCCTAATCCACCGAATTTTCTGGTGGTTGCGCCATCTTCTTGACGGAAGTATTCAAACACATAAGGTAAAAACTCTGGAGTGATACCTTTACCATCATCTTTGACTTGAATTTGAGCATACATCCCCACCTGCTCTAGTAGCACTTCAACTCGTCCTCCCGATGGTGTAAACTTGACGGCGTTAGAGAGCAGATTCCAGAAAACTTGTTGTAAGCGATTGCTATCACCGGAAACAGTTCCAGAAGCTAGATTGAATTGGGTCTGGATTTGAATGTTCTTGACTTCTGCTGCCAGTTGCACTGTTTCTAGGGCTGCTTTAATAGTTGCAGCTAAATTAACTGGTGCGACGTTTAGCGTCATTTTGCCTTGGAGGATGCGTGAAACATCTAGTAAGTCTTCAATTAATTGCGCTTGCAACTTGGTATTGCGTTCGATAGTTTCTAGGGCTTGTTCGGTTTTGGCAGCATCTAAGCGCTTAGTTCGCAGGATTTTTGTCCAACCCAGAATGGGATTGAGAGGCGATCGCAATTCGTGAGAAAGCACTGCTAAAAACTCATCTTTAATTCTGTTCGCTTTTTCCGCCTCTGCTCTAGCTTGGCGTTCTGCTTCATACAATTGGGAGCGGGCAATTGCTTGAGCGCATTGACGGCATAAGGCCAAAATAAATTTGCGATCGTCTTGACTAAGTTGTTTAAATTCTGCAAAATTCAGCGCCATTCCGCCCACAGACTTGCCCTCAGTCACAAGAGGCAGCGATACCCATGATTTGAAATCGGATGAGTCGTAAACTTGAGCTAAGTGAGGATAACGCGCAATTCTCTCGGCTGAGGTTTCTAACCACACAGGTGCTTCGGTTCTGATGGCTTCTGCTAAGGGGGTAGCGGAATTAATGGAAAATTTCTGCCAGGATTCAATTAAATCGCCATTAAAACCCACAGCTTTGACTATTTCTAATTCTTTGCGATCTTTGCTCACCAAAACTACCATTGCCGAAGTCGCTGCCAAAACTGCCATACTTTGTTCGACAATTACTTCAGCGACTTGCAAGGGTGTGAGAGATTCCGAAAGGGCGGCGGTGACGGTTTGCAACCTAGCAGTGCGATCGGCGGATTTTTCGGCGGCTTGCCTTGCTTGCTGTGCTTCTTGATAAAGGTAAGCATTATCAATGGCGTTTGCAGATCGACGAGCTAAATCTTCAGCCAAAGTCAAATCATTCCGGCTGTAGTGGCGATTAGAATCGGTAAAAATGAAGGAAATGCTGCCAAAAACTCGTTCTCTGGCTTTTAACGGCGCAATAATGCACGATTTTAAGCTCAGTTCGCGTAAGATTTGCAAATATTTAGGATCTTGAATGGTTGCTACTAACTGCTGATCAGTAATTTCTACTGCAATTTCACTTTGTCCAGTTTTCATCACCTGAGAAATGCCATAGCCATCATCCAAATACCTGGGATAGAGTTGCATCACTTCCCATCCTAATCCCACCTTTTGGGCATCAGTATGAGCAACAGCAACACGGCTAATGGTGCGATCATCATTGAGTAAATCAACACAACACCAGTCGGCAAAGTGAGGTACAACTAAATTCGCAACGCTCTGGAGGGTTTGTTCATAGTCTAAGGAAGATGCCAGCACAGCGCTGATTTCTGCTAAAAAAGCCGACTGTTGGTGTGCAGCTTCTGCGGCTGCACGGGCTACTTGCTCCCGCGCCAGTTGCACTCGTTTTTCCTCAGCTTGTTTGCGTTCGGTAATGTCGATTAATGTGCCTGAAGTCCCCAATATTGTACCATCGTCTTCTAAGTTCAAGCTGGCAAATACCTCAATCCAACGCAACCCTCCAGTTTTCGTCAGGTAACGAATTTCATGATTGCATTCGTCTTTTTGCCTTTGCATTAAAGGTTGAAAGAGTTCTAAATGATGCTGCCGATCATCTGGATGTACGTAGGCTAAAACATGAGTACCGATACTTTCATCAACCGAGAATCCCGTAATTTCTGTCCAAGCCGGGTTGAGAAATGTCCATAGCCCTACGGTATCGATTTGGAAGATGACTTCTTTGATATTATTCACTACTGAGCGATAAAGTTGCTCAGTTTTGCGGAGCGCTTCTTCAGCTTGCTTGCGCTCGGTGATATCGTGCATTACTACCACCGCACCCTGTTTTTCACCATGCAAATTGACAATTGCTTGAGCGTTGGCGTTGAGGATGCGTGTTAATCCTTGCTTGGGCATAATGATCATTTCGACATTATCAACCTGCTGCCCTTGCAATGCCCGAAACAAGGGAATGTCGGCTGTTTCCATCAGCGTTTGTCCATCCGGCAGATACAAATCATAATGTTCTGCCCATTCTTCGGGAAACAATGGTTCTTCAGACAATCCATGCAATGATTGCGCTGTTTTGTTAAATAACTGTAATCGTCCCTCAGCATCGCAAGCAACAATGCCGGCTTGAACGTTATCCAGCAGGACTGTGAGAAAATCCTGTTGTTGGAGCAGCGTTATTTCTAATTCTTTTCGTTCTGTGATATCAAGTAAATATGCCAGAAGACCATTTAGAGTAGGACATAGCTTCACCTTAAACCATCGGTTTAACGTCGGATAGAACTCCTCAAATTCAACGCATATTTTTTCGACAATTACTTGATGACACTGTTGATAAAACTGAGTTGTCGCCTCTACCGGAAATACATCCCACAACAGTTTGCTGAATAAATCGTCTGTGTTTTGATTTAAAAGCTGTTTTGCTTGATGATTCGCAGAGGTAACACGCCACGCTGTGTCTATCTCAATAAATGCTTCAGCCATATTTTCCAAAATGGCTGTGAGCCTTTCTTCTACAGACTTATCAGCGACAGGGAATGCTGCTGAAGCCACTTCAGAAAACTGCTGATGTGAATTATATATTTCTGGGCGATCGCTGTTCAGAGAAACCTCCTTCATTTACAGGCTGTTTTCAACAATATTCAACAATATATGATGAAGTGTTTTGTTTGAGCTTGGACAAACTTTGTAGCATTCTCTGAATCATATCACCATCAATCATTGCTTCACTCATTTCTGGGAGCAATGCCATCATCAGGGACGGATGAATCTCGCCTATAAATTTTCCCAGCTAGATTAATCAATGTCAAACTCAGTCAGCTTTGATCTATTGGATAGATGAAAAATGCTGTTTGATTACGTCTAGGGGTGAACAGTGCCAATAATCGATGTGGGAAATAATCAAACTAGCAGAATTAAGACTTAATTCACTCCACCCAGAGATAGAAATGCGGGGTTTCCAAGGGACGGGTGTATTCCAACTCAGTGTCCACTCGGTTTTTATGGTGTCTCCTAAACGTTGAATATCATGTACGTCCATCTGGGGATTGATAAACCATGTCTGGATGAATTTAATCATCTGCTGATAGCGCTTAATACCCCGAAATTTAGTTAATGGGTCTTGAAAGTAGACGTTTTCAGCATAAATGCTGTATGTTTGATCTGTGGGAAATCTTTGATAGTCTTGTTTGAGGATTTCAATAATATCCATAAGTTGCTTTCATTGAGGTATGGTTAGATATTAAAAAGTAGAGATATATGGGGATTTTATTCAAGTTTAATATCTATTTCATTCCATAAGCGTTCTAACTGACGCTGCCAAGCTGTTAATACTTGTTCTCTGGCTGCTGCGGTTTGGTCGATTTCACCTAATAATCCTTCTGCATAAAAACGTTCTAGATTTTGCATAGTTGATTCCAGAGATTGTCCCTGCTGTTTTGCTGTCTGGATAATTTGCCGGATGCGACTTTCAATCAGACGATTGAAGACATTATCTAAACCCGCTTCATACAAAGATACTAGTCGAGCGATCGCACTGGCAAAATCTGCACTGACCAAAGTCTCACTATTGTGTTGATACACTGCCCAAATTACCCCATCAAACAAGGCATAACGGACTTCTTGGGTGTCATCAAAGTTGGCTTCTAGAAACTGTGCTAAAAACGGTTGAGCTTCTTGGATTGGGACAATAGGCAGTAGAATTCGTAACCAAGTATTATCTTCAGAAAGCAGTACCAACAGCCGAAAACTAGCGGTGTCTACTTGCCAAGATCCAGGAGCGATCGCTTTAACTTCTGCTGGATCAAATAATTTGGTGAGCGTACCCGCAATTTCTTCTAGTATCATGGTTTATTTTGTGTATCTAGTCTCTAGGGTAACGCCTTGGGGTTGTTTACAGGTAGCAAACGGCGAAGATTGCACAGATGACATCCCCAGAACTGATAAATCAAGAAATACCCCATCATTTTAGGCAAGTCGGACAAGGAAGACATTGCCATGAAATTAAGCTATAAAACCAGATAATATGTCTATTTTATTTTTTTTTAGCATTGATTTTTTGATTTTTTAGAACTAAAACTAGCAGTAACAGTTCAGCAAATCATAGCTTAATTGTTTACCAAGTTAATCCACGCGCAGCATATCGAGGAGCTAATAATATGGCAACTATCAATCTTTACGAACTAAACGCTACTGGTTCTGAATTGTTTCAAGATTCTGAAAGCTTTCTCAATGAATTCAATGAGCTAGACTTTATCTCTGGTGGAGAAAGTTCTCAAGCTAGTGATGCTGGTTACTATAATCCTATTAGTGATCTTTCCACACTTACTAAGCTGGCTGAGGCCTTTGTTGCCACCTATGCAATTGGTCATATTACCGTGTTAGCTAAGTCATTCAGCTATGGACACTAATGGCTTTTAGGAAGTTCAGGTAAGCATAGCAACTCTCAATAATTTCTGAACAGCAATATTCCCGATTTCTTCAGAAGTCGGGAATTTGATCTGATTAATCTAGGACTTACGCATTGACAATAAATCCAAAATATGTTTAACACTAAAAAGCACATATTTCGTAGGGGTTTAGCATTGCTAAACCCCTACCATACGGGTATATTTACTATTAACATAATCATTGTTCAAAGCCGGAAATTGGCTATTTTGGTAACAGCATACCATGATTATTTTTTACAGTGCGTAAGTCCTATAATCTATAAAATTACCGCAAAATATCGCCTTGAGAAGATTGCATCGGTGCGCTTAGTGATAGACAAACCTAATTTGGGAATACTCAATTGAGTAATTGTGAGGATGACATAGTGGTGGAAGAAAGAGCATATTGGCTGGCTTGGACGCGAATTTCTGGGGTGGGGCCAGTGTTACTGCGACGGTTACACCAGCATTTTGGCACACTAGCCACAGCTTGGAATGCTACCAAAGCCCAGTTAGGAGAAGTTGAAGGTTTTGGGTTTCAGACATTAGGGAAAGTAATTGAACAGCGATCGCGTTTACATCCAGAACAATTACTCATCCAACACCAGCAAGAAAACCCCCATTTCTGGACACCAGCAGACGCAGATTATCCCCGGTTACTTCTAGAGACTCCCAGCCCACCGCCCATGTTGTATTATCGTGGTGAAGTTGAACTGCTAGAAAATCTCGGACAAAAACCCCTGGTGGGAATTGTCGGGACACGCAAACCTTCCGAATATGGACTACGTTGGACTCGCCAGATTAGCACAGCCTTGGCTAAAAATGGCTTTACAGTTGTATCTGGGATGGCGGAGGGAATCGACACAGAAAGCCATCTAGCCACAATGAAAGCCGGGGGAAGGACAATCGCCGTTTTAGGAACTGGTGTCGATGTAATTTATCCCCACAAAAATCGGGATTTGTACAAACAGATTTTGACTCAAGGCTTAGTCGTGAGTGAATATCCAGCCAAAACCCCACCTGATCGCACTCACTTTCCCCGTCGTAACCGAATTATTGCAGGTTTAAGCCGGGCGATTTTGGTTATGGAAGCGCCTGTAAAATCGGGGGCGTTAATTACAGCCTCTTACGCCAATGAATTTGGTCGAGATGTTTATGCATTACCCGGAAAAATCGATGATTATCCATCTCAAGGATGTTTAAAATTAATCAATCAAGGTGCTTCTTTAATTCTCAAGGAACTGGACGAATTGTTAAAAATGCTGGGAGCCATCCCCAAAATTGATACAATTGACCCATTGCCAATGGCAGAACCAATCAAGCTGCCGAATTTATTACCAGAACTGCAACAAGTCATGGATGCGATCGCTTGTGATGTTTTATCCTTTGATTATCTTGTGCAGAAAACCGGGATGAATACTGGCTCAGTTTCCAGTGCATTATTGCAGTTGGAACTCATGGGTTTGGTTTCGCAACTTCCCGGAATGCGATATCAGAAGTGTTAAATAACAAAAGATGTGGTTTGTAGTTGGAGTTTTCAAGTCCCGTAAAAATCCTCATCCAGAATTTGCTCAATCGCAAAAGGACAGGTGATGGGATACTCACTCTCTTCTGGTATACGAATCCCAAATTTAGCAAATTTACCTTCCTTAATTGCTAGCTTACGGGCATCGGGATAAGCTTTTTCCACAGCCTCGACCAAAAAACTTTTGAGAGATGGGGTATCTGCCAGATTGTCGAGAACTCGCTGACGATGTTCCACAACTGAACTGTACCAACTTGCTTGCATCAAATCAGGTACATCATGCTGAATCTTTAATTTGAGTAAGTGAGCCAACAAGATTTTGAGATTACTTCTGAGTGTATTCCTCTCTGATTTACCCAAATCAACTAGTTCCTCAATCAAATGCTCAATATCCAGCGACCCAAATTGATGATTCTGTAACTGTTGAATCGTTTGCTCAATCCATAATTGTAAATCGCGATCATATAGGGTGTCGGACATATTTCAGATTCACTTATGCGTGATCACAGAACCGTTGTAGGGACGTTCGGTGGCAGGTCTCTACATTCCTTATTGGAGATGTCTAATGTACTAGTTCCTATAGTACGACACTTGTTGAGATCAGTAGGCAGGGACTTATCTGGAAGGAAAATTTTGTGGAGTTGTGAATGGGGTTTGAGGACTATTTGGTAGCACAGGGTTGCCCATATTGTTAGGTGCTGGAAGATTGATCACGGGATTGGGTGCAATACTCTGGCTAAATTGTTCGTAAGCAGCGCGAGAAATAGCGCTAATCAGTTTTTCCGCTTCCGGGTCATTATTGGAGCGTTGTACCATCACAGCCGCAATGTAGCGCTTACCTGTGGGGATATCAATCAAACCCACATCACCCAACATGGTGGCAATATCACCGGTTTTATGGTGGATTCTTGCGCCAGTACCTAAGCCTGAAGGTAAGAGATGATTTCGTTCTGTGCGACGCATAATATCAAGGATCAAATCGCGCGATCGCATAGTCACTAAATTTCCTTGATTGAGCATAGCCATTAAATTACCTAAATCCCTGGGACTACTGGTATTGGTTCCGGCTAAATCTGGCAGAGGATTACGAATGGCTGTAGCTGACAATCCCCAACTTTGAAAACGCTGATTTAGCGCCTCCATACCTCCTAGTCGGGCGATCACCATATTAGTGGCGGTATTATCGCTGATTGTACTCATGCGAGTGGCAACTTCCAGGGCTGTGTACTGGGTTCCCACTTTTTGTAACTGCATATTTCCCGAACCACCAGCCACCATCTCTTGTTCCATCGTCAGCATTTCATCCAGGCGGATTTTCCCTGCATCCACATCTTGGAAAAAGGCGATCAAAATTGGCACTTTGATGGTGCTAGCCGTGGAGAAACTGGCGGAACCATTCACATCTACGTAGCTACCTGTATCTAAATCTACAAAGAAAACGCCAGGTGTGAGATTAGGGTTGGTGGCCGCTAAATTTTGCACGGCTTCTTTTAAGGGGGTAATTTCTTGGGATAGGTATAAGCCGGCAGCCGCATTGGGGATAGGTTGCGCCTGATTTGTCCCCACATTCTGAGATGGTATAGCCGAATTACTGGGCATCCGAGTGGCAGGATCAAAGACTGACAATATTGTTCCCACAATTGCACCCAAACCAACTCCCACAATCAGCAAGCGCAGAGCATATAACATGGTTCTAGCCATTGGCTTTAACCGTGTTTTGCGCGAAACTCGTCTACCCATTTTGGGCATTGCTGACTTCTGTACCCGCACAGTTCTGTACTTGACGGTGTTGGGATTAAAGGATGGTACCGTCGCATTTACATACCCAAGGGGTTTCACGGCAGCTGGCATGACTAGCCCTGGTTTTGACCTCCTTACCCCAGTAGGAGTTGGAGGAGGATTAACCCGCGTTAAAGCTACTTGTGGTTTGGCAGGACGCTGCTGCTGTGGTGGTACTTTGACTTTTTTCTTGCCCACTTTTTGTCCTTTATTCTGACGCGGGCGACGGTTTGTGGGTTCACGCCGCGAGAAATTTTTTAGTTTGTCACTTGACTCTGACACTGTTACTCCTTGTGACCCACCCGAATGTTTTTCAGCAAACTCCCGACCCAAAACTCACTCAGTAGCCTTTTTGTGTTTAGTTTAAGCCATATTAACTATTTTTGGTGGGTTAATTTTGTACATATTAACGAAGAATTACAAGTTTTGATGATTCCCTTGGTTTTTCAGCGCCCATTCTATTTGTCGCACAATGCCTCGCAGCATAGAAACTTCCTTTGTTTGCAGGTGAGCGCGATTATACAATTGCCGGAATTTAGCCATGCGAGTCAGGGCTGTATGTGGGTGTAAATAACCGATATCTAGTAGTAGAGATTCTAATTGCTGGTAGTAAGTTTCCAAAACATCCAAAGATGCCAGTTCAGTTTGGCTGGGGGGTGGGGTTGTCTGTGGTGCTGTATATTGTGCTAGTTCATAACAGCAGATACCCACGGCTGAAGCTAAATTTAGGGATGCGTAATTGTCACTGGTGGGAATGCGAACAAATCGCTGGGCATAATTTAATTCTTCATTACTTAAGCCCCGGTCTTCTCTGCCAAAAATCAGGGCTGCGGGTGCTTCTGCTGACTCTAGTAACCAAGGTAGGGCAGTGCGGGGATTTTCTAAAGGTGTTTGCCAATCACGCACACGGGCTGTAGTGGCGATCGCCCGGACACATCCTTGTAATGCTTCTGGTAATGTTTTTACCAATACCGCAGATTCTAAAATCTCCTTAGCATGAACTGCCATTTTCAAAGCTTCTTCCCCCACCGGATCACATTGGGGATTGACTATGACTAAGTTATATAAACCAAAATTTTTCATTACCCTAGCGATTGAGCCGATATTCATCTCTCCCGCCGGTTCCATCAACACAATTCTTAACCCAGCCAAACCCATTTTTTGCCTCCCACGCTTGCTTATCCTGATTTCTCAGTTCGCACCTAAAAATACTTTATCCGTTAGGTTGTAACAGTTATGCTGATAGCAGTGGATCAGTACTTCTTCCTCAAAGTTAAGTTACCAGATGCCATCTTGGCATTACCATCTGTCACTAATTCTCCCAGTGGGGAAATGCTGTGTAACATCAGGAAAGAGTAGTCAGTGTAAAAGGGGTAAAGATCAGGTGTTGAAGACACTTTTAGTGATTACCGTTGGTTTGTTACCGTCCTTGTTTTCTCTGTGGGTCATGCGTAAAACCCATGCGCGATCGCGCCTGCGGATCAGACAAGCAGCTACGAGTTTTTCAGCTAGACGCATCCCACAGACCATTAGACCAATTGAAGGCGATCGCTATTACTTGGAAGGTGTGGGTTATCTGATTGGCGATATCAGTTGCAAATTTAATGCTCGGTCTGGCTATATGCGCTGTGCTGTTAACCCTAGTGGTCCCTGTCAGGCTTGCCGACATTATGAACCAAGAGAATTAGCTGCCAGTGAAAAGCAATTTTAACGCAATTTCAGGGACTAGAGAATTGTGACATTGAATAGACATCTGCGAAATTCTCTGTCGGGAGAATTCATCAATTGTCTCTATGGCTTTTTCCAAGATGTCTCATGCACCCCATGCAGCAACTTTACAATTATCTGCCAAAATTACTGCTTAACTCTGGCGTTGGATGAGCGGCACACTTAATGATTAGTATCCCACAAATAAAATTAGATATTTTCTAATTTATAATTATTTGATTTCCTTCATTATCTAATAACCTGTTCTTAACCTTAAACATCTATTCAATAGAATAATATATTCAAATGTTGGCAAAAATAATATTTTTTGGAAAAATTACCTAAAGAATATTTATTAATTTTAAGTAATTCCACAGTAGAAGATATCAACAAAAGATAATAACATATCAACGATATATAAAAAACGCCCCATATAATTAATTATTAACATGACTAAAACTTATGAGACGGCGTAAATTGGTGTGTAATTTGATTCTGTTCCTTGGCGGTTGTACAGCAGCCGTTAGCCCTATTGAAAGTAGTTCCTATAATTCCGGCAATTCCACATCTAATTATCTGAAATTTGCAGTTGCAGATGCTATGGGTCTGGAAAATTTGCAGCGCGATTATGAAGCCTTCCGCAGTACCTTAGAACAGGTATTGGGCATACCTGTGAGATTTTTTCCCGTTGAAAATCGCACAGCAGCAACACCAGCATTGCAATCAGGTCAGATAGATATTGTCTTGGCTGGTCCATCAGAATACGTGGTTTTAAAATCTCGTGCGAAGGCTGTTCCTATTGTTGCTATTCAACGCCTTAATTATTATCCTATAATTCTTGTTCGTGCCGACAGCAAAATCAAATCATTAGTGGAACTCAAAGGTAAAACAATTGCCATGCGAAAAGTTGGTTCGACTTCTGGTCATTTAGCTCCGACAAAAATGCTGATGGATGCAGGGTTAGATCCAATTACTGATGTCAAGATTCTTATGTTAGGTAATCAGGGAATGCAAGCTTTAAAAAAAGGTGATGTAGATGCTTGGACAATTGCATCTGATAGATACAAAGTACTTCTAGAATCTGAAGGTTTATCTGAGAAAGATTTTTCTGTAATCGCTAAAGGAAAATTGCTACCTAGTGATGTGTTTGTCATGAATAGCCAGTTAGAATTTAGCGTTATAGAAGATGTGCGATCGCGTATGCTGCAAAATCACGAAAAACTACTTAATAGCCTGCTGATGACCACAGTCAACCAACCTTATCAAGGCTCCAAATTTATGCCAGCTAATGATGCTGAATACAATATTATTCGTGAAGTTTATCAAAAAATAGGGCTGGGGTATTTTCTCTAATTAAGTTAAACATAAATTAATGTTTAAAGAGTATAAAAATAAATTCAAAAAAAATTTTGCCTGGTTACATAATCTCAGTAATAGCTGGAATATTGCCCAAAAAATTAGCTACGGCTATACTGTAGCAATTGGCATTTTTTTTATCGGCACAACAAGCGGTTTGCTGTTTGTACACAATAACGAAAAATCTGCCTACAAGCAATTAAATCTATCTTATCAACAGCAATCCTTGTTAAAAGATTTAGAAAATTCGGTAACTAGAATCAGGCTACATACCCAACGTTTAGCTCCTGTTTTAAAAAATCCAGTTTGGTTTGAAGTAGAAAAAAACCAATTCCATTACCAGCTAATTGCAGTCAATAAAAATTTGGATAAAACCAAAAAATTTATTAATACTCATTCCCATGATTTAGTCATAAACGAACTAGAAGTTCATTCGCTGATCACAAGATATCGTTTAACAACAAAACTATATAGTGAAATAGTTCAATCTTTTTGGCAGGAAGTTGAAACTGATAATTTTGCAAGACAAAATGTAAATGCTTATAGTACAGATTTAAATATTTTACTTCAGAAAGAACAGCAACTAGGCATCAATTTAAGATTCGATCAACTTTCAGACGATCTAATTTTTGTGATAGGTAATGCGAATATTCAGAAACAAAAAGCACATACTCGCTTTGAAAATGCTCAAAAACTGCGAATACAAGTTATTGTTGGTAGTATGCTGCTGTCAGCTGGAATTGCCGCAGCATTGGCAATCTATACTAGTAGGTTAATTGCTCATCCTTTAGAAGTTGTAACCAACGTTGCTAGAAGAATTACTCAAGAATCAAACTTTCAACTGAGAGCTAATATTCATAGTCATGACGAAGTGGGAACTCTAGCTATTTCCCTAAATCAATTAGTCGAGTGGGTGGGAAGTTATACACAAGAGTTAGAGCTAGCACGTCACAATTTAGAGCAACGAGTAGAAGAACGTACTCAGGAATTAGAGTTAGCACGCCAAGATTTAGAGCAACGGGTAGAAAAACGGACTCAGGAACTGCAAAAAATCTTACAAGACTTGAAAGCAACCCAAGGACAATTAATTCAAACAGAAAAAATGTCTTCTCTGGGAGAGATGGTAGCAGGTATAGCCCATGAAATAAATAACCCAGTTAATTTTATTTATGCTAATATTCAATGTGCCAATGAGTATATTGAAGATTTACTAATTTTAATAAATTTATATCAGCAAGAGTACCCGGAACCCAATTGGATAATTGCCGAAAAAATTGCAGAAATAGATTTAATTTTTCTCACTAAAGATATATCAAGCCTACTGAGTTCTATGAAAATGGGCGCTGAACGGATTCGGCAAATTGTTTTATCTTTGCGTAATTTTTCCCGCCTGGATGAAGCCGCTATGAAGGAGGTAGATATTCATGAAGGAATTGATAACACTCTATTAATTCTTAATCACAAAATAAATCAGGAAATCGTACTAATTAAAAACTATGGTCAACTTCCTTTAATTAGGTGCTATCCGGCTCAACTTAATCAAGCATTTATGAATATTTTAAGTAATGCTATAGATGTTTTGATAGAACAAAAAAATAATCAAAAAAAACAGATTCACATAGATACAGTCCAATTAAATACTGATTTCATCCAAGTAATAATTAGAGATAACGGTTCAGGGATTCCACCAGAAATTCAAGATAAGTTATTTAATCCTTTCTTTACAACTAAACCAGTGGGTAAAGGAACTGGCTTAGGTTTAAGTATCTGTTACCAAATAATCGATAAACACAAAGGTAAAATAGAAGTATTTTCCGAACTAGGACAGGGAACAGAGTTTATGATTCTCTTGCCGATTAAAGCCCAATTAAACTAGCAATATCTAGTTAACTAATAATTACTTAAAAAAGGTTATGACAATTTATTTCTACAGTGCGCGCGAACAATATGGCTGTTTTTCCAACTTTTCGCCCCACGGCTTTGAGTTAGACAATTTGTATTGGTATACCAGTGAACACTATTTCCAAGCCCAAAAATTTATTGGTACATTCCATGTAGAGCAAATACGCTTAGTTAAAACTCCGAAAGATGCTGCAAAAATGGGACGTGAAAGAAGCCGTCCTTTACGCCCAGACTGGGAAAAGGCTAAAGATGATATAATGAGGAAAGCTGTACTGCGTAAATTTGAAACCCATCAGGATATTCAGAAAATATTACTAGCCACAGATGCTCAAGAAATTGTGGAAAACTCACCTATTGACTACTATTGGGGGTGTGGCTCTGATGGTAGTGGTAAAAATATGTTGGGCATCATTTTAATGGAAGTGCGAGAGATATTGCGCTATAATAATAGCCTACAGGTTGGAGTAAAGTAAAATAAAATTATTGCTATTAATGCTTGCTTTTGCAGATGTCTCAAACAGTTACTAAAAGCAAAGAATTCTCAAGGTGTCAAACTAATCTTTATAGTCATCGAGTTCTGATAGTGCGTTACCTTGTAAAAGCATTTTGCTGCACTGAATTTTTCAAGGGATGCTCGTCTAGACATACGAAAAGCATATTCTCATAGAGTAGCTTGAAGGTAACAATCCCTTATAGGAGTAAAGAAATTATGTCTCTATCAAGAAAGTTAAAGAAATATTGTAAATGGTTTTGGGATGAATCTCTTGGAGGCGAGTATGACAATTGGGGTACAAGCACCTATTTTATGGAAGTTGGCTACGATTTATGTGCTGTCAGACAAATAGAAGTTTACGAAAATGGCAACGTCTTGTTTTACGATGGTAGCCATTTTTCAGATAATCATGGAATGTTATGTGATAAACCTTTAGGTGAAGCAGATATTCAAGAATTTGGCATTACCAAAGCCGAATTTGAACAAGTTTGGAGTACAAAAACACCAATGAATAGATAAAAATTTACGGTGCGTAAAGCAGCAAGCTAGGTAAAACGCACCTAATCATTTGTTTGATTTAACAAATCCAGGATCTTTCAATTGTCCAATGGCGATCGCTTGACTGATAAATTTTTACTCCAGCCAAATCCACAGATGCAATTAACTGATTCACTTCATCTATTGTGAGTGCAGCGTGGAGAGAATCATGAAATAATTTTTTCTGGTGGGAGTCATATTCATTTCCAATACTTTCCACCAAAGCATTCATTGTTGCTTCATCCACTGGCCGAATTAAATCACGAATCAAAATACCACTATTGGGTTTGGTGACACGCTTCAGTTCTTGAAAAAACGGCAGTGGATCAGGTAAATGATGCACAAGACTATTAGAAATTACCATATCAAATACCCCATCTTCGTAAGGTAAGTTTTTGGCATCTACTAATTCGTGACTAATTTTTTCTGCTAAATGAGCTTGCTGTATATGTTGTGCAGCAATTTGCAGCATATTTGCCGCTAAATCAATAGCGACAATTTGCCATTGGGGACACATTTGGCAGATTAAAACCGGAATCCGACCAGTTCCTGTTCCAGCATCTAAGACTAAACTAGCTTGTTTTGACCCCAAGGCGATCGCCTCTTTTGCAAAAGCTGTATTGACTTGAGTGAAATCCATTGCATCATACTCAATGGCTTCTTCCCAGGTATCCATAACTTCTGGTTCTAGGATTCTTTGCATTGTTAATTTCCCTGTTATAGCGTTTCCTAGTATGCTAGGTACGGATGGATCTAATCTCGATGGTTAATTCTTTTTTAATACCTAAGTAATGAGGAAATCATGACATTTCATCCATGAAAGTAGAACTACGGTTTTGGGAACACTAAGTGTATCATCAAACTTAACAGGTATTGGTCGATGTCGAAACATGAATCTAACCCTAGTCTAAAAAAGACGTTAAAACAAATCAAGCCCGATAAAATTACACATCAATTTGACCAGAGTACCTTGGGGGAAATGGTACTTCCACAGGGAAGCGTAGCGTCAGAACAGCATAGCTATCACAAATTATCAGAAGCATCCCAGTTATTGGAACAAGGAGTTAAACAGCAACAAGACGGTGAATTAATAACGGCGTTAAAATCATTAAAACAAGCGCTACAAATGTTTCAGGCTGTTGGTAATATAGAACAGCAGCAGCAGGTGTTGTGCTTTTTGTCACTAGTGGCATATACATCAAGTGATTATAAAAGCACAATTTATTATTCCCAACAGTGTCTAGCGTTGCTACAGAGTCACCCAGATTTATCGATACAGATACAAGCACTGTCTCACTTGGGTAATGCTTACCGTCACCTAAGCGACTATAAACAGGGAATTAACTATCTGCAAGAGTGTTTAAGAATCACCCGTGAGATGTCAAATAAGCGGAGTCAGGTTGCAGCATTAAATAATTTGGGATTGGTGTATAAAGCAGCAGGTCAATTTGCAAAAGCAATTGAATATCAAAAAGAAAGTTTACAAATTGTTGAAGAACTCCAAGACAATTGGGGTATGGAACAGGTACTGAAAAATATAGGTAATACTTATTATGCTTTGGACAATTATCCGCAAGCGATCGCTTACTATGAAAGATGTGTCAGAATAGCACGTTTACTCAACCATATTCGCAGTGCTTCCAAGCTACTGAAAAATTTGGGCAATGCTTGCTATGCTACAGGCAATTATGGCAAAGCTATTCTGTATTATGAAGAACGGTTACAATTAGCTAGAGAACTTGAAGATATACGTAGTGAAGAACAATCTCTTAGCAGTTTAGGGGTTACTTGTGAAGCATTAGGCGACTATAAAAAAGCAGTTAAATATTACGAAGAACGTTTGCTATTAGCTAGAAAAATTCAAGATGTCCGTATGGAAGAACAAGCCCTAGGCAGTTTGAAATTCACTTGTGAAGCCTTGGGTGATTATGCTAAAGCTATGCAATACCAGCAGGGTAATTTGTAATTTGTAATGCCTCTTTCAGAGGAGCTTCGCTAACGTAATTCGTAATTTGTAATTCGTAATCAATGATGCAGGGAGATTGCTAACTAATTACTGTATTTTGTCTCTCAACCAAATACGGAAGGATTTCAATAAAGCAATTTCACCCATGTTTTTACTCTGCTGCATAAATCGACTGATATCACTGACTGAAATTAGGGGAAAGGCAATACTAAAGCTACACTCAATATATTGCCCTTCTACCAAATGATAAAATTTTAAATCTTGTCCGTTATATCTCCATAGTTCAGTCACACCCAGCGCTGCATAAATTCCCAATTTATTAACTGAACTACTGGTAATGTCAATTTCAATGGCTAAATCAGGTGGAGGATCTGTTTCTAAATTTAATGTCTCCTGACCTCTAATAGCTGGCTCATTTTGAATATAATAGCAATTATCTGGTTCTATACCTCGATTTGCTAATCGCCGCTTCAGTGTTGTGGAACCAGCACTTTTAATTTCTACACCCACTTCTTCAGCTAAAGTGAATATAAGGCGGTCAAATTGGATTTTAGGGTTTTCATGTTCAAAAAGTGGGGTCATGATTTCTAAAGTACCGCAGTCATAAGCAAGCCGAGAACCTCTATCCTCACCTGTATCTCTCAGCAAGGCTTCAAAGGTTTCCCAACTGATGTTATGTAAAACGGTTCTTTGTTCAGCAAGCGTTGACTGGACAAGCATATTACATACAATATTTATTCCATGACAATCGGACTTGATATTACACCATAACTAAAGATTCATCCTCTTTCCAAGTCAATGAAGGTTCAAGTTGACCTGACTCAGCAAATGTGATTGCAGCTAGTAAACATTCGAGTAAATCAACACACATTTTTACAGGATAATTGCCTGCTTGACCTCCAACTACTAATTCTTCTGTATCGTTAGATTTTGAGAATTTAGGTGAAATAAAAATGACTTTATCGTTATGAGTGTCTAGATTATCTCTTTGTTTTTTTAATTCATTATAGAAATGAAGTACAGTGATTTGATTTTTAGAAGATATAGAAGTCTTGATATCGTATTTGGGCTGATGTAAAAGAGTATAAAAACTCTCATTATCTAAAGTTGCAGTAACAACATATTTTCCCGAATTACCACCCCCAATACTCATATAAGCTTCATCATCACCCAATGTGACTAATGTTTTGGTCTTACCATCTAATTCACCAATAGCTTCTTCAACTTGACTGAAGCTGGGATTTTCAATTAAATAACCTTCATTTTTATTACCAACCCATTTTTCTACAGATAAGTTTGATACAAACATTATTGCTTCCTTTTCCTTGGGGGTGTAACTTTAATTATTTTACTGCCACTGGGACTAATAATTTCTAATTCTTCTATACCTAACTGCCAAGCCATAGAATTTACACCCCCTCTTAAACCACAAGCGTCACAAAGGTCTCTATCTACAACTAAACGGGCTTTTATAGCTGTAACATCTGCATCTTTGGCTTGTTGAAAAACATCAGCTTCTGCATGAGTTCTAGTTATGGGGTTGACTTTAAAAGTTATTTGGCGAGGATAAGGATTACTACCAGAATTAATGCCAAAAAACTTTTGACCATCTATTTCTAGTTTAGCAATTGTTGATTTATCTGTCTCACTACCAGCAGGAGGTAAACCAAGTTTCTGCCTATATTCACTTAGTTCATCAAAAAAACTGTCCGTTGTTCTTTGCCTTTAAATTAAATTTGCGCTCTGTTTTGCAGTATGGGACTTGGCGTGAAACATTAAAAAGGTGGGAATTACCCACCTCTTATTTAAGCAAGAAAACCAGCAAAAAAGTCCAGAGTTTCCTTCAGCGCTTTGATGAAAATATCAATTTCTTCGCGGGTGTTATAGAAAGATAAACTTACCCGTGCGGTTCCCGGTAAACCTAAGTGACGGTGTAATGGTTGAGTGCAGTGGTGTCCAGAACGAATCGCTACGCCTTCTTGGTCTAATAATGTCGATAAGTCGTTAGGATGGACATCTGCGGCTGTAAATGCAGCTAATGCAGCCCTTCCTTCCCCTTTCGCGTTAGGTTTGGGGCCGTAAATTGTGATTTGGGGTATTTGCGCTAATTGTTGGAACAAATACGCTGTGAGTTCGGCTTCGTAGGCGTGGATTTTATCCATCCCAATGTTACTAAGATAATCTACCGCCGCTCCTAATGCGATCGCCTCCGCAATTGCTGGAGTACCAGCTTCAAATTTATGGGGTAATTCGGCGTAGGTAGAATGATCTAAATACACATCTGCAATCATCTCACCACCACCAAAAAATGGTGGCATTGATTCTAACAATTCCAATTTACCATACAAAAACCCTATACCAGTGGGGGCGCACATTTTATGACCGGAAGCAACCAACCAATCACAGTCGATTTGTTGCACATCCACAGGCATATGCGGTACACTTTGGCAAGCATCAACTAATAATTTCGCACCGTATTTGTGAGTAATTTTGGCAATTTCTGCGACTGGATTAATACAACCCAAAGTATTAGAAACATGACTCACAGCGACTAATTTAGTTTTGTCAGAAATCAGGTGTTTAAACTGTTCTAAATCAAAACTACCTTCTGGTGTCAATTCGACAAACTTTAACACCGCACCCGTTTTTTGTGATACAAGTTGCCAGGGAACAATATTACTGTGGTGTTCCATCACCGACATAATAATTTCGTCTCCCGCTTGCAAATTGTTCATCCCCCAGCTGTAAGCTACCAGATTAATGGCTTCACTGGCGTTGCGGGTGTAGATGATTTCTTGACGTGAAGCAGCATTAATGAATTTAGCAACTT
This sequence comes from Anabaena sp. CCY 0017, assembly GCF_963920885.1. Lineage (NCBI taxonomy): Bacteria > Bacillati > Cyanobacteriota > Cyanophyceae > Nostocales > Nostocaceae > Anabaena > Anabaena sp. CCY 0017. The sequence continues at coordinate 180,121 of NZ_CAWUDG010000004.1, read as the reverse complement.
TATCTCGCGCACCTTCATAAGCATCAGTAGCTTTAGCACTCAGAGTATGAGCGCCACGATGCACATTAGCATTATATTGTTCGTAATAATCCCGCAGAATATTTAACACGAACAAAGGTTTTTGGGAAGTAGCTGCATTATCCAGATAAACCAAAGGTTTCCCGTTAACTTCCTGATGCAATATCGGGAAATCAGCGCGAACTTTATTAGCTAGGGTTTTGGTAGGGGTGAAAGTCATTGGTAATTAGTCATTAGTTATTTGTCATTAGTCATTAGTCAAAGACTTGAGACTATTGACTGTGTTTAATAGGACTGCTTGCAGAGATTTGACTGGGATTTGGTTGATAATTTCCGCAGCAAAGGCATTAATTAACAACTTACGCGCATCATCTTCGTTAATTCCCCGGCTTTGGAGATAAAAAATTTCATCATCTTCCAATTGACTAACGGTAGCACCATGAGCGCATTTCACGTTGTCGGCGGTAATTTCCAACTGGGGCTTAGTATCAACTCTAGCCTTTGATGATAACAATAAATTGCGATTTAATTGACCGGCATTTGTTAACTGTGCGGCTTTCGGTACAAACACCTTGCCATTGAACACTGCATGAGCGCGATCGCCTACAATGCACTTATGTAACTGTGTACTGGTACTATGGGGATGATTAAGTGCGATCGCACTGTGAGTATCACCCACCTGTCTATCAGAAATCATCGTCAAACCGTTGAGAGTCGTTTCGGTTTGTTCACCAGTTTGCAAAATTTCCAAGTTGTGGCGCGATAACTTACCACCAAAGCTCAAAGCATGACAAGTATATCGGCTATCACGAGCTTGAGTAACAGCAGTCTTCCCCACATGAAAAGCCTCTGCACCTTCGCGCTCAATTCTAGTATGACTCACCTGAGCATTTTCACCCAGCCAAACTTCCGTAACCGCATTAGTGAGGTAAACCCCCTCATTCTCTGCGCCTGTGCGGTTAATAAAATCTTCCACCACAGTCACACTAGCACCAGTTTCCGCCACCACCAAACAACGAGGCTGAGAAACCATCGCTTGTTCACCAGCAACCGCAATAAATAACAGATGAATCGGCGTTTCCACAATCACATTCTTAGCCACCCAAACAACCGCCGCATCAGAGATACCAGCAGTATTGAGAGCAGTAAAAACTTCCTGTGAACCCTCAGCTTGTGCTAAATACTGTTTAACAACCTCCTGCTGAGACTTGGAAAAACCCGCCAAATTACCAACAACAACCCCAGAAGGTAAATCTGCAACTGCGGATAAATCCGGCGCATAAACACCATTAACAAAAACCAAACGACTATTAACAGCCTCTGGTAAAGTTAAAGCCGAAATATCAACTGATTTTAATTGTGTTTCTACATGAAACTGCACTTGACGCAGTGCTGACAAATCAGTAAACCGCCATTCTTCCTCGCGGGTAGTGGGGATACTGGAATGACGCACCCAATTAGCAGCACCTTGGCGTAATTCCTGCAAAAACTCTGCGGCGCTTGCTGCGGTTACTTCATCTAACAACCCAGTCAGATAACTATCTTTATCCAACAGAGTAGAAGTCAAACTCACAGCATTCGAGTTAGGAACCGGACTAGGAGAAACTTGAATAGTCATTACACACCCACCTCAGCACCTTCCAGAACCCAGTCATAACCGCGCTCTTCCAATTCCAGCGCCAAATCCTTACCACCACTCATGAGAATTTTGCCATTTGCCATCACATGGACAAAATCAGGCACAATATAATTAAGTAAACGTTGATAGTGAGTAATCATAATCGTGGCATTTTCTGGGTTAGCCAATTGATTCACACCATCAGCCACAATTCTCAGAGCATCAATATCCAAACCCGAATCAGTCTCATCCAGAATACCCAACTTTGGTTCCAGCAGAGCCATTTGCAGAATTTCATTTCGCTTCTTCTCACCACCAGAAAAACCTTCATTCAGACTGCGGTTGAGGAAAGAAGGATTCATTTTGACAACTTCCAACTTTTCCTCAATCAAATCATCAAAATCGAAAGCGTCCAACTCCTCCAAACCCTGAGCCTTCCGCCGAGAATTATAAGCCACCCGTAAAAAATCCAAATTACTCACACCTGGAATTTCCAAGGGATATTGGAACGCCAAAAACACACCTAATCTAGCTCGTTCCTCCGGTTCCATTTCCAGTAAATTCTTACCTTCAAAAATCACCTCACCACCAGTCACCTCATAAGCAGGGTGTCCAGCCAAAACCTTAGAAAAAGTACTCTTACCAGAACCATTCGGTCCCATAATTGCATGAACTTCCCCAGAGCGAACCTCAAGATTCAAACCCTTCAAAATCGGAGTCCCATCAACACTAGCCGTCAAATCCTTAACAGACAGCACAACTTCGCTATTTTCAATAATCATCTTTTCTCTTCTCTTATCTTCTCTTACTCTGCGTCCTTGGCGGCTTGGCGGTATGCGCTGCGCGCACGCTCCGCGAACGTTAATCCAAATCCAAAACTACCCAACACTACCTTCCAACTTCATACTCAAAAGCTTGTCAGCCTCCACAGCAAACTCCATAGGTAGCTGATTAAAAACATCCTTACAGAAACCGCTAATCATCATCGAAATAGCGTCCTCCGGCGAAATACCCCGTTGAGCAAAATAAAACAATTGGTCCTCACCAATCTTAGAAGTAGAAGCCTCATGCTCCACCTTCCCAGAATTATTCTGCACCTGGATATAAGGAAAAGTATTAGCATGGGCATTATCGCCAATCAGCATCGAGTCACATTGAGAATAATTTCTCGCACCCTTAGCCGTAGGATTCACCTTCACCAAACCGCGATAACTATTACTAGAATTACCCGCCGATATACCCTTAGAAATAATCGTACTGCGAGTATTTTTACCCACGTGAATCATCTTCGTCCCCGTATCAGCTTGCTGCATATTATTAGTCAGCGCCACCGAGTAAAATTCACCCACAGAATTATCACCCACTAACACACAGCTAGGATACTTCCAAGTAATCGCCGAACCTGTTTCTACTTGAGTCCAGGAAATCTTAGAATTGACACCCTGACACAAACCGCGCTTGGTGACGAAATTATAAATTCCACCTTTACCCTTTTCATCACCGGCGTACCAGTTCTGCACAGTGGAGTATTTAATTTCCGCATTATCCAGGGCGACAAGTTCCACCACAGCTGCGTGTAATTGATTGGTGTCATACATCGGCGCAGTACAACCTTCTAGGTAGGAAACATAGCTACCTTCTTCAGCCACAATCAAAGTCCGTTCAAACTGTCCTGTATCACCGGAGTTGATGCGGAAATATGTAGAAAGTTCCATTGGGCATTTTACGCCTTTAGGAATATAGACAAAAGAACCATCACTGAATACAGCACCATTTAAAGCGGCAAAATAATTGTCGGCTGGCGGAACGACGCTACCCAGATACTTCCGCACAAGTTCGGGATGTTCTTGTAAAGCTTCCGAAATTGAGCAAAAGATAACTCCATCTTCAGCGAGTTTGTCCTTGAATGTGGTAGCAACAGAAACGCTATCAAAAATTGCATCGACAGCCACATTTGCCAGACGCTTCTGTTCAGAGAGAGAAATACCCAATTTTTCAAAGGTTTCCAGCAGGGTAGGATCTACCTCATCTAAGCTGTTGAGCTTGGCTTTCTTCTTTTTGGGCGCGGAATAGTAGATAATATTCTGATAGTCAATAGCTGGATACTTGACACTCGGCCAAGTTGGTTCCGTCATTTTTAGCCACTGGCGATAACATTTGAGGCGAAAATCTAACATGAACTGTGGCTCGTTCTTCTTGGCGGAGATCAAGCGAACAACGTCCTCATTTAGTCCACGTGGGATAGTGTCAGCTTCAATATCTGTAATAAAGCCGTACTTGTAGGGTTGGTTGACTAAGGTTTTGGCAGTGACACTCATCGGTATTAATCTCTTGTGTTCAGAACTGTAAGCGTGGAATTTCTTTACGAAAATCTCTTTAAGGATGGGAGACGGGCTGTTTAGCCTTTTCCCTTCTCGTGTTTCCGAGTGGTAACACGGCTGTTAAAATAGGACTTTGGGAGTAAAACAACTTGTAGGTTGTTTAATTTATTTTCATTTTACGCTAAATTAACAACAAGAATGTTGTTAAAGTCAAATTTTCTAAAAAAAATATTTGGGGACGTTCATGCAGCGTCTTGTAGAGCAAAATGGAGACTACTCACCAGACCTCAACCAAGCAAGATATTCTGGAATATCTGCTTAAGCGCTCACAAGCAACTGCTTTTGAGTTAGCCGAAGTTTTAGATGTCAGCAAGCAAGCAATTCGTCGTCATTTGAAAGATTTGGAGACAGAAGACCTAGTTTTGTATTCATCTGCACAAATAGGTATGGGACGGCCACAGCATATCTATAAGTTAAGCCGCCGAGGACGCGATCGCCTGCAACGGAGTTTAAATGATTATCAAAGCGATCGCTACGGTGAATTTGCTGTTTCACTGTTGGACACTTTAGCCCAAACCGTAGGCCGTGACCAAGTAACCTCGATTTTACAAAAACAGTGGGAGCGTAAAGCTCAAGAATACCGCGATCGCGTCGGTAACGGATCACTAGAAGAGCGTGTAGCTAATTTAGTGACTCTGAGAAAAACTGAAGGATTTATGGCAGAATATCACTCAGTGGAATCCTCACAAGAAGATAGCTTTATCTTCATGGAACATAACTGTGCCATTTCCAATGTCGCTGAGTCGTTCCCTAGCATCTGCGGTCATGAATTAGAAATGTTTGCAGCCGTACTACCAGATTGTCACGTAGAACGTACCCATTGGATTATCGATGGTGAACATCGTTGCGGCTATTTGGTACAAGCTCGACCAACACAATCACATTCAGTTTAAATCATGGCTAATATTTGAGTGGTAAGGCTTTTTACTAATCAATAATTATTGATTGTCCATGAATCAACATTTAAATAGGTGTAAAAACTAAATATATGGATATACCACCACAGCAACCAACAACCCAATTCCTCTCCTTAGAAGAATCAGGAAAAGTAGATGCAGCGTTGCTGTCTTCTTCAGAAAAATTTTTAACCAGATTAACGATTTCATCCCTCAAACTTTTAAAGCATATCGCCCAAGAATATGGTGTGGCTATGGAAGATTTAACCACACAGCAACTAATTAGTTGGTTTGAAAAGGATGCGAAAATTAAACGAGAGCAAGGAATAGAAGCTTCTTATTTAAAATGGTAAAAGAGACTGGAAAGAGGCAGGGAGCAGGGGAGAAGAGGCAGGGGGGCAGGGTGCAGGGGAGCAGGGTGCAGGGGGAAACAAACTTACTCAAAACTTTCTTCACTCAAAACTTTCTTCACTCAGCACTCAGCACGGGCTAAACGCCCCGCTACCGCTAACAGCACTCAGCACTTTCCCCACACTCAGCACTTTCCTAAGCCCGATAATTGTTACCTCTAGGACTGCGCGCGCCCACAACAGCACCCATGAGAGCCGCAGCTAAACTCAGCAAAGAACCCAATACAAACCACCACAAAGCTCTGGAAGTAGCCGCAGCTATTTGACGGGCTTGTTCAGCAGTGACAGTAGTTGGCGGTACGGGAACGCCTGGTTGAACAGCCTGGGGAGGTACAGCTAATGCAACATTGGGAGCCACAATACCAAAAGTACCCCAGACTCCACTGGCCAATAGCCAAGAACTCAAGGCGATAGTAGTAGCCCAGAGAATTGCGCCATTGAGTAGGGCTGTATTCCGGTTCATTGGCCCACAAGTACGAGCTGTCACCCAACCACCAATGAATAGGGAAATTAACAAAGCAATAGTTGACCAAATACCCACATTAGCAGCAACATCAGGTGTTATGGTTCTGGGCGCTCCTGAGCCGGCAATTGTACCTGCTCCGATAGCGCCAAACAAGGAACTCAAGATTAATTGAGTTGCTAAGGCCACCAATACGCCAGCAATTATTGGACCCCAGCGCACCCGATCATGATATTCAGCTACTCTACCTGCTGCTGCGGGTTCATTAATAACATCATCGCCTACGCGATTTACGTATGACATAGTTTATTTTCTCCATTGCTTTATCAGCAAAGTTTTTTCGCAGTTATATTCATTTGATGATTCATGCTTATGCTTAAAATTAAATTGCCAGATATGATTTTTAATATCTATCAATAGAAGGAGTTAATCACTCTATCTTCAGCAGGAATAACTAAAATTACTTCATAAAATTTATTGATTCTTTATGTCTATTTTTTTAGTGCTAAATTTTGGATTGCTTGATGATTTGCATATATATAGCCATCCTATTTGATTTATGAATTTATCGTTCGCGTAGCGTGCGCGAAGCGCATACCGCCAAGTTGCCTAAAGCCTTCGGCATAGCTAGAGCCTCCGGCACGCTAACGCGAACGCTTAACGCGTAGCGTCTCCCCTTGGGAGAAGGTCGCCAAGTGAAGAAGTCAAGAGGTTCAGACATGATTTAGGACTGCTATATTAATCCTTAATAAGTTATAAACCAATACGGTTCAGTTAAGAAAATTGTAGGTTGGGTATAACAAAGTGAAACCCAACAAAGTCATGCAAATGTTGGGTTTCGTTCCTCAACCCAACCTACGTAGACGTTGACTTTTAGTCTTAACTGAACTGTATTGAGTTATAAACATCAAAATTTATAGCAAGGTGCTGAGTATAATTCGGTAAATATAAAAATTAGGGGCGGGTTTACTAATATCATTCACCATTAATGAGGATATTGGTAAACCCGCCCCTACAAGGTTTTAATTTATCTTGCTAATCCTACACTCTTGCTGGTAAAGATGCTCTGGCTGGTTTCTCTAACGCCCGACCTTGATTGTTATTGACTTCTTCCGCCGCTAATAACTCCCGAATTAACCGGGCTAAGGCTTTTTGGGTGAGGCGATTGGTAATTTGTTGACCTAAACGCTGGACACCTGGATTTACTAACAATTGAGCCAGTTGGGGCGCTAGTTGTAGTGGGTCAAAACCACGAGTTTCTCGGAGAATATTTAAAATATTTTTAATATGCTCTAAGGTTTGTTGTTGTTCAACTGTCGCCCCTGGGGTTTCGTTAACTGCTGTCAAACCTACTCGTTCTCGTAGCACATAAGTGAAGTTATGCAGAACATTTTTGCCTACAGCATTGAGTCCATTCACAAATTCATCTACCAGCCTGTCACGAATAAATGCACCACGTTCTGAAGAGAGAAATTCTACTCCCTGGTCTAAAACTAGATTGAAGTCGTAATCCTGATTTTTCTTCGCATTACGTAACAAGTTTTCTAACCGATTCCAACGGAATTTTTTATCCTTAAACAGCAAATTTTGCAGCGATGTTCTTAATTGCGGTGCTTGGTCGGTTAACAGGCGTTTCGCAACATAAGGATAAGCTTCGCTGAGAACTTTGAATTCCGGGTCGATATATATCGCAATACCTTCCAAAGTTACCAGGGAGCGAATAATTAACGCGTAGTACGGAGGGACGCGGAAGGGATACTCATACATTAAAGCTGAGAGTTCATCAGTGATGCTTTTGATGTTTAAGTCAGCAACACTGGCTCCTTGAGCATCCGCAAACACTCTCGCAAATGCGGGAATAATCGGGGTTAGGTCTGTTTCTGGGGATAAAAAATCTAACTTTACGTAGTCGTTGGCTAAACCTTCAAAGTCACGGTTAACTACGTGAACGATCGCTTCAATTAAACCATATCTTTGGGGCGGCTGTACCTCACTCATCATCCCAAAGTCGAGATAAGCCAGTTTACCCTCTGGTGTGGCTAACAAATTTCCAGGATGGGGGTCAGCATGGAAAAATCCGTGTTCTAGGAGCTGGCGCAGTGAGCATTGGACACCCACTTCAATCAAATAACGAGCATCTATACCTTGGGCGTTAATCTCGGCTGTTTGGGTTAATTTTGTGCCGGTTATCCACTCCATCGTCAACACGCGACGATTGGTGTATTCCCAATAAATTTTCGGTACGTAAATATCTTCTATATGACCATATAACTCAAAGAAGCGTTCGGCATTTTCTCCTTCATGAATATAATCCATCTCTTCAAAGATGCGATCGCCTAATTCATCGAGGATACCAACCAAGTCACTGCGGATTCGTTTAACTCTGTTTTTTACCCAAGCAGCCAATTGGCGCAAAATAAACAAGTCAATGGCAATTCTTTCTCTTAAATCAGGACGTTGAACTTTAATGGCGACTTCTTCACCCGTTTTGAGTTTACCCTTATAAACTTGCCCCAAAGAAGCAGCTGCAATGGGCTGAAGCGAGAGTTCGGCGTAAATCTCTGGGGGTGGTGCGCCTAATTCTTCTTCAATAAATTGGTAAGCAATTTCGTTAGCAAACGGCGGTAATTGGTCTTGTAACCGGGTTAATTCTTCTAGATACGCAGGGGGGACTAAATCCGGTCTAGTGGATAAAGCCTGTCCAATTTTAATATAAGCAGGCCCCAGTTTGGTGAGTAATTCTCGCAACTGCACGGCTCGACGCTGATCTTTTTTCACGGCTATTCCCCGGCGGCTGTCCCACCACAACCCAAAAACCAAGGAAATAGTCGGCCCCAACACGGCAAAAATCCGTTGTAAAACTTTCAGGGGGCGGTGGCGATAATATTCTCCTATCTCTTGGGGATCGTAAAGTATGGCATCAGTCTCTAGATTTTGGTTTATGCGTTTTGGTGAACGAACAACCAAGGTTGATTGGCCATTTTTTGTTAATACTTCAGTCACTTGTGGTTCGTCCTCGGGTTTTCAGGAAGTCGGGGGAAGTGTCTTGACAATCGTGAAGTCAGCCACTGATCAGATCAACTATGTAAAGTATTGTAACAATAAGTTTACAAACAAGCATCCCTCAAAAGGAAAAAATTCAACTTTTTGATTGATGGTGTACCCAATTCATGACAATTACTGTAAAAGCAATCAAGAGTTTTGCTACACTTAAAAATGGGCGTGTTAGTTCAATAATAATAGATATTTCTAGTTTTCTAAGTGCTAAGTGCAAAGGGCTGAGTCAAGACATCGCCTGAAAAACTGCTGACTCCAAATTCTCTGACAAACTTAGCAATCAATATTCAGGAAGGAACAAAGGAGAATTTGGCTTGATGTTGCTTTGCCTACGAATCCAAAATTTTGCCCTGATTGACCAACTAGAACTGGAATTTGGCGCTGGACTGAATGTATTAACAGGTGAAACTGGTGCAGGAAAATCGATTATCTTAGATGCTATTGATGCGGCTTTGGGCGGTAAAGTCTCTAGTCGAGTCATTCGCACGGGGACGAATCGCTCAACGGTAGAAGCTACTTTTACATCTAATCCGGCTTTAACGGCTTGGTTGATTGAACAAGAAATAGATTTAATTGAAGATAACTGTGTCATAGTTAGCCGAGAAATTACCGCAACTACCAGTAATATTCGCAGTCGTTCACGGGTGAATGGGGTGTTGGTAAATCGGCAAATTATGGGAGGTTTGCGCGATCGCCTGGTGGAAATTACCGCCCAAGGTCAAACTGTACAGGTGGGACAATCTGCCCAAGTCCGAGAATGGTTAGATGTGTATGGTGGTGACTCGCTGCTACAACAGCGTCAAATCATCGCCACAGCCTTTAGTGCTTACCAAAAAGCCCATCAAATATTAGAAAAACGTCGGACATCAGAACGGGAACGTCTACAGCAACTAGACCTCCTGACCTATCAAATCCAGGAATTGGGAACTGCTAACCTCCAAGATCCCCAGGAATGGGATCAATTGGTGCAAGAACGGGAACGCCTCAATCATGTAGTGGAACTGCAACAGATGAGTTACAAGGTATATCAGTCCTTGTATCAAAATGACAATGAAACCCCAGCCGCCGCAGATTTATTGGGGGACAGCGAAGCCACATTAACTGACATGGTAGAGTATGATTTCCAACTGCAACCTTTGTTAGATTTGGTTAGGGATGCTCAAACTGTCATGATTGAGGTGGGAAGACAAATTAATGCCTATGGAAGTAGTTTAGAAGCTGATCCCCAACGATTGCAAGAAGTAGAAGAACGGATTCAAGAATTAAAACAAATTTGTCGTAAGTATGGACCGACTCTGACAGAAGCGATCGCATATTACCAAAGCATCCAAGGGGAATTAGCAGAACTCAATGATAGCGAACACTCGATTGAAAGTCTAGAACAGCAGGAAAAAGCCTGTTTTGTCCAGCTGACCCAAGCTTGTGCCAAGTTAACTAAATTGCGTCGTCACACCGCAGCACATTTAGAATCTCAATTGCTGTGTGAACTCAAGCCTTTAGCGATGGAAAAGGTGAAGTTTCAAGTGGAGATAGCTGCTATTTCTCCCACCGCCGCAGGTGCAGACAAAATTACCTTTATGTTTAGCCCTAACCCTGGGGAACCACTGCAACCGTTAATTGCGATCGCCTCTGGTGGTGAAATGAGTCGATTTTTATTAGCACTAAAAGCGTGTTTTTGTCAAGTAGATGCCGCCGAGACAATGGTATTTGATGAAATTGATGTGGGAGTTTCTGGGAGAGTAGCGCAGGCGATCGCCGAAAAATTGCATCAGCTGAGTCAAAATAACCAAGTATTATGTGTTACCCATCAGCCTTTAATTGCAGCGATGGCTGATCGACATTTCCGTGTAGATAAACAAACAATCACTCAAAGTAGTAATACTGAGCAGAGGACTGTAGTTAGAGTCACGAATTTAGAAAATCTCAGCAACCGCCGAGAAGAACTAGCGCAGTTAGCTGGGGGTAAATCTGCCACGGATGCGATCGCTTTTGCTGAGTCTTTATTATTACAAGCTGCTCACCATCGTCGCCAAGAAATAAATTAGCTCCAACTCCCCCCTCTCCTCGCTTGCGGAGAGGGGCTGGGGGTGAGGTTCCGTGGGTTCAGTTGTCGCGTAGAGCAACGCACCATCCTAAATTTCGGTGTATGAGGACTAACGTCTGCTATGCTTTTTCTCCCCTCCTCGCTTGCGGGGAGGGGCTGGGGGTGGGGTTCCGTTCAATTTCTAGTCATCAAACCCCTAGATTGCTGCACCAAACGCAGAAACTCACCCCGATAGCCTTCTTCATCTTCTCCCCTAGCTTGAGTAGCCAAATTCATCACCAAATCCAAATCCGCATTTCCCTTATATTCAGAATCACGCAGTACCATTCCAAAAGTCGCCACCGCAGCCGCAAATCTCAAATTTGTGGAAGCTATTCGGTCAGCTTTGAAATCACTATCTGAGATAGTTTGGGTAATCAGTTGACTGGTGCTGTCCTGGGGTAACTTATAGCGGAGTTTTACCAACATCATCTCATTTTCAGATGAAGTAGTCACACCAGAACGCTGATACCGCAACGGGTCTACCTCCGGGAGTTTTACATCACTCTTCGTACCCGTGGGAATCACCTCATACAATGCTGTCACAGAATGACCAGCCCCAATTTCCCCTGCATCTTTTTGATCATCATTGAAATCCTGGTTTTGCAACAGGCGGTTTTCGTAGCCAATTAAGCGGTATGCTTGGACTTTAGCGGGATTAAACTCAACCTGAATTTTCACATCCTTGGCAATAGTAAACAGAGTTCCCCTAATATCATTAACTAAGACTTTTTTAGCTTCCAATAAAGTATCAATATAGGCGTAATTACCGTTACCCTTATTAGCTAGCTGCTCCATTTTGCCATCTTTATAGTTACCAGTCCCAAATCCCAGAACCGTGAGAAAAATTCCCTGATCTCGTTTCTGTTCAATTAATCGGGTCAATTCAGCATCACTAGAAACCCCGACATTAAAATCTCCATCGGTAGCTAAAATTACTCTATTATTCCCAGACTTGAGGAAGCTTTGTTTAGCGATGTTATAAGCCAATTCAATCCCCTCACCACCAGCCGTAGAACCTCCCGCCTCTAAGCGGTCAATGGCCGCCAAAATTTCTGCTTTCTCACTCCCAGAGGTAGCAGGTAATACTAACCCCGCATTTCCTGAATAAACTACCAAACTTACCCGGTCTTGAGGACGTAGTTCATTCATCAGCAATTTTAGGGACTGTTGTACCAAGGGTAATTTATTTGGTTGATTCATAGAACCAGAAACATCAATCAGAAATACTAGATTGCTGGGTGGTAAAGTTTCACTCTTTAAACGTTTACCTTGCAAACCCACCTGTACCAGTTTGTGTTGAGGATTCCAGGGAGCAGCAGTAACTTCAGTATTGACAGAAAAAGGGCGATCGCCTCTGGGTTGAGGATAATTATAAGTAAAATAGTTAATCATTTCCTCTATTCGCACAGCATCTTTGGGTGGTAATTGCCCTTGAGTAATAAACCGTCGCATATTACTGTAGGATGCTGTATCTACATCGATAGAAAAGGTAGAAAGAGGCTCATTACTAACGCGATGAAAGGGATTATCGTCAATCCGGTTGTAATTCTCTGTGTTGAATGTACCACCTGTTTGAGATTCAGGGGCGACCATTCCCTGAATACTCCTACTAGCTGGGAGTGGAAGGCTACTAGGACTGACAAAGCCTTGATCTTGGACAGATACCGACGGCATACTAGAAGGTGGAACTATCTTTGCAGAGGCGGGTCGAGGATTTGAGGTAGACTCAGCTTGATTGAGTTCTCTGGTAGTTTGAGTGGGAGTAATGTTACGACGAACTGCTAATTCATCGATGGAATTGCTTAGGGTGACTAACTCTGGAGCAAATTTTTTCTGTAAGCGTTGCAGGGTTTGGAGGTCTGTTTGAGCAACTGTTGTAGAGTCGGTTGCTATTTGCACATTGATTCGCTCGATACAAGTATTCAAGACTCTCGCAAATTCTGTCCTGGTTATAGGAGAAGTACCAAAGTTTTGGACAGAGACGACACAACTATAATTTTTTACTAATACCTGGAGAGCTTGGTAGTCCGGGTGATTGGGTAGAATGGAGTTTACTGGAGTAGTTTGATTAGCTGGAATCGCAATTGTCCCAGACTGATGTAAAACGGCAATTCCTACTGATGGTATTAACAATAATAGCGTTAAAATACTCACTCGCTGCCACATTTTGGACGGAATCGGGTAAGACATTGCTAAATCCTCACACTCAAATTATTTGGTGATGTTTGCCCTGTTGCACATACCTAGAATAGTCCTGTCTAGCCTGATATTTCCTCACTGTTACCGTTTTGGTAACTGTCGCATTTTTAACTCGCGTCCAACTCCCCCCTCTCCTTAGTAAGGAGAGGGGCTGGGGGTGAGGTTCTATACTGGTACAGCCACATTTTTCAAAATAGTCATTGGCCCTTGTTCTTTAATCACCTGCATTTGTTCCTGATTTCGCACCAGCAACGCACCCGCAAATCCCAACGAGTTGACAGATATAGAATCAAAATTTTCGTGCGATCGCGGTACAATTAACATCCATTCTCGTGTCGCTAAAAGATTGTAAGCCCCAGATTGTTTATTGTCATCAAGAGCCTCTAAACCCACAGAACTTAATAAGCTCTGATATAGCTCCAGAGTTGTTACTGCGGCTTCTAACGGTGAATTACTCCAACTTGGGTCTAATTTTGCTAAAGCATGAATAAAGGGCAATTCCGGTACAGTGGTTATAGAATCTGTAAATTGTGCTGATTTCAGTAGCGGTTCTATCGGTATTTGCAACCCTGACGGTGTTAGTGGTAGGGGTACTATTTGCAGATGTTTATGTGGCTGACTTGCTCCCGAAATCTTACCACCATTGTAGAACGCCAAACCCTCAAACTCAGCCAGACAAGCCCACATAGCCGCAAAATCGTCTAGCGTGAGTAATTTTTCCTGTTCTTCAAAGGCGCGAGTAATAATTAGTAGGTGATAGTCAACAACGTTGAATTTGTTTAATATACAAACATGAGTTTGGGAAATATCCGCTACGAATAAATCTTTCTCATAGGGAAGAAAAGGATTAGTTTTTTTCTCTTGCCGCTTGGCTGTGTCTTTGCGGATCAGATTTGATAAGATTCTGACTAAAAATTTGATCCCATTTTGCTCGACAAATTCAAAATCTGTTGGTATTGATAATAACGCGCCACATTGCAAAGCATTTTCACTCTGTTCTTTGATACTTTTCCACAAAGTGCCAGGTTTGAGTAATATTTCTCTCTGGGCGATTTCGTTGTTTTGAGGCATGGTGAAATATTGTATCAATTTTGAGTGATGATTTTTATAGCAATTTCTCAGTTTGTAGGTAGTCAACACTTTGCTATAAGATTTTAGAAAAACATAACTTCACCCAATTCAGTAAACATTTGTTCAAACATATCATCCTCGTCTTGGTGCATCTGGCGGAGATTTACCGGACCAGAGAGGAACTCTTTAATAGTAATTTTCTGCTCTCGAAAATCTCTGACAAAATCGCGGATAGCGGCAATAGTTTGAATTTCATTTTCCACTTGTTCCGCCATGCTGCCAATAGCATCCATACCTTCTTTTGTGGCTTTTCGACAATCAGAAACCATCGCGCCTTCTGGGGTTCTTTTGACTGAGCGAAGTTCTTCTTTTAATGTTTCATATTGATGTTTGAGAATTTCATTTTGCTGTATTATTCTCGCACATTGGCGTGTTAAATCATCTTCACTATTAAGGTCAACAATTTTGCCTACTTGATGCTGCTGTTCAATTTCCAAAAGTCGAGCTAAATCACCCTCTTGGTAAGCTTTGTTAATCTCCTTCATGATTTCGGTATGACGCATTTGAGTTTCGTCATCTTTTGCCTTGTCTGGATGAAATACTTCGGCTAAACTTAAAAATGTCTGGCGAATTTTTCTGAAAGCCTCAGATTTCTTATCATAGGGAGAGTCTAGATCCTGTGGCACTTCTTGATACTGATAGTTTTCTTGTCTATGCTGACCAGAAAAATCATCTTCTCCCTCATTAGTTTCAAAGATATCGTCTAATTCCGGGTCTTCATCTTCTGAATGATTTTTGGGTCTAGGAGTGATAATTCTCGCTATTTGTAGCTGATAATAAATGGCTTCAATATCTTTTCTGGTCTGCTTCCCTAATTTTCGCCCAGTCAAGATTTCATCAAACAGAGTGTGAATTTCACGGTCGATATCTACCAGTTTTTGGAACTTGGGATGACATCGTTGAAATATATCTGCGGCTACAGAACGCATTTGTTCGATAAAATTTTGTAGTTCTGTCCGTTTTCTCTTAATTTGTTTCAATAGCCACTGGTGTTCTTTATCTAAAGTTTCTAGCCGGATATGGATAGATGAAAGCGCCAGTGATGTTGTTGTTGGGGACGGGGATGAAGATGTTGATTTTTTGGGCATAAGAGAGACCAGCCTGAATAAGTTTACCCTTATCCAGATCCTACCGCCAAAACATTAAGTTTTATCAGTTAATCTAGGCGATCGCACTGGTCACAATTGCGGGAAACTGAAAACAGATCATTAAGAGAGGATAACCTAATGAGCTGGACTAAAGTTCTTGCAGCCGATGCACTTGCGCCAGAAGGGAGACAAGTGGTAAAAGTTGGCACACGTAAAATTCTACTGGTCAACCATGACAATCAGCTTTATGCTGTCGATAATACCTGCCCTCATTTGAAAATGCCGATGAAAAATGGGAAAATTACCGAAAGCGGAGCAATTGTTTGTCCTATACATCGGAGTGCTTTTGACCTCCGTACTGGTGAAGTACAAGATTGGTGTCCTTGGCCACCTGTTGTTGGTAAAGTTCTTTCCAAGATTTCACAAGAAAAGACCCTACCCGTTTTCCCTGTGCGTGTGGAAGAAGGTAGTATTTGGATTGACCTAGAGTAATAGTCATTCTCAAGGGTGGGTTAGCAAGTGCGTAACCCTACTGGATTGACAAGCCTAAAATAGTGCATTAGAAGTAGGTTGGGTTAAGCGCAGCGCAACCCAACGCTGCCAATGATGTTGGGTTTCCTTACGTCAACCCAACCTACAATTTTTTGCCACATTTTAGGCTTGTCAGTCTACTACTACAATTTTTGCGTAATTTATTTTGTGGAGTTCTCTAAGACTCATCAAATCGGGTTGCTATAGTGAAGATGGCAAAGTTATCAGTGGAAAATTAAATTATGCTCGAAAATAGAGACTACACATTAATTATCGACAAAAGCGGTAGCATGGCCACCCCAGACCAGAAAGGTGGTAGAACTAGATGGGTATCAGCACAAGAATCTACCTTAGCCTTAGCGAGTAAGTGCGAGCAATTTGATCCAGATGGCATCACTGTATATTTATTTTCCGGTAGATTCAAGCGCTATGATAATGTGACAGCCGCTAAGGTAACACAAATTTTTCAAGAAAATGATCCTTCTGGTTCTACAGACTTAGCAGGTGTGTTGAAACACGCAACTGATGATTACTTTCAACGCAAAAGTGCTGGTCAAACTAAGCCCAATGGTGAAATTATCTTAGTAGTTACCGATGGGGAACCGGATGACCGTAAAGCGGTAATGAAGGTAATTATTGAAGCTTCTCGCCAGATGGATATCAATGAAGAATTAGGTATTTCCTTCATTCAAGTTGGTAAAGATGCACAAGCTACCCGCTTTTTGAAAGTTTTAGATGATGACCTCCAAGGCGCTGGAGCTAAATTTGATATGTGTGACACCATTACAATGGATGATATGGAAGATTTAAGTTTATCGGAAGTGCTACTAAACGCCATTATGGACTAACGCCGCAGGGCGGAAGTCAAAAGAAATTTTTGAAGTGTATCCCTATTTACGCCGTGAATTACTAGCTTAAAAGCATGGATTCTCTTGATAAGCTGCTAGATGAACTCAAAGCTGAATATGACCCAGCAAAACCGCAGCCACAAAAAAATGCAGCCAAATCATTTACGCCACAACCACCAAAATCTTTATCTTTAGTCGATAGTCTTTTATCCGAAGTTAAAGCCGATTTTGCAGCACAAGATGAAGCTGAGGAGTTAAAACAACAGCAAGAACTAGAACAAGTAAAAATTAGACAAGCCCAAATCAAAGCCGAACAAATAAAAGCTTTTAAAATTCAAGCTGAAGCATGGTTAAAAAAATTAGATCCCTTTTCTTCAGAAGGTCTTTGGTTTGAAAGGTTTGCTGAAACTTACCCTTCAAAATTAGAGGCGGCGATAGAATATTTACAAAGCAAATGATGCAAAAAATAAATATTGTAGTTGTGTGACAAGCTTAAAATGATGCAAAAAAATGTAGGTTGGGTTTCCTTACGTCAACCCAACCTACGTCTAATACAATATTTTAGCTGTGTCAGTCCACTACGCGTTTGTAAGCACAAAAAGCAGGCTACGTCAACAAAAATCAAATAACTTATTTCTCTAAAAAATTATTCACCTTAAAATTTGAGGTTCCCTCCCAACAGTGGTTCAAAGATGCATTAATTTGAGCATCAGCTGCATCACTCACTTCCCTAGAAGCATTAAACTGTACGGCTGTGACAACGTACTCAAAAATAATCACAAACTCTTTTTGGGGGGAAATTCTTTCAACTACAATTGTTTCTCCCACCTTGGGAATTTGCGGTAAATTCACCATAAATGTTTCCTGTTTCGGTTTATCTAGTGGATTTTTAAAATTGAAGTATTTACAGTAGACAATAATTTTCACGCCAAAAAACCGCCAATAGTACTAAAAAAAACTAACTTCAAACATCCAGGTTTGAAACATAAGAATTAATTATAGTAACTATCATGCCAATTTGTGACACACAAATTAAATCAGTGAATTGTGTACAGTTATCAGGCGTATGGTTGCTGATTCAAACTTTGCTTCTCAAATTAATGATTTTTACTTACCGCGCCATAAGCTTTGGAAAAATTGATAAACTTTCACAATTATTTCCTCAAGCCAGAGTATAGCATGATCAAGCCACTCTAGAAGTTGTTCTAAAGGATGTTTATCATAACCGACAAAAGTTGCTTCAACGTCTATCCAGTCAGGCTGTAACTCAACTTGGCTATTGTGGCGATTCTTAGCTATCCCTTGGGGATTAAGGTTTTCAGAGAGTTTTACAGATTTTTTTGCAGTCGAGGTGAGATGGCGGCTGGATTTTGACTTTTGCAACCAACTAGATTTGGGTTTTGGTTGACTTTCAGCTAAGTTTTGGGATGAAATCTGGGAGTTACCAAACAAATCACTGAAATTTAACCACAAATCTTTTGCTAAACCTTCATTCTGGAAACGGCGATTATGGGGTAATTTATTTTGTGATTTTTTATAACTATTTCTCTGCTCAAGTTTGTTCTCTTTACTATCTCCAAAAAAGTAATTAATGGCAGATGAAATTAAAGCGGGAATATTCAATATTGGAGTTTCTAAACTATTAGGATTAGCTGCCATATCTCCTCTAGCGGCTACCTGTTCTTTACCATAAACAAATATATATAGCTGAGTTTGGGCAACTTGGATAATTTCTTGGCTGCGCTGTTGTATAGGTAATAAAGCTTTACTTTCCCAGTTAGCAATAGATGCGTCTAGGAATGCTATTAATTTATCAGTATTAAGTAAATTTTTTTGTGTGACTGCCGGCAATGCTGGCATATTAATGGAATTAATACCAGTCAACTTGGCTAAAATTCGGTCAACTTTTGATAATAATTTACTGTGGGGTTTATTTTCAGCTAACTGCCAATAATGCCAGTAATTACCAACTTCGCAAATAATCCTGTCTGCTAATTTTACCTGTTGTTGGGGTGTCAAAATATCCAAAATTTCATTTTCGGCGGAGACGAGTACCAAATTACGGCTGACCAAATTTGTGGCAATTCCGCGCATGACTGGCACATAAGGCTGGATATTTGCTGGCGAATCTTGGGAAATTAAGGGTTCTGTCGGGGGATGATGAAAAAGTTTTGACCACAAAAATCTCACTAACTTGACAGGGGCTGATGTTTTGGCGGGTTCAGCCGTATCTGAGTCAGATGGTAAAGTTTTAACTGCTTCTAAGACTTGTTGAATTGCTGTATCAGCCGTGGGGGGAGTTTCGGGTTGTAACTTTAGCCTGGGTTGTGGTTCTTTCCCTTCTAAAGTTTTACCGGCTGATTCTGTGGGATTCAATAATCTATATACGGGGTAAAGTAATAGTTCCACACCCCACTGAGTTGCAACTTGCAAATGTCGGTAAGTGTGATCCCACTGTTGTGTCAACCGCCGAGATTGCAGGTGGACAAAGTTAAGTAGTCTGCTTTGATAACGGCTAGAGGAACCAGGAGACATGATGGTGATTTGTTAGTTGTTAATACTCCCGCCCAACCATAATTTTAACTAAAATATGACTCTGCCCATATCGCAATCCCATTCTGAATTAATCTCGGCAACTATTGACCAATTGCGCTCTTTTTGTCAAGTAAATGTGAAATCTCGTTGGTTATCCCAGGAATCTGACTGCAATATTACGGGGATTTCTTCATCTAATTTGTCTGATTGGCAACTTGTTCAGCTAAATGCTAAGGAACATATTGCTTGGACAGGAGGCAAAAAGGTGCTTTGGTTAATGCAAAGATTTGTGGTTCCCGAAAATTTACACGGGTATCCTTTGGCTGGTTTGTCTTTGCGCCTGGCGTTGCTTTGGTGGGCAGATTTGGCTGAGATTTACGTGAATGGGGAGTTGGTGTTGGAGGGAGATTTATTTGATTGTTCGCCAAGAGTGCTGCTTAGTCAAGGGGTAACTCCTGGTGAGGAGTTTGTTGTGGCTTTGCGTTTGGTGAGTCCTGGACATGATTTTGGTGCTTTGGTGCGATCGCTCCTTGTTTTTGAGTCTTATAATCATCATAATCCTGATCCGGGTTTTTTGGCTGATGAGTTGGCTGTGTTACAGGTTTTTTTAACTAGGTTTGCACCTGATAGGTTGGGGGTTTTGGCTGAGGGTTTGAGGGGAGTTACGAACCGCCAAGTCGCCAAGAACGCCAAGGAAGAGGGAAGAGAATGGGAAGAAGGTTTTGTAGCCCTGCGCGAACATTATCAGCGTTTATCGGCGTTCATCGGCGGTTTAAATCCTAAAATATATTTATTGGGTCATGCTCATTTGGATTTAGCATGGCTTTGGCCTGTGAGTGATACTTGGAAGGCGGCGCAAAGTACTTTTGAGTCGGTGCTGAAGTTACAGGCTGATTTTCCTGAGTTGATTTTTTGTCACTCTACTCCGGCGCTTTATGCTTGGGTTGAGGAACATCGCCCGGATTTGTTTGAGAAAATTCAAGCACAGGTTGCGGCTGGAGTTTGGGAGGTTGTGGGCGGTTTATGGGTGGAACCAGAATTGAATTTGATTTCTGGTGAGTCGATTGTGCGTCAGTTGTTGTATGGTCAGCGTTATCTAAAAGCTAAGTTTGGTAAGGTTTCTGCTGTGGCTTGGCTACCGGATACTTTTGGTTTTTGTGCGACTTTACCGCAGTTTTTTGTGAATGCGGGAATTGAGTTTTTTGTGACTCAGAAGTTGCGGTGGAATGATACTACCCAGTTTGATTATGACGCTTTTTGGTGGCGATCGCCTGATGGCAGCAAAATCTTTAGTGTGATGTCTGCACTTATCGGTCAAGGTATTGACCCGGTAAAAATGGCAGAATACGCCTGTGAATGGCAAAGCAAAACCGGTTTAGAAGATTCTCTCTGGCTTCCCGGTGTCGGCGATCACGGCGGCGGTCCCACCCGTGATATGTTAGAAACTGCCCGACGCTGGCAAAAGTCTCCTATTTTCCCAGAGATGGAATTTACCACCTCAGAAAAGTATTTACAGCAAATTAAAGCAAACCTAACCCCCCTAGCCCCCCTTCCCTATGAGGGAATGGGGGAAAATATCTCCCCTCTCCTCGCAGAAGAGGGAATGGGGGAATCTATCTCCCCTCTCCTTGTAGGAGAGGGGTTGGGGGAGAGGTCTATTCCCACCTGGGATGATGAACTATATTTAGAATTTCATCGTGGTTGCTATACTACCCACGCCGACCAAAAACGCTGGAATCGACGTTGTGAAGATTTATTATATCAAGCTGAATTATTTGCCACTTTAGCCACTGTTAGCTGTGGGGTGATATATCCCCAAGCCGAAATTGAAACAGCTTGGAAAAAAGTTTTATTTAACCAGTTTCACGATATTTTACCCGGTTCTTCCATTACCCAAGTTTATCAGGATGCACTCCCAGAATGGCAGCAAGTGGAACAAGTGGGAACGCAAATTTTACAAGAGTCTTTGTTAGCGATCGCATCTCAAGCCATCTTACCACCGCCCCCGCATCCTGAAGCCCAACCAATATTCATTTTCAATTCTTTAAATTGGCAGCGTTCTGAAATCGTATCTGTCACACTACCCACATCTCACCCACATTGGCAAATTCATGATATTTCAGGACAGCCAACTATTTCTCAACTATCGGAATCATCTAAATTGCTGTTTCTCGCTGCGGAAATTCCCCCGGTTGGCTATTGCATATTTTGGATTTCCCCCAGTTCCCCAACTTTCCCTCTCCCCATTTCCCCAGACTGGATTTTAGAAAATCAATTCCTGCGGGTTACAGTCAATGCTGACACCGGAGATTTAGCCAGTGTATTTGACAAAACCCATGAACGAGAAGTTTTAACTGGTGCAGGTAATCAACTCCAAGCCTTCCAAGATAAGGGACAATATTGGGATGCTTGGAATATTGATCCTAATTATGCCCAACATCCTTTACCACCCACAAAGCTAAAATCTATCCAATGGCTAGAACAAGGCTTAGTCCAAAGTCGTGTCCGCGTAGTGCGTCAATTAGGTGAATCGGAATTTTGCCAAGATTATATTCTACAAGCAGGTTCACCAATCTTGAAAATTGCCTCCACTGTGAATTGGCAAGAAAATCAGGTCATGGTGAAAGCAGCTTTTCCTCTAAATATTGCAGCAGATTTTGCTACTTATGAAATTCCCTGCGGTGCAATTCGTCGCCCAACTCAACCCCAAACACCCGCAGAACAAGCTAAATGGGAAGTCCCCGCCTTGCGTTGGGCTGATTTAACTGAGGAAACAGAACCAGATATATACGGTGTGAGTTTACTCAATGATTGTAAATATGGTTATGATAGCAAGCCGAATCAATTACGCCTCACACTATTACGCAGTCCTAACTGGCCTGACCCAGAAACGGATAGAGGCTTGCATGAATTTACGTATGCTTTATATCCCCACGCAGGTAGTTGGGAATCAGCCCACACAGTGAAGCGTGGCTATGAGTTGAATATTCCCTTACAAGTAATCATTCATCCCCCGACTACCCAGCCAGGAACACACCCCACAAAATTTAGCAGTTCTGAAGGGGTAAGTTTTCTCAATTTAACAGCTAAAAATTTAATTTTAATGGCCTTCAAACAGTCTGAGGATAACCCCCAGCAATTCATCCTGCGGTGTTACGAATGTCACGGAGAAATAGCCGAGTTATCCTTACAGAGTGATTTAGGACTGTATCTAGGAAATGAAGCAGATTTATTAGAATTTAACGCATCTGAGCAACAAAACTTAATAATACAGCCTAAAAAAATTGTCACCTTCCAAGTGAACAGTAAATAGCTATAGTTCTACTGATATATGTAAGGATATTGTTGATTGCTAAGAGAAATACAGTTACTGGGTTTATACTCAGCACTCAGCACTCAGCACTCCTCCTTAGTCTTCGTGGTCTTCAAAGGGGTCTGCTAATTGCTTGCTAGGAGGACCGAAGGACATATAGATTGCAAAACCAGTGACGGCAACTAAGGCAACGCCAACGGAAATACTAATCATGGTTGCGGGTTCCATCGCCATAAGTTGTTCCATAAATTTGGGATTAATTATGAGTGTTATTATTTGGGGTTTCTGCCCCACTTGGCACCATTACGTGCTTCAGCTTGATTATTCTAACATTTGTTTGGCTGTGACTCGCTCAATTTATTTTGCTAGACGCAATTTATCAGGCAGGTGCTTCATGATAGTAGAATATTACCAGAAGATGAAAAAAAGCTTTGGTAACTGAATCTTAGGGGAACTATGGCACAAAGAACTAGGTTAGGAGATATCCTGAAACCTTTAAACTCCGAGTACGGTAAGGTAGCTCCGGGTTGGGGTACTACACCTGTAATGGGTGTTTTTATGCTCCTATTTTTCGTATTTTTGCTGATTATTCTGCAAGTTTACAACAAGTCTCTGTTAATTCAGGACGTAATGGTTGATTGGCGCAGTTTAGGCGGCTAATTAAAGACAGCGAACCTGTACCCGGCTTGTCCGGGTTTTTTTATGCGTTTGATACCAAAAACGTTAGCCTTAAATAAGTCAACATGGTATAGATGGGAAAAGCCTAGCTTGACCGCATTGTATATTTATAGGAGAAACCGGATGAATGTATTTGGTATCGGTCTGCCGGAAATGGGTCTAATTATGGTAGTGGCTTTGTTAATCTTTGGCCCGAAGAAGTTGCCAGAAATTGGTCGTAGTGTCGGCAAAGCAGTGCGCGGTTTTCAAGAAGCTTCTAATGAATTTCAAAGCGAGTTTAAACGGGAAGCTGAACAAATTGAAGAAGCTGTGAAAAGTTCTGCTGAACTGGAAACCAAGCATCTGGAAGCGGCTAAATCTGAAAAAGAAGCTGCTGGTTCTTCCCCTATGACTTAAATTACCCTGTACACACAAGTCCAAAAACTTTTTATTTGGGTAATGGCGTGGCAAACTTAAAATAATCCAAAAAATTGTAGGTTGGTTTGACGAAAGGAAACTCAACATCATTCATTATTGGCAGCGTTGGGTTGTGCTGCGCTTAACCCAACCTACGTTTAATGTAATATTTTAGGCTTCCCAGTCCACTACAAAGCTGCTGGTTCTTCTCCTGTGACTTAGGCTACGGTGTACACACAAATGATTGAATTACTCCATTTATGTAGGGTGTGTTGTCGCGTAGCGCAACGCACCATCTTAGATTCTCGGTGCATTAGGACTAAAGTCCATAACACACCCTACCCAAATCAAGGGTTTTAGACTTGTGTGTACACCGTAGGTGACTTGGGTGAGGTGCTGCGAAGGAATTGAATTTAGGTAAAATGTCAGAAGCTGTTACGAAACCATCTTTGGTAATTCCGCAATTAATTGTCGGGTTGGGAAATCCAGAGCCGAAGTATGACCAAACACGCCATAATATTGGCTTTGCTGCAATAGATGCACTTTCTCGTGCTTGGCATATTCCTTTAGGGGAAAATCGCAAGTTTCAGGGTGAGTATGGTGAGGGTATGGCAGCAGGTAGCCGTAAAGTCCGCTTACTCAAACCTTTAACTTATATGAATCGCTCTGGACAATCAATCCAAGCGGTGACAAGTTGGTATAAATTGCCGCCAGAGTCAGTGCTGGTGATTTATGACGATATGGATTTACCTTTGGGTAAGACTCGTTTACGCTTGTCGGGTTCGGCGGGGGGACACAATGGTATGAAGAGTACAATTTCACACCTAAACACCCAAAATTTCCCACGTTTACGCATCGGCATTGGGAAACCAAATGATAGCGATAATTCTGAGTCTATTTCTCATGTTTTAGGCAAATTTTCTGCGGCTGAAACTCAACTGATATCTCTCTTACTTCAGTTTGTGGTTGAGTGTGTAGAATTTAGCCTCAAACAGGGAGTAGAAAAGGCGATGAATCGTTGTAATAGCAGCACTATTGAGTGCTGAGTGCTGAGTGCTGAGTTAAGAGTGCTGAGTAGAAATCAAGTAGGGGCGGGTTTACAGATATGCTCAATTACTATTAATAATTTTAATAAACCCGCCCTTGCATCAAGGCTTTCGGCAATCCAAACAACCGTCTTGGCGGTTGCTGTAATTGATAACTGATAACTGATAACTGTTAACTGTTAACTGTTAAAGTAATATACCCTCACCTCTAAATTGGGGTGGGGTATATTAAACAATTTTATATAAGAATATAAGGTGAGGTGCTATTGCTTTTTCGAGGTTCTGCCCTCAAGCAACACCATTACTAACCCAAATAGGTTGATTAAAAGCGTCGATTTCGTCTGGCTAATACCAGTTTACGCTTGCGCTTTTCTAGAGGTGTTTCAAAGTGCCGATGAAACTTGACATCAGCTAATATACCAGCTTTAGAGACCTGGCGTTTAAACCGACGCAAAGCTGAATCAATACCTTCGTTTTCTCCTAGAACGACTTGGGTCATTCTTGCTGTATCCTCATAATCAATATTTTCAATTGTAATTTTAGCCTCAAATTTAGTTAAACGTTCAGAGTTAAGACTTTAGTTCTCTGCTCTCTAGCTCCTGTAGTTAAAGCTACCAGGTGAGCGCAGCTATACTCAAAAAATTGTCATTATCTGTTGCGGTTTAGCTACTCAGGATTAATATCTAAAGAAAGCGCTAGTTGATAAAGTTGGCGACGGGATAAAGAAGTCATTTTTGCTAATTGTCGGCTGGCTTGCGATCGCGATATGCCCTGACTGATAATCTGGAGTAATTCGGCTTTTAGTTGTTCTTCTGTGAGTTGGGGTTGAGTGGCGGTAATTCCAGCCAGCACTAGAGTATATTCGCCTTGGGGTTCACGTTGGCTATAATGTGCGATCGCCTCGGCAATGGTTCCGCGCCAAAATTCTTCGTATAATTTAGTTAATTCCCGTGCCAGCACAATTTGGCGATCGCTTCCCCAAACTGTGGCAAAGTCTTGTAAACTTTCTCGTAAGCGGTGCGGTGATTCGTAGAAAATTAAAGTGCGAGATTCTGCCTGAATCAATTCTAAATATTCACGGCGTTTTTGCGCCTTAGCTGGCAGAAAACCTTCAAAAACAAACCTATCTGTAGGTAAACCAGCTGCACTTAAAGCCGTAATTGCGGCACTCGCCCCCGGAATAGGTACAACAGGTACACTGGCCTCAACACAAGCTTTCACCAATTCATAACCAGGATCAGAAATTCCCGGCATTCCCGCATCACTAACTAGTGCGATCGCCTGTCCATTTGCCATATACTCTAATAATTCCGGGATGCGGCTATGGCTGTTATGTTCGTGGTAACTTATCTGGGGTGTTTTAATTTGAAAATGCTGTAGTAATTTCCCTGTATGGCGAGTGTCTTCGGCTGCAATCAAATTTACCGTTTGCAAAATTCGCACCGCCCGAAAGGTAATATCTTCCAGGTTGCCAATTGGTGTCCCGACGATGTAAAGTGTTCCTGGTTTGGGGTCAGTTTGCATGAATGAGAAAATAATATTTTTAATAAATTAATTATCTATCTTGTGGGGGAGGGCAAAGATGCCCGCCTTTTATCAAAAAAATTGTTTTTTTGTTGGAGGAACGAACCGCATTCGCGTTAGCGTCTCCCCTTGGGAGAAGGACGCAAAGTACACAAAGGAAGAAGGAAGGAAATCGGGCGCAGTATAACAAAGAAATGGTATCAGTTTTTAAGAGTTAGAAAATGAGCTACAAATGAATAATCTTAAACCCCAGAGTGGGTTATTTGTGGGTTTAATCACCTTGGATTTAATTTACCTCGCTGATTCTGCCCCTAGAAATAATCAGAAAATTGTTGCTACTGACTATACTTTAGCAGCCGGTGGTCCCGCTACTAATGCGGCTGTTACCTTTAGTTATTTAGGTAATCCAACTCAAGTGTTAGGTGTGCTGGGTTCTCATCCGATGACGCAACTAATTCGCGGAGATTTGGCAAATTATCAAGTGGCGATCGCTGATCTTCAATCTAATATAAGTACATCCCCACCTGTATCTTCAATCATTATTACCCAAGGCACTGGTGAACGCGCTGTAGTTTCCCTCAATGCTGCTAAAACTCAAGCTAGCAGTACATCTATCCCGCCGGATATTCTCCAAGATATCGATATTATCTTAATTGATGGGCATCAGATGGCTGTTAGCCTCACCATAGCCGAAACAGCGAAAGCTAAAAATATCCCTATAGTTATTGATGGTGGGAGTTGGAAACCAGGATTTGAGCAAATTTTGCCTTTTGTTGATTATGCCCTGTGTTCGGCAAACTTTTATCCTCCTAACTGCCACACTGAAGCTGAGGTATTTAATTATTTAAGTACATTTAATATTCCCCACATTGCTATTACCCACGGCGAAAACCCCATTAAATATTTATCTTCCACTCAAATTGGTGCTGTGGATGTACCGCAAATTCAGCCAGTTGATACTCTAGGGGCTGGGGATATTTTTCACGGTGCTTTCTGTAATTATATTTTACAGACAAGTTTTACTGATGCTTTAGCACAGGCTGCTAAAATTGCTGCTAACTCCTGTCAATTTTTTGGGACGCGTCGCTGGATGGAATCGGCTGTTAAGAGTTAATTTCCACAGATGTAGACATCACCCCGCCTTTGACTTTGTTCAAACTCTCCCCTCTCTTTAGTAAGGAGAGGGGTTGGGGGTGAGGTTAGTGTATTTTATTAAATCCGCATTCCTCAGTAATTAAGGCAAAATTCATGAAAGACTTGCAACAAATATTAGCGATCGCACGTGAAATCAGTTGGGGCGCATCAGATATACTTAGGTCTTATTACCACGGCACTGCAAAAGACCCGAATTTAGATATACAGTATAAACAGAATGAGCCTGTCACTGTTGCAGATGTAGCTGTGAGTCAATATATTTTAGATCAGCTACAAGCAGCTTTGGGTAATCAAGATTTTGCCTATATCAGTGAAGAAACCTATCAATCACAACTGAGTCCAGAATCCCCTGAATGGGTATGGATTATTGATCCTTTAGATGGTACACGAGACTTTATTGAAAAAACTGGCGAATATGCCATTCACATCGCTTTAGTTAAAGAAAAGCGTCCGATTTTAGCAGTAGTTGCCATTCCGGAAACCGAAAAGTTATACTTTGCTACAAAAGGTGGGGGTACATTTGTGGAAACCCGCAATGGCTTTACTCCCATTCAAGTTTCTTCAGGTAAGCCCATAGCAGATTTAACTGTAGTTGCCAGTCGCTCTCACCGCAATGAATCTTTAGATTATTTATTACAAAACTTTCCTTGTCAAAATTACAAATGTGTAGGCAGTATAGGGTGCAAAATTGTCGCTATTGTGGAACAACAGGCGGATATTTACGTTTCTCTTTCTGGAAAATCTGCCCCTAAAGATTGGGACATAGCAGCACCAGAATTAATCTTAACAGAAGCTGGTGGTCAGTTTACTCACTTCGATAGCAGTTTGTTGCAATACAATACAGAAGATATTAATCAGTGGGGTGGTTTGCTGGCGAGTAATGGTGAACATCACCAAGAACTATGTAACACAGCCGAAAAGTTATTAGCACAATTTAGCGGGCGTTAATTAATACCTATTTTCAGGCTGGAATTAAATACATAATTATTTAAACTCTACCTGCCCCCTGGCTTCTTCTTGTATACTCACAAAATGTGGTGGATACTATTAATCTGCAAAATCTGGCTCAGGATTATCACGAAAAATGTTGCGCGTTTATCATCTCTTTCTAGGTGCTATTTTATTGGCTTTAACGCCATTGGGAGCAAAAACTATTCTTCCCCGGTTTTCTCCTGCGGTTGTAGAAAATCCCAGTGCTGTAGCAACGACAACTCAAAGCAGTTCCACTCCAACTACTTCTGCAAAAACTGTCAAGTCGATAGAAGGAAATACTTGGAAGCAAATTTTGGGGACAACACCTACCCCAAACGGCTGGAAAATTGCCCCTTGTGAGGGAAACGCCCCCCTGCTATGTGTTTCCTCTCAAGAAGAAATTGTGGGTACGGTGGAAATTGGGGTTTACCCCGTGAAAGATAATCCCAAATTCCAAAAACATCTGACAGATGCGGGTATTCCTCTAGATTCTCAGGTAGATTACCAAAATCCTGAATACCAAAACAAGTTATTAACAGCACTCAAAGCTTGGGTTGCAGATTTCAATACTACTTTTGCGAGAGACCGCCAGGATACTTATAAAAACAAAATTGTGTTTTCAGCCTACCCACCACAACCAGCATCCGTTGGTAAGCTTCAGGGAATACGCTACGGCTTTGTCGGTATCAAGCCAGAGGGTGGAGTTCAAGAGCAACATATTAGTCATGTAGCCTTCAATGGTAAAAGTATGTATGTAATTACCACAGCTTTTGACCCAGACTCCATAACGGGTAAATTTGAGGAATTGGAAAATTTGGCCATTTTTCAACCTTATTTGTCAGCGATCGCAGCTGATTTGAAGTTACCCATTTAACGCGATAATGGGATATGAATCAAAAATTCTGTCCCATGACCAGAAGCAGAATTACATTCAATCACACGAAGAATGCAGATTTAATAGAATATACAATCTCACCCCCAACCCCTTAAAAACAAATTTAAGACAATTTTTTACAGCCACACTGAGAAATGTCAGTGTGGTTTTTTAGTTTTTACTGCTTATCCCAAAGCAGAACAGCAAAATTCAGTAAATCTACTAAAAATTACAATTTTTGTTTGTATGAATGTACTCATACCATAAAAATTTAATTTTTGATAATAATCCCGTGTATTCACGATTATCATTTTTAAAGAAAATGTTAAATACTAAGTGTATAGGTTAAAAATTAGCATTAATTTTTAATCTATACACATTTAATTAAACATAACTTCACATATAGTCAGCAATATTGCTCTGATTTCTAAAGTGTGTTGTTGCCGTCAACTGTATTCAACTTTGAGTGACTAAAAAAATATAGAGGGTCAAAAATGAAATCAGTTCTGACATTAATCGAAAAGAAGAAGCAAGAATTCCGCCACACACCATTTATTCAGTTTTTACAAGACAAAAGCATAGAGCCAAGACAGAGATTGGCTTTTGCTCCTTGCTTTGCTCCTTTTGTTATGGGTTTTGGAGAGTTAAATAAATCAGTCTGGCGAGACGAAACGAGCAATGATCCAATTCAAGCCATCATCAATCAACATACCTATGAAGATGATGGTCACTGGATATGGTTTTTGGAGGATATACAAAAACTAGACTTTAATATATCTTTAAACTTCAACGATGCTTTAAGTTTCCTGTGGAGCGATGAAACACAGGTTGCACGGCACACAATTTATCAACTTTATCAGTATACTCATCAAGCCAGACCGATCCATAAGTTGGTAGTAATGGAAACAATAGAAGCAATAGCAGATATTTTTCTCTCAACAACCGAACAAGTTACTCAGGAATTAAAAACTTCGACTAGCAAAGAATACCGTTATTTTGGTATTTATCATTTTTTAATTGATTCTGGTCACACTATGCATTCATCCGAAACTGAGGGATGTATTTCTCAGATATTGTTCACAGAAGATAATGAAAATATATCCTTGGAATTAGTTGAAAAAGTATTTGATATATTTACATTACTGTTCAATGATCTTCTCAAATATGCTCAAAATCATCCGATTGAACCATTAGACAACCAGAGAATTACTAAAGAATTGCATCTTCAGATGACATAAGTAGGTAAGCACAAATAAACCCAACATGGACTAAATTGTTTTTGGCTGGAGTATGGGAGCTAGTAATTGGGGATAGCGTTTTACCAAATCCGCCACTTTAGCAGTTGCACCCCAACGAATATAGGCATAGTAAGCATCAGTTAAATAAGTTTGAGCAGTCTTCTTTTTTCGCCATTTTAAATAAAACTTAGCTGCAAGTTCGTAAGCGAGAGCTTCTTCGTTAAGATATTTATGTTCTTTGGCGAGAGAAATAGCTTGATCATATAATTCCATTCCTTGGATATATTCACCTCTAACCCGACATCTTTCAGCCTCTACTAAATAAAACTTATGCAGATAATTCATGGGCGCATGATTTGCCAATTTCTGTAACTGTACTTGGTTATCTGCTACCTGCTGAAGTAAATTATTTGGCTCATTTTTAACATTTAGATATATAGCCAAAGCTGTGAGAGAATCATAAAAATAAAATATAGGTATGGTTATAAAGCCTGTACCTCCTGCTAAATATTTTTTTCCTTTAATACTATTTGTTTGCGCTTCTATAAAGTTACCAAATAAATAGCATAGTATAAGTTTATGTAAATAGTGATAGTGGAGTCCATTCAGATCATTCGCTTGAACTAGCAGACATAGTGATGTGTCTTCATTATATGCCTCACCGATGAGATTACAGACATCATCAGAATTACCTAGTAAATTCATAATAGTTTGCCAACAGATAAGACAATAGTTTAATGTGGTTGCTTGCTTGAGATTTTTTAGTACATGACTATAGTTGCTCATTTCTGCTTCTAGGATTGTTAATTCTTTGCCTATAAAATAGGAATGCTGACAAATATCCTTGACACAGTAGCCCACATATTCAAAATCTCCTGTTTCTAGTGCATTTTGATATCCTTCTAGCAAAATTGGTAACGTTTCTCGAATGTGAGACTTGCCATGAAAAATAAATGCTCCTACAACATACAATGTCCTAGCGTGAATATCTTGAGAATTTATTTGATTAACTAATTGAAGAGCTAAATTCCCAAACTCAACTGCTACTTCAATATTTTTCTGAATCCCATTTAAGAGGATGCCATAACAGGCATAGCAAAAAGCAGATAAAGGAGCATTACCGTATTGAATTGATAGATTAACCTGGGACAAAATAATTAGTGGAAATAATAAAGGATCTGCAATATAAGTTGGAGGAATCATACTCGATACAATGCGAATGATGGCCAGTTGGTTTACAGAAGTCATCAATGGGAAATTCATCAAATCATCAACGGTTTTATCTGCAAGTAATAATGTAGTTTCCTGAAATCCTTTCTGGATATCACTTTCGCTCGGTGAATCAGGGAAAGTCAGCCCAAAATATTGCAGAACTTGACGAGCGATCGCGATCGCTTCCAATAATCTATTCTGGGATGTATAGGACTGAATTTTGATTTCATAAACTTTCACTTTCTCTAGCAGGTTTTTCGCTTGTTGCAGTACTACCTCTGCTAATTTCTCCATCTCCTCAAAATTGCCACCTAAGTACGCCGCCTCTGCTGCTGTCTCATATAAAGCCAAAGTTAGCTCATATTTTGTCTCCCAGCTATCATCTGCGAGTAGTTGAATGCCAATATTTAAATACTTCAGCGCTGAGGGATAAGCCATTGAAGCCAAAGCTTTTCGTCCAGCAGTTAGATTCATCTGGGCTAGTTGCACGCGATCGCCTGGAAGATTAATTATAGGTATTGCTATATTAAATTGATTTACCAAATCAAAAATTAGATTTTCTCTTTCATCAATTGATGTATTATTTAAAATTAATTTCCCAATTTTCAGATGAATTGACGGTTTTTTCGATTTACAAATTAAAGAATAAGCAGCTTGTTGTACCCGGTCATGGATAAATTTGTATTTAGGTAATTGCGGATTAGTAAGGGTAGATTTTGTCTGGAATTTAGTGCTGATTTCGTCCTGACTTTTTTGGGATACTAAATTGCCAATTTTTGCTTCCGGTAAAATTAGTCCTTGCAGTAATGCTGGCCATAAGTCTGAAGCTGTATCTACTGCTAATTTTTCATGTATAATTGCCAGAATATTTAAGTCAAATTCGTTACCTATACAGGCAGCTAACTTGATCACTTCTTGAGTTAGCATTGGTAATTTCCTCAGTTGAATTGACATGAATTCAACTACATCATCCGTGAGTGCTAACGCCTGAATTTTTGATATATCATACTGCCAATTACCTAGCTCAAAGTTAAATTTAATTAGACCATCTTTATGTAAAGCTTTCAGAAATTGATGGATAAAGAAAGGATTACCTTTAGTTTTAGCAAATACCATTTGTGTGAGAGCGATAACATTATTCTCTGGACAACGGAAGGTATCAGCAATCAAACGATTTAAATCACCCTGTGTTAAAGGCGTTAGTGTGATATTATCAATAGTAGCCTCAGCATTTTTTATTTCCCTCACTGCTAAATATAGTGGGTGTAATTTTTCTAATTCCCGATCACGATAAGCACCAATCATTAAGAGATTTTTTTCAGTTTTTAGAGAAGAAAATAATGAAGTATTTTGTTTATTTTTAATATTTTCAGTAATTAATAATTTAATTAATTTTAATGATGCTACATCTGCCCATTGCAAGTCATCCAGAAATATAACCAAAGGATTTTCTTTAGTCATAAATACTTGGAT
This sequence comes from Anabaena sp. CCY 0017, assembly GCF_963920885.1. Taxonomy (NCBI): domain Bacteria; kingdom Bacillati; phylum Cyanobacteriota; class Cyanophyceae; order Nostocales; family Nostocaceae; genus Anabaena; species Anabaena sp. CCY 0017. Next base: position 146,979 of record NZ_CAWUDG010000004.1, on the reverse strand, counting down.
GAACCTGATCAACAATAAATTGAATCGATTTCCGGCGGCAATTCCAGATAGTTCTGTCCCCTCAGCCTGCTTACCAATAATTAGTTCTACTTCAGGAATTACATTAATAATGACTTGTCCTTGTGTACCTAATACAGACAAAATCTTACTTTTCCATGCTTGAATTTCGGCATCTGTTTCCAACAATATTTGTCCGATTAAGTCCCGAAAGGCTTGGATAAATCCGAATAAGGGAATGTCGCGTTCAAATTGGTCATATTTACCTTTAATAAAGTAACTACGTTGCTGCATTATCTGTTTTTGAATCTCGTTAACCACTGCTGTTTTGCCAACACCAGATGAGCCGGTAACGAGGATCATTTCTGTTGTGCCACTACGGACACGTTCAAAAGCTGCCAGTAGTTTTTCTACTTCAGTTTGCCGTCCATACAGTTTTTCTGAAATCAGGAATCGGTCAGACATATCCTTGAGTCCTAACTTGAAGCTTGTGAAATTGCCTGTTTTTCATCATTGCTAGAGACATGGTTTTAATAGTCAGTAGCAATTCAATACTGCTCGGTTAAGCAAATTAGTGAGCCGAAAACCCTTGTAGAGACGTTTCATGGAACGTCTCTATATCCCTTAACCGAAAGGTATTGGGTAGCAATTTTCCTTAGTATTCCCGCAATACAAATGTAAATTATCACATTCTTTTAAAAAATCTTAAGTATAGAAATCATATTTGATTTATTTGTAGGGTATGTTGTCGCCTAGCGCAACGCACCCTACCCAATTAAATTTCAGCTACAGCTCGTTCAATCAAGCGACGTGCCAAAGTTTGTGTCCCTGTGTGTTCATAGTAATTGGTGGCTACATCTAAGAAAGCCGCCAGATAATCTAACTTATCATCAGTTAATTGCACAAAATTTTGCAAATTACTAACTACTTTTTGTGGCGTTAAATTATTTTGGGTAACTAGTCCACCCATCCAACCTTTCACAGAGTCAAAGCTTTCGCCGATAAAGTTTAATTTACTACTAGCATTGTTACCTGGAATTGCATCTTGGATGCCTTGAAAAGTTGAATTTTGTTCTAACTCCTGGGGATTCATCTGATTAATTCCAGATAAAGCTTTGTCAATGAAGTTTGGCCCTAAAGGTATTAAACCATCAACACAAACTAAAGCCACCATCCGAATCAGCGACTCACCACTATACTCACCCAACGAAGCGACAAAATCCCCAATGCTGTCTCCGGGAATACCGTTAATTTGGCAGAAAGCCACTATTTCCACTACTAATTTCAGACACAAGTCAATAGTTTGGGCTTTGTCAGCCTTGGGAGTCACTTTGTTTAAAAAACCCAAGAGAGGAATTTTCTCACCAATTTTATTAGCCAAAGCTGCTGCACCCAAGGCTTTATCTGTCTTGTCAACAGTTTGATAAAGCCACATTGCTCGTTGGTATCCTTGGGATCGATCATTATAAAGATAAATCGCTCTTTCACCAATTTGCTGAATTAAATCTTCATCAGTTTCACCAGTCACTTTCTTAATGGTGTTGACAAAGCCTACAGTATTTTCCCACTTTCCAGGAGTCACAAAATCCAGGGATTGCAACATGGAAATGGTCAAGCCACTAGTTGGAAGTTCATCAACTAACTCAAAAATCGGTTTATTCACAAGAATCTCCTTATTTGGGGTTGTTACTGGGCGTAGTTAAAGTTATTTCAATGTTGCTAGACCATCAAGATTAAATTTCTCGATCCAGTCGGCGCGATCGCTGGCAGTAAATGACGGATCACGAGATAATACTTTTACTTGGTAACGATTATTTACTAGTACTGCTGTTTGAGTTTTGCCAATTTCCCGCGCCGGATAACCATCGATTTCTTTGGTGCTATTAGAGTAGTTAGCTGCGGTTTCTGGTGTACTGCTAGTATCAGAAATAGCTAACATAGCCAAATCTTGACCATCTTTTTTTAACTTAGCTTCAGCAAAACCTTTTTTCTCTTGGGTAAATACTCTCTCGTAGCCATCACCAGCAGCAGGAAAGAATTTATTAAATTCTCCACCTTGAGTAGCTGTTTCGACAACTGCTTGACCTCTTTTTTGTTGAGTACTTTCTTGCTGTACCTGATCAAAGCGACCGGGTTCGGCTGGAGTACAAGCAGTAGTCAGTAGTAACACTGACAATAATAAAGCGGGTAAAATTTTAGATGCGCGAGAAAAATTCATTTTTGGTTGTTCCTGATATTTGAGCTTTGAGCCAATTATCTCTGCTGACTTCAGTTTTAACTTGGAAAATTCACTTTTTGATATTTTCTTTTACTCAGCCCTCACCCGACTCCTGTACGGGCGGGTTTACTAAGGATGTTGACGAACCACAGACTGGCTGCTTAAACCCGCCCCTACCCACTCCCCACTCAGCACTCAGACCGGGAAGCGATGACAGCATAAAATGGATCTCCTCCGCCAGCACCTAACCACTGTAAAAAATTCGGTGCTGTTGATTTATTTACAATCACCTCTGGAGCCGTAAATCCAGGGACTGAGGTGAAGTAGTGCTTGACTAATTCCACCCTAGTAGCTTCTGAAGTGTCTCGCCAAGCTTGAATCGCTTTTTGGAAAAACATTCGGTTAGAAAAGCTGATAATTGCCATACCGCCGGGTTTGAGGATACGATGAATTTCGGCAAATATGGCCTCTGGATACTGCATATACTGTACAGAAACGCAATTCAGAACGGCATCAAAACTTTGGTCTGGTAGGGGTAGTTGAGGTTGATCATTGAGATTCTGGACAAAGTAATGATTTAAACGACGATTACGGGCTAACTCTTCGGCGTTGAGTCCGTGTCCCTCTACATGGGCAAATTCTATCTCGGCTGGGAGATGAGACACCCAACTGCTCATCATATCTAGGATACGCGTGTCGGGTTTCAGGCGATCGCGATATAAATCTGTTAGCTGTTGAATAAATCCATCATCGACATGAGTGACAAAGCGGGGATAGTCGTAAAATAGCTTGTCGTCTGTATCGTCTAATTTCTGGCGTTGATCGGGTTTAAGTAGCATAAAGGTTTATCTGAGAAAAGTTATTTGCTAATTTGGCGGATTTTTAGGTAATATTATGTATTTTAATAAATCTCTCGGCAAGAAATGAGGAGAGGTCAATATTACAGCTATTTTTAGGTAAATAGACCACACGGTAGGGGCGCAAGGCCTTGCGCCCCTACGACAGATGTGGTTCAAATAGATGAAAACTGCTGTAATTCAATGTTGTATAGATTTCGTTTATTTCCTTATATCAGTTTACTACTGTGGATACTCCCCTTATTGCTATTCAGTTCTGGGGATAATAGCCTGATGGCGCATGATGAAGGGCTTTACGCCACGAGAGCGCGTTTCATGTTTGAATCTGGTGATTGGATAGCCCCTTGGGGTACAGTCCATCATAAAACCCCTGGCCCTTATTGGATAATTGCCATTTCCTATAAGTTATTTGGGATCAGTGAAGCTAGTGTGCGATTACCGAGCATGATTATTGGGATTTTGAGCGTATTACTCATCTATGAAATCGGCAAAATCCTGCTCAACAAAAAATTAGCTTGGCTAGCTGGCTTAATTCTAAGTGTGCAATTTCTTTGGCTGCAATATTGCCGCTTAGGTACGCCAGATGTCCCCATGATATTTCTGGTATTGTTAGCTATTTTATCTGTTCTCAAAGCTGAACTACATCCTAAATATGCCTATTTTTGGACTTTTATCGCTGGCTTAAGTTTGGGTTTAGGCTTCTTAGTCAGAAGCTTTATGATTTTTTTGCCAATTGTCGCTTTATTACCTTATTTAATTGGGGAACATCGCCGTCATCGTCATTTGAGCAACCCTTGTTTATATTTAGGTTTTGCAGTCGGTTTAATTCCTACTTTGAGTTGGTTATGGCTTAAGTGGATGCGCTATGGCGATGATAGTTATGCAGAACTATTCAGATTTGTGTTTGAGTTGGGATCTAATGAACGTAATGGCAATGGCATCATATTCTATTTATGGAATGTCCCACTTAAATCCTTTCCCTGGTTCTTTTTAGCTCTGCTCGGCTTAGTTTTACTACTTCGCCGTCCCATTCCTCGCTACCAATTGATATTAGTTGGTTTTCCTGTGACGCTGTTTGCTGAACTGAGTTTTTTCTCAACTCGTCTGTCTCACTATAGTCTTTGTCTTTACCCCTTTATAGCAATGCTGGCCGCTGTAGGTTTAAGTTGGTTGGAAAAATGGGGAGATGGAGAAATTAAGAAACTTCCTCGTAATCTCAGTTATCTTTTTGGTGGATTAGGCATTTTATTGATGCTCGCTGGGATAGTTATTTTGATTGGGGTGGATGACGTTGAGATTCGCAAGTATGCCATCCTGGGCTTAATTATGGGGTTAGGTTGGCTAATTTTGCCTACGGTGTGGATTGGTCGTTACCACTTTCATCAGAAGTTTCTCACAGCTCGTTATTGGCTGGCGGGTTGGTTAATTCCTTGTTGGCTAGCTTTGGCTGTAGCTGGTGGTCTAGGCTTATTTAGTGACTATAACCCGGATGTGAGAGTTTTTCTGCAACAACCTGCGATCGCTTCAATTTGGCAAAATCATCCCATCCATTTTTTACAAGTAGACGGGAAAACTGCGGTATTACTGAATTTCTACACTCCCGTTCATGGTGAACCAGTCAACTCAATTACCGAATTACCAGCTTCTAGCTACGCTTGGATTTCTGCAACCCAAGCGGCGGAATTAACCACACCTCACCAAGTTATTGGTACTGTGCAGAAACACCAATTGATTCAAGTGTTTTGACAATGAACCTATTTCTTACCTTTCTTGGTATTAAATTTGGTAGAAAATACAGTAGTAAACATCATCAACATCCCGCCGATCAGAATAGCGATCGCCAATCCTCCTGTGATTAAATCAAGTAAATTGCTGTTTTCCATAGTGAGTAATTAAATCAGTGAACAGTAAACAGTCAACAGTGAACAGTTATCACACCAATGTATAGCAAATTGCTGAGTCCTGTTAGCGAAGCGGGGCGTTAGCCCGTAGAAACCAAGTAGGGGCGGGTTTACAGATATGCTCAATTACTAATAACAATTTTAATAAACCCGCCCCTACATCAAGGCTTTGGGCAATCAACAATGTCCTAACCTCCTTGGCGGTTGCTATAGTCAAGGATTTCGACCCAACTATTTTTCCTAACTGGTAACTGATAACTGTTAAAAATCTACTCCGCGTTTGAGTTCTACACCGTGATTGGCATAATGTTTGTGACAGTATACCTCAGAGTGAACACTGGCTAAATCGAAGTAAGCTGGTTGATGTTGACAGCGACCAGTGATAATGACTTCCGTATCACGGGGTTTGCGGAGTAAGGCTTGGACTATGGGTTCCACGGGAAGTAGTTCTAGGTCTACTGTGGGGTTGAGTTCGTCGAGAATAATGGTTTTATACAATCCAGAGGCGATCGCAGTTTTAGCAATTTCCCAACCTCTTTCGGCTTCTACATAGTCCATTTCTTGGCGACAATTGCGCCAAACAATCGCATCTCGACCACAGCGTTGATGATCTACCACTTCTGGATATGATTGCTGTAAAGCGGCGATCGCTGCGTCTTCTGTGTAGCCACTACCACCTTTGAGCCACTGCATAATTAATACACGGGTAGAACCAGGGTGATTAATTCCCCGACCAATGGCTTTTAAGGCTTTACCTAAAGCACTGGTAGACTTACCTTTCCCCGCACCAGTGTAAATTTCAATCCCCTCAATCAAGAGTTCTTTGGCTTTTGGGTGGTCTTGGGGTTTCATTTCCGAATGCAAATCCGCAATATCAAGCAAGCTTTGCGGTGCGGCGCGTCCAGTGGCGATGATTTCCAATTCGTGAGGTTTGGATTTTAATGTCCGTACCACCTCATCTACTGGTAGCAAACCCAAGTCTAGAACTGGGTTAATTTCATCTAAAACCACCACAGAATATAAACCAGAGGCGATCGCACCTTTGGCTACATCCCAACCCCGTGCTGCTTCTTCTCGGTCAAAAGGGGTAATTTCCTCATGTCCAAAAAATTCGGCTCTCCCAGTGCGAACCTGATCAATTAAATGGGGGAAACCACGCTGTAAAGCTGCGATCGCGCCATCTTCGTCATAATCACGCTCTGGCCCCTTTAAAAAGCGCAACAATAACACGCGACCCGAATCGCCCGGTGTATTTATTCCCAAGCCAATTGAGCGCAAAACTACCCCTAAAGCCGCTTGAGACTTACCTTTACCCACACCATCGTAAACGTGAATTTGACCTGTGAGCCGTTCAGGACGCACTTGCGCCGTGCGAATACCGATGCCGTTCCTTGTCATTTCTCGAAAAGCTATAACGTGGCAATCCCTAATTTTACCTTGAAATGCAAAGGCAAGGGCGCAGAGGAGAATGAGTTATGGCACACTTAGGTAATTAGGAATAATAAGAATGAGATAATCGACACCATCAGAACTATTATCTCAGTTATACTCGCTAACGTTCACCCTTACTATTGACACTTTATGCTTGGACTTGGAGATATCAATATTCCTAGAATCCTGCCTGTCGGTGTAATTTTGTTTGAATTTTTGTTTTTACTGACTGCTATTCCTATAGAAGCTTATGTTTTGAACAGGAGACTCAAATTCGACAAAAAAACTAGTATGTTTTATGCCATATCTATAAACCTTTTTTCCAGCACGATTGGTTGGATTATGTTTTTTGTTCTAGAACCAATATTACCTATAGGTTTAAAATCGGAATTAATCAGTTACATATTTTTCCATAACTTTAGATCGGAAAGTACACAAGGGGTGCTGATTTTAACTGGATTTATAATTTTCTTCATGACATTTTTCATGAAATTCTTTTTTCTCAGATTTTTCGTACTTTCTTTAAAAGAAGATGTTCTCCAAGTCTATGAAAAAACCCCAGAAAATAATCGCTTAAAATGGAGGCGTACCAGCGTTGCCAGATTGCAAAGCACAAATTTAGTTACCACTATATTAATAGGAAACTCACTCAGTTACAGTGCAATTAGCATGATTATATTGTTGAGCCGTAAGTAGAATTATTTGAGATTTTTACAGAAAAAATAGTCATACACAATTCAATCAATTAGGGGTGTGAAGGATGCAAACTTTATTTAAAGATGTTTTGGGATTTTTAAAGTTTTTTGTGGGGATTTATGAGGGAGTTAGAAAATTATTAATTCCACCTAAAGCTTATTCTTGGCAAACATTTATTTATTTGAGTGTTTTTTCTTGGACACTTTCATTTTTAGCTGTAGGTTATGTAAAAAGTTTAATTGCATTTTTAGGGTGGTTATTTTTAATTGCTGGCACAGCTTGGTATACAACTGATGATCCTTTAAGAGTTCCTGGAACTTTTATGCCAGTGGGAGCAGTAATAACTGGATTTTTAGTGAGTGTTTTTGCATTTGGTAATCAAGAGGACGTAATTACACCCAGAACAATTATACTTTGGCCAACCATCTCGGCAATAATTACAGCGATTCCAGATTTTATTGAAGGTACTGATATAAAGACTACAGCCAAACTTCCTAAACCAGAAGTTCGGGAAAGAATTATAGTTTTGGTAGCTAGTTGTATGCTCATCAGTTGCTGGATTCAGTTTTATTTTCTCATGGATAATTGGTTAACACAATATCCCAGTTTACTCACAGATAATTTTAATCGGAGTACATTTGTTGTCAGAATAGTAGAACCTGTAGAACCTGGAACCACAGACGAAACTAAACCCGAAACCAAGGAAGAAATCCAAAAAATTCCCGAAAATGGTGTAGCTATCCTCGATGGTATCCAAATCCAAGTAGAACAAACATTAAATAACACACCTTGGTCACAAGTGGAAAAATGGTTGATAGACGCAACACCGGAAGTGCAAAAATTGGGGAACCAAGTAATTAAACAAAAACTAGGACAATATGAAGAAAGAGAATTATGGCGTGTTGAGGCGCGTGTTGCTAATATCAAATCTGGATATAGATTAGATTTACTCAGCATCTGGACAGGCCCTAGCTCTAACCCCAAGGGGTATTATTTGCAAAAATCTTGTCGAATTGAACCCATAGCCGTGTCAGCCAGAACTTCCAGAATCCCTCTGAGCGAAGTTGAGGAGAGAAATACAGTAGCAGAGATTGAATGCGATCGCTTGAGTAAATTTATTGCGGGTGATCCACCAGCGCAGCGCTGAGGGTAAATTGGGGGAATTTGGGCATAATTTAAGATTGAGTATTAACTAAAAAGCGATGAATTTCCGTAGAGTTTTTGTAATTGCGAAGAATGTGTTTCAGGAAATGGTGCGCGATCGCATTCTGTATATTATCGGGTTTTATGCGCTCATACTTGCCATAGCTTTGCGCGTCTTACCTGAATTTGCAGCTGCAACTGAAAATAAAATGTTTTTAGACTTTGGTCTGGGGGCAATGAGTATTGTAACTCTAATTGTTGCCATCTTTCTGGGTACGGGATTGGTTAATAAAGAAATTGACAAACGGACAATTTTAGTCATGATTGCCAAACCTGTCAGCCGCAGCGAAATTATTGCTGGCAAATTCTTAGGTTTGTCGGTGGTGCTGGCTGTACTGGTGACGGTGATGACAGTGATTTATTTGGGATTTTTGCAAATTGGTAATATTCCCCATTCAGTTCTCAGCATTTTAATTGCGGCAATTTTTTTAATTTTGCAGTTATCTTTAATTACTGCTGTGGCGATTACCTTTGGTGTATTTACCAGTTCGTTATTAGCGGTGACGTTAACATTTGCAGTGTATTTAATGGGGAACATTACTCCAGATTTAGTTAATTTGGGTCGTCTGAGTAACAGCCCCTTCATTGAACGCATCACTCAAGGTTTATACCTAATCTTGCCAGATTTATCTCGATTAGATTTAAAAAATGATGCTGTTTATGGTTTAAACGCGTTACCTGATACCACAGTACTGATTACCAATGTCGGTTATGGCTTATTTTATAGTGTCATGCTGTTAGCGATCGCTAATTTCGTTTTCTCAAGACGTGAGTTTTGATCTCACTTTTCACGTTATGTGGAAGAACCAAAGCGAAACCTAACCCTAGCCCCCTTCTCTGGTAGGGAAGCTACCGTGTACACACAAATGATGATGTCCAGTCAAAATTATGTTTTGTAGGGTGTGTTGTCGCGTAGCGCAACGCACCATTCTAGATTATCGGTGCGTTAGGACTAAAGTCCATAACGGAATGGCACTAAGATAAAGGCAAATCTATTATTTACAAGGCTTTTGGGTGTCGGGTGTCGGGTGTGGGGTGTGGGGAATTAAGAAGATGTTGAACTATAGAACGTACTAAGATTCAATTTTCTTGAACAATACACCCAACACCCAATCCCCTACCCCCTGCCTTGACAAGGTTTCGGCTTATCTTCGTGCCATTCGTCCATAACGCACCCTACCCAAATAAAAGGTTTTTGGACTTGTGTATACACGGTAGCCTTGCAGGGGATTAATATTAGTTCTTGTGTGTCACTATAATTTTTCATCTCAAATGTCAATATTCACAAAGTTTAGTATTCTGCGTTTTGAGCCAGAAAGTATTCAGGATTTAGTAGTTTGTGGGTAATAGTTACTGTATATCGAGAGTACACCTGAAATAACCCTGAAATGGATTTTGAGGCAGTAATAAATTCTGAAAATATTGGTCGTGAACCGCAAAGACGTTGATTAACTCGTTTGCTGCACAAAAAATGATCCCATAAGTCATCAAAAATTGATAATCTAAAAAACGTCTGAGTTAAAAGTTAATAGCTAATCTAGTGTAAAGGTTTGACCAGACAATAACTATAGTCGGACACAATATGGATAATGACTCATGAAAGTTTCAAAATTAGGAAAGGTTATGGCATAACACCTATCCTAGGGAGGATTTATTTACTTCATTGGTTAGATTACAAAAAAACCAATATTTCTATTTGTAAAATTTGTCAAATTAGGCAAAAAACCTGCTAATTAAGATTTTACCCAGGAATCAAATCCTATTTCTTGGCACAATAGTCTCGCTGAGTTTATCCACAGCAAACAAGATGCAACATCCAAAAATAATTGATTTTCACTTGGTTGACCAACAGTTAGACGATGCGCCACATAGCAAGACAAAAATCGCTACTCTGGAACAAGGGATAATACTTCAGTTGGCCGATGGCAGTATATCAGCTTGTAATCCTACGGCTGAAAAGATTCTGGGACTAACAGCCGAGCAAATATATGCATGGAATTCACCGAACTCCTCCTGGCGATTTGTTGACGAAAACGGAATACCCTTGAGTGGCACAACTCATCCAGCAATGGTGGCTCTGCGTACAGGTAAGCCCTGCTTAAATGTGATTGTGGGTTTATCTCAACCAAATTCAGATTTAAAGTGGTTATTGATGAATTTGCAGCCTTTATTTCTGGCTAGTGAAACTTCTGCCTACGCAGTTGTCTATACTTTTTCTGATCTGCTTGCGCCAGAACCAACACGAATTGAGGATAATTCTGGGGACAGAGATATGATCATCCCAGACATCACCCAGAACCCGAAATTAAAGACAGATCAGAAAATTTTCGATGTAGAAATAGCCAGAGAATTGGCACAAAATGAAATAAAATTTAAAAAATTGCTTGACTCCAATATTATTGGCATTGTTTTGGCAGATTTTGAAAAAATTATAGAAGCTAATGATATTTTTCTCCAGATGGTGGGTTATACCCGTGAGGATTTGCTCACAGCAGGAATCAGTTGGCGACAAATAACGCCTCTGGAATATCAGGATTTGGATGAGAATGCATTACAAGAATTGCTAGAATTTGGCAGCTTCGCGCCCTTTGAAAAGCAATATATCCGGAAAAATGGGAGTCTGCTCCCAATTCAGATTTGCGGGGCTATTTTGCAGCAGTCACCCCCTAATTGTGTCTGTTTTGTGATCGATTTAAGTGATCGCGAAAAAGCACAAAAGTCATTGGGGGAAGTGATGCAAAGGCTGACGTTCCATGAAAAAAGTTCTCCTCTGGGAGTCATCGAATGGGATGAAGAATTTCGGATATCTCGCTGGTCTCCAGCCGCCGAGAAGATTTTTGGCTGGGAAGCTACAGAAGTGATGGGTAAAAAATTTGACGATTGGCAGTTTGTCTTTGGGGAAGATATAGAGGTAGTCAAGGATGCAATTTCCAGGTTGTCTAGTGGAGAAACTCAAGTGGTTTCCCTCAACCGTAATTATACGAAAGATGGCTCTGTCGTTCATTGTGAATGGTACAATTCAGCTTTATGTGATCAATCAAGTAAGTTGATTTCTGTACTATCCCAAGTATTAGATGTAACTGAGCGCCAACAGATAGAAGCGGCATTACAAGAAAGTGAAGCACTATTTCGTCAAATGGCAAATAGCTCGCCGACTCTGATTTGGATGTCTGATACTAGTAAATTGTGTTGTTACTTTAATCAGCCTTGGCTGGAGTTTACAGGACGAACAATGGAGCAAGAAATGGGACACGGATGGGAGCAAGGAGTACATCCAGACGATTCACAGCGATGTTTAGAAACTTATATTAATGCGTTTAATGCTCGTCAAGAATTTAAAATGGAATATCGGCTCAAACGTGCGGATGGCAAATATCAGTGGATTTTAGATATAGGTGTCCCACGGTTCGCTTCAGAAGGTACTTTTCTTGGTTACATTGGCTCCTGTATTGATATTAGCGACCGCAAACAAGTAGAAGTAGAACGTGAGAAAATGCTGGTGCGATCGCAAGAATATACTAGACAACTTAACGGTTTAATGGAGGCTGCATTGGCGGTTAATTCGGTTCTCTCCATTGAAGAAATTATCCGCATAATTACTGAGCAAGCCCGTGAGATTATTGGCTCACACCAAGCTTTTACCAGCATCACTATTGATGATGATTTTGCTAAATTAATCAGTTGGGCTTCACTTTCTGATAAGTATACAGCCTGCTGGTCATCGCCACATCAACATCTGGATGGCTTCAGCATGAATACTAGTATACGCCTGATCAATCGTTCTATGCGAATGACTCAAACTGAACTCGAAGCTCATCCCCAATGGGAAAATATTAGTCAGCAAATAGACAATCATCCACCCATGCGTGGATGGTTAGCTGCACCTTTAATTGGACGAGATGGCCACAATATGGGCTTAATTCAACTATCTGATAAGTATGAGGCCGAATTTACCAAAGAAGACGAAGCCATTATTGTGCAGTTAGCGCAAATGGCATCAATCGCCATTGAAAACACTAGATTGTATGCAGCCGAACAGCAAGCCCGCGCCCAAGCGGAAGAAGCCAACTGTATCAAAGATGAGTTTTTGGCTGTGCTTTCCCATGAATTACGCTCCCCTCTGAATCCGATTTTGGGTTGGTCTAAATTACTCCAAAGTCGTAAATTTGATGAATCGAAAACAGCTTCCGCCCTAGCAACCATTGAGCGCAACGCCAAATTACAAGCCCAATTAATTGAAGACTTACTAGATGTCTCCCGGATTCTTCAGGGTAAACTCACATTAAATGTGGAGCAAGTGAATCTGGAATTGACAATTGTTGCGGCGATGGAAACAGTACGTTTAGCAGCAGAAGCTAAATCTATCAAGTTGAAATTTGTGTCTGACACTGATTCTACAACTTTGGTAATGGGAGACCCCAACCGCTTACAGCAAGTTTTTTGGAATCTGCTTTCCAATGCGGTAAAATTCACTCCCCCAGGTGGGCGAGTCCAAATTTGCCTAGAAAAGATTGATGCTAGTATTCAGATTCAAGTCATGGATACAGGTAAAGGAATTGACCCTAACTTTTTATCTCATGTCTTTGATTACTTCCGGCAAGCAGATAGTGCCACCACCAGAAAATTTGGGGGGTTGGGACTAGGACTAGCAATTGTGCGACAATTAGTAGAACTCCACGGTGGGAGAGTTTTTGCAGACAGTGCCGGAGAAGGCGAAGGGGCAACCTTTACAGTGCAATTACCATCTTTACCAACACAATTAATTACAACATCCAGCCACAGTGAGGGAGAAATGGACTCTAACTCGGGCAATCTTCACGGGATTAAAATTCTAGTTGTAGATGATGACTTGGATTCGCGAGACTTTATTTGCTTTGTTCTTGAAGAAGAAGGCGCAGAAGTTATATCAGTGTCATCGGCGATGGAAGCACTCCAAACTCTGCCGGAATCAAAGGCAGATGTCCTGTTAAGCGATATTGGAATGCCGGAAATGGATGGTTATATGCTGATGCGTCAAGTCAGAAGCTGGACATCAGAAAAAGGGGGAAAGACACCTGCGATCGCTCTCACGGCCTACGCGGGAGAATATAATCAGCAACAAGCAATATCAGCAGGCTTTCAGATGCACGTCACCAAGCCCGCCGAACCTTCTCAATTAGTTGCAGCTGTGGCTAGACTAGTACCGCAAGGCGGAAGTAAATTATAGCAATACGCCCGGACAAAGGTCAAAAGTCTGACTCTCTAGGCTTTTGATCCAGCATTTTCCATCGGCTCAATTGTGGCGACTACTTCCCCAGTTTGGCTGGTATTATAACCCCCGATGGCCTCTAGTTGTGAAAGTACCCGCCGATGTCCTAAAGTGCCAAGTAATTTTTGTACAGGGGCTTCATCTAGGTAGGGTTTGAGAACTGCTAAGTCGTATCGTGATTGTTGTAGGGGGATGAATCCTAATCCGAAGGCGGCGGCTACAGATGCAGTGCTGATACCGGATGAAACTTTGCCAGTGGCTACTGCTTGGGCTACTTCTAGGTGTCCGTGGAAAATTTGGTCAAATCCCTTCACGGCTGTAAATGGTATACTTGCATCTTGGAGCGATCGCTCTAATACTTGGCGACTACCTGAACCTTCTTCGCGGTTAGCAATGGTGACACCAGGTTGTGCTAAGTCTACGATAGTTTTCAATCCCAGGGGATTATTGGGCTGAGTTAGCATTCCCTCTTCCCAAACGCCAAGGTTAATTAATACAGCCGCCGCACCTTGAAGAACTGAACGCACAAAGGGAGTATTATATTCTCCAGTCTGAGGATCGTACAGATGCATCCCGGCAAAGTGAACTTCTCCCCGGCGCAGTCGATGCAATGCCGTCATACTGTTGTCTAAAGTCCAGTGTACTCTGAGGTTAGGATGCCAACGTTCCGCCGCACGCGCCCATAAGGATAAAGCCGGCGCACAACCGGCTAAAATAACTGTGGAATGCAGATTTCCGGGATCATCTAGTAACTGGACTCGAATTGTATTTGCACCGGGTAAGCGATCGCCTTCGCCATCAGCTGGTATCATCTCTGTACGAAAAGCATCTTGACCAATTAAGGGATGAGCAATCCATTGATTACCCACTTGAGCCAAAATCAGCCGCAGACGCTGACCTAGTGGCACATTATAGGCTGGTACGGCTTCTATTGCTGGTAAATCCTGCTCTAACCAAAATAAATCTTCTACTTGACAACCCAGGGCTTTCGCCAACCGCAGGGCGATAGTAGTGGATGGTGCATATTGTCCCGACTCGACACCGCTAATAGTTTGACGGGTAACATTAGCCAAGTTAGCCAAATCTTGCTGGCTCATACCCAAGCGGATTCTCGTTTGTTTTAATTTGTTGCGAAGTTCGTCCTGTTTTACCACGTCTTAGCTACTGAATTTTTGCGGTTATCTTCTTTTAAAGTAGCGTGAACAGGTTAGCTGCGATCCAATACTGCTCGGTTAAGCAAATCCGTGAGCCGAAAACCCTTGTAGAGAAGTTTCATGGAACGTCTCTACATCCCTTAACCGAAAGGTATTGAGCTGCGATCAATCGAATAATTTATTTTAGCAGATATGTATATAACATTGTGCTAATATACTTGCTTAGTCTAGGTAAGTACATATAGTATTCCACTTACAGGTATTTACAGCTAAATAGACCACACGGTAAGGCCTTGCGTCCCTACCGTGTGGTTCAAATACATGAAAACTGATGTAACACGAGGAGTAAAAAATGAAAGTTAGTGCGCGTAATTCTCTCAAAGGCAAGGTTAAGGAAGTTACACCTGGAACCGTCAATGCAGAAATTGTGATTGAAATTGCACCTGGAGTTGAAGTTACCTCAATTATTACCAAGTCTTCCTGCGAAAGTATGGGTATAGAAGTAGGTAAAGAAGTGTATGCAATTGTGAAATCCACTGATGTTTTGATTGGTGTGGACTAAAATTTCCTACGTCTCCCTTCTCCTTAGTAAGGAGAGGGGTTGGGGGTGAGGTTCTGTATTCAGCGTCAGGGAAAGCAGGACTAAAGTCCAGACTACGAGCGAATGTAATTTTTATTCTTGCATTAAAAAGAGTTTATTCGTATCTAAACGCACATACCAAGGGAAAGGCTTGTCTTTGATATTCGCCCATTTTTCCTTAAATACTTCCGCCTGTAGGTGATAATCATGGCTGTGATTTAAGGAATTGTGCAGTCGTAAATACAGCGTCATTCGGTGCGGTGTTTCTCGCTTTCTGACTAACCAACAGGGAAAGGTATTCTCAGCGTTGGAGTCACTGGTAAAGCTGAGATGATGGGCGCGAATACCTATATACGCTGGGGATGGGGGTAAAGGTTCCATCACTTTTATAGTGCAGTCCCAATCTAAGGCTTTGACTTGATTCGTAGATACTACTGTGACTGGAGAAAAGTTTTTGCAACCTGTTAACTGAGCGACTGTGTAACTATTGGGATGGGCGAAAATATTTTCTTTATCATCGTTAGCAATAATTTGTCCTTGGGACATAACTAACAATTGTTGACAGACTTCATAAGCTTCTTCTAAATTATGGGTAACAAATAGTGTCGCTCCTGAATAAGTGCTGAGAGTTTCAATTAATTGTTCTTGTAATTGGTGACGCAGATATGTATCTAGGGCTGAAAATGGTTCATCTAATAGTAATGCTTCCGGTTTAATTGCTAAAGCTCTGGCTAAAGCTACTCTTTGTTGCTGTCCTCCTGAAAGTTGATGCGGATAGCGATTTTCTAATCCTTCTAACTGCACTGCTAAGAGTTGCGCCTGTACTTGCTGCTTAATTGCTAATGTCGATAAGCCTTTAGGTAAGCCAAAAGCAATATTTTGCATGACAGTCAGATGAGGGAATAAAGCATAATTTTGCATTAAGAACCCAATGCGGCGATCGCGTGAAGGTAAATTAATTCCTTTTTCAGAATCAAACAATACTCGCCCATTTAAAACAATCCGTCCTTTTGTGGGTGTTTCAATGCCAGCAATGCAGCGCAAAATCATACTTTTACCAGCCCCAGAACCTCCCAAAAATCCCAGAGTATTACTATCGCCACTAAAACATACTTGCAATCGAAAGCCGGGAAGTTTTTTAACAATATCGACAAATAATTCTGATGAATCAGTTTTATGGGAGGTTTGACATCTCTGATATTCTTGATTTATGAGTACTTTAGGAAATGGGGAATTTTGTTGTTTTCGCTTCCCTCGGTTTTCTTGCCAAAAATTGACTCCGATAATCCCAGATAAAGAAATACTCATGATGGCGATCGCCCAAAACCAAGCTTCATTCATTGCGCCGGCTTCTACAGCAAAATAAATCGCCATTGGGATGGTTTGAGTTTGTCCGGGAATATTACCAGCTAACATTAAGGTGGCTCCAAATTCACCCAAAGCCCGTGCAAAGGCTAAACTTGTGGCTGCAACAATTCCGGGAAATGCGAGGGGTAAACTAATTCGCCAAAAGATGGTTGATTCAGACGCACCAAGGGTTCTGGCTACGCGTAACAGATTGCCATCAATTTGTTCAAAGGCTCCCAAGGCGGTTTTATACATGATGGGAAATGCTACCACTGTCGCTGCGATCGCTGCACCGTACCAGGTAAAGACAATGCTAAAATCTAAAGGCTGCATGAGTTTACCGACAGGGCCGTTCTTCCCAAAAAATAATAGTAGTAAAAAACCCACAACTGTTGGGGGTAAAATCAGAGGGGCAACAAAAATTCCTTCAATTAATGATTTGGCTTTACCTCTATATCCTAACATCCAGTAAGCTGACCAAATACCTACAAAAAAGGTGATAAAGGTGGCTAATAAAGAAGTTTTTAGTGATATCCAAAGGGGGGATAAATCCATAAGATTGTGCAGTAATTCGTAATTTGGATTAAATTAGGGACTTACAAATAAAAAAATATCCCACAAATTATTGTGGAGCGGGCAAAGATGCCCGCCAATGACAGCGAGCAGCGTCTCCCCTTGAAAGAAGGAAAAACGAAATGCTATTAATTCACGATAAATCCGTATTTTCTGAGTACAGCCTTGGCTTGATTACTGGATAAAAATCCGACAAATTGTTTGGCAGCGGGAATATTTCTGCTGCTTTTAATTACTGCCATTGGATAAACAATTGCAGAGTGATATTTTTCATCAGCAGCAACTACAACTTTGACTTTGTTAGAAATTTTAGCATCTGTGGCGTAAACTAAACCTGCATCGGCGTTACCACTTTCTACGGCTGCTAACACTTGACGTACATTGTTCGCTAAAACTAATTTAGACTTGATTTTATCAAAAATACCTAATTTCTTGAATACTTGGTCGGCGTATTGTCCAGCGGGTACACTTCTGGGTTCTCCTACAGCAATTCTCCTAATTCTGGCATCTGCTAAATTGAAAAAGCTATTAATACCTGTGCTGTTATTCGGCACAATCAAGACTAAGCGGTTATTAGCTAGGTTGCTACGAGTACCTGGCACTAAAAGTCCTTTTTGCTCTAGTGCATCTACTTGTCTTCTCGCCGCAGAAATAAAGATATCGGCTGGCGCACCCTGTTCAATTTGTTGCTGTAATGCTCCAGAACCCCCGAAGTTATATCTGATCTTCACGTTTGGGTTACTTTGTTGATATATGGGCTGAATTTCTTCTAGTGCATCTTTCATACTTGCAGCCGCAGACACCAGCAAGTTGACGTTTGACTGTGCTGCTGAGGGAGTGGGGGTAATCAAAGGTAAGGCGATCGCTAGGAAACAGCTAGTAACTGCTATACCAATCAAGGCCAGAATCTGTTTTTTATTCATCTTTTTATTTTTGCTGTGTAACTAAAGTTTCCAGGTGGCTATAAAGCGGCTTGTTTGTATTTACACACGAACGGAATTTTAATTCTGTAGCAAGGATAACTGACACAATGCCAAAATAAATGCTTTTTGCCTTTAATTAACAGAAAAACCCTAGCCGTTTTATAAGCGACTACCGTGTACACACATGGCTTGAACCTCGTAGGGTGCGCTACGCGACAACACACACTACACACAAGGATGAGAAGTCATTTAATCATTTGTGTGTACACGTCAGCGGTAGGGGCGCAAGGCCTTGCGCCCCTACGACAGATGTGGTTCAAATACATGAAAACTGATGTAAAGCCAAAATTCTTGCTATTTAGGCAGCATGAGATTTGACTTTGTAAAATACCCTAAACGCAGAGATATTTAAAATTACCCCTAAAATTAGAATAATACCCACTAGAATTCCGCTTTTCCACCGCTAAGGGAAACTCCGTGGCTACGGGTGGAGTTGTGTTGTGGCTAATAATTTGGAAGTGGCGATCGCCCCAAAAGCAGGAGTAGGATTACTAGGACATGATTTCTTTGGCAACTACGACATTAAAATTCGCGAAAAAGACGTAGAGTTTTACTCCCGCTAATACTAATTCGGAATTTCTACTCTCATCTTTACTTTGCACATTACATATATAGAACAAATTATTTAATAGACTTAAAATGTCCTTGAAACCAGACAATAATCACTATTATAGGTCTTTTTAAAACTAGTTTTGTCCTTGACTTTAGCGAATTGCATGAATAAAAATAGCAGTAACAGTTAAAGCACACAGCTTAATTGTTAATCAACCAAATCTATTAGCAATCAATGCTTGAGGAGCAAATAATATGGCTAACATCATTCTTTCTGAACTAAACAATGCTGGTGTGGAATTATTTCAAGATTCTGAAAGTTTCTTGAATGAATTGAAAGATGTAGATTCCATCTCCGGCGGTAGCACCGACACCTACGGCGGCTACGGCGGCTATGTCAGCGATATGTCCACATTGACAAAGTTGGCTGAGGCGTTTGTCACAGTTTATGCAATTGGTCATGTGACTGTTCTAGCTAAGTCATTCAGCTATGGATACTAATAGCTGTAATTGCTTCATTTAACTAGTATTTCTGCACGAGAATGAATTGATTCTGTGCTGTACTAGATAGCTGTTCAGGGATTAAATTTACTAACAATAATCCCTGAGAGCAAATCAAGTTGAAAACTATCTTCACAAATGCTTGAGGAGCAAATAACATGGCTAATATCACTCTTTCTGAACTAAACAATGCTGGTGCTGAATTATTTCAAGATTCTGAAAGTTTCTTGAATGAATTGAAAGATGTAGATTCCATCTCCGGTGGTAGCACCCATCAACCCTATGTCAGCGATATGTCCACATTGACTAAGTTGGCTGAGGCGTTTGTCACAGTTTATGCAATTGGTCATGTAACTGCCCTAGCTAAGTCATTCAGTTCTGGATACTAATGACTTTAATCGCTTCATTTAACTGATAACTATTCAGGGATGAGATTTACTCATAATCATCCCTGAGAGCCAATCAAATTGAAAACTATCATCACAAACACTTGAGGAGCAAATATTATGGCTAATATCACTCTTTCTGAACTAAACAATGCTGGTGCTGAATTATTTCAAGATTCTGAAAGTTTCTTGAATGAATTGAAAGATGTAGATTCCATCTCCGGTGGTAGCACCGACACCTACGGCGGCTATGTCAGCGATATGTCCTTCTTGACTAAGTTGGCTGAGGCGTTTGTGACAACTTATGCAATTGGTCATGTGACTGTCCTAGCCAAGTCATTCAGCTACGGATACTAAGAGCTTAAATCGTTTCATTTAACTGATAGCTGTTCAGGGATGAGATTTACTCATAATCATCCCTGAGAGCCAATCAAATTGAAAACTATCGTCACAAACACTTGAGGAGCAAATATTATGGCAAACATCATTCTTTCTGAACTAAACAATGCTGGTGTGGAATTATTTCAAGATTCTGAAAGTTTCTTGAATGAATTGAAAGATGTAGATTCCATCTCCGGTGGTAGCACCCATCAACCCTATGTCAGCGATATGTCTACATTGACTAAGTTGGCTGAGGCCTTTGTCACAGTTTA
This sequence comes from Anabaena sp. CCY 0017, assembly GCF_963920885.1. Taxonomy (NCBI): domain Bacteria; kingdom Bacillati; phylum Cyanobacteriota; class Cyanophyceae; order Nostocales; family Nostocaceae; genus Anabaena; species Anabaena sp. CCY 0017. Next base: position 126,699 of record NZ_CAWUDG010000004.1, on the reverse strand, counting down.
TGCAATTGGTCATGTAACTGCCCTAGCTAAGTCATTCAGTTCTGGATACTAATGGCTTTAATCGCTTTATTTAACTGATAACTTTTCAGGGATGCTCCCCTCACAATCATCCCTGAAAGCCTGTCAAGTTGAAAACTATCATCACAAACACTTGAGGAGCAAATATTATGGCAAACATCACTCTTTCTGAACTAAACAATGCTGGCGTGGAATTATTTCAAGATTCTGAAAGTTTTCTGAATGAATTGAAAAATGTAGATTCCATCTCCGGTGGTAGCACCCATCAACCCTATGTCAGCGATATGTCCTTCCTGACTAAGCTGGCTGAGGCGTTTGTCTTCACTTACTCCATTGGTCATGTTACCTACTTAGCCAAGTCAGTCAGTTCTGGATACTAAATAAGTTAATAAACTAAAGATCCCCGACTTCTTGAAGAAGTCGGGGATCTGATCTGCTATGTTATGTTCTGAGAATTATCCTTTAGGAATGTTTCTAGGTTGGGTACATCTATCCAATTTGATGTCTTATGAGATTTATGAGATAAATCCATTAATAGTTGGGAATAAACCCCTTCTCGCAAGGATGGAATTATTTGTTGTTGGCGTTCAATTCCTAATACCCATTGGTCTACAACACGGGTAAATGCCGAAATGCGTCCGTCGGCGTGATGTTGGGGAAAAACTAAGCGGCTGGGGATTTCAATTTCTTGGAGAGGTTGACCAGGCTGAGAACCCCAAACCCGAAATCCATGTATATAATCTTTTTGATTTTCACTACCTAATACTAGAGTACCGCGATCGCCATACACTTCTACCCAATGTGTCCTGGATGCGTGAACTACTGCACTGATAGTAACTTGACAAGGTGTACCATCAGCTAATTCCAGAGATAGCAGACAAGTATCATCTGTTGTTACTGGCTTTAATTCTCCGTTAGCTGGGTCAACTCGTGCGGGAATGGCGGTACTCAGGTGGGCGTTTAATCTGCTGACTGAACCAAATAGCCAGGATATATAATCGAAAGCGTGGGAACCTAAAGAACCTAATGCACCGCCTCCTTTATCTTGGGAGGAATACCAGTTCCAAGGGCGGGATGTATCGGCGCGGGAGGAACCTAACCAATCAATTTTAATTAAGCGTTTATTTCCTACATAGTCTTTTGCTAATAATTCTGCAAATAATTGCCATCCTGGAACAAAGCGAAATTCAAAGTCTACTGTAGCTGTTACGCCTTTTGCTTGGGCTAATTTATATAATTCTTTGGCTTCAAATACGTTTAAAGTTGTGGGTTTTTCTAATAATAAATGTTTCCCGGCTTGCAGCACTTGTTTAGCCATTTCGTAGTGTAGAAATGGTGGTGTGGCTATACTCACGGCTTGCACTTCTGGTAATGCCAAAATATCGGCTATTGTGTCACAGGCGTGAGGGATATCATGAGTCTCGGCGATGGCTTTGGCTTTACTAATATCTCGATGATAAATGGCAACTATTTCGGTGCGGTGATGGGCTTTAAATCCGGGAATATGGACTTTTTGACCAAATCCTGTGCCAAGAATTGCTACACCAATTTTATTTTGATTTGTGGGGATTTCGGAAGGCATAAATTAATAGCGTTTATATTATGTATGTTATGTATGGAAAGACGAACCGCCAAGACGCAAAGAACGCCAAGGTAAGAGGGTTTAATAGGTTTTTTACATCAGTCTTCTTCAGAATTTGAGGATTTCTCGATCATAGTTGTCGGGAAGGGGTTCTACTTCCCAGACTATACTTTCTCCTGGTTCTAAGGCAACTTCTATATACAGTTTTTCGACGGCTGTTGTGGCTATATCTTCATTGTTGGGAAATGGTTGTAGGTCTTCGGTGAGGAGTCTGAGTTTAAAACCACCGGGAATCGCTGCGCCTATGGTGGCGTTACGTAATTCAAAGCGCCAATGTCGGGTGTCTGCTTGTCCTTGGGGTATAATTAGCAGTTCGTATAATTGACCTGCGATCGCGAGTTGGCGTGATAAACTGACTTGTGGTTTTCTTTCTTCTACACTCCGCGCCCCGGCTGCACTTAATTGCAGATTTAACTTTCCCCAACCTATTGCTGTGGCAATTTGAGTCACACCGCTTTGTAACCATTGGACAACTGACCGTTGTTCTGGTAGTCCTAAACGTTGTTCATATAAACGTTGTCGCCAACCGCCATGTGCAATTAGTCCCCCCCACAATGGAAAAGGTACGGCTAGACGAGGGGTAATGATTTCAGGATTTCCCAGGCGGGTAATTAAATTTTCGGCTTGTATTTGTGGTAAGATGGGTATATCTACAGTGGTGAGCTGTTTGACTTCATCGGCACAAAATTCTTGCGCCACATTTAATATATTTATATCAGTAATTATATCAACTTCATTCAGCGCATAAGTGCGATCGCCTGGGTAATAATCACCTTTAGTTTTCAGTTGTGCATGGGTACAATAACCCCAAACTCTGACATAGCCTGCATCCGGTTCTACTTGTACGGCTAAATAATAATCTCCCGCCCAGCTTGGTAAATCCACCCATTCTTGCGGTACACGCAATTCACTACTATCAATATTTTCACTGGGAACCAAAATAAATCTAGTTGCGTCCACAGTCATAGCCGTACCATTGACTAATTCCCAAAAACTGGGTAAAGCCGCCGCATCAGGCCATACTTTGGCTTGGGGTGTAAAATCTTCTTGTAACCAAGGTAAGACAGCACCCAGACAAAGTTCGTTGAGATAGGCTTGATAACTTGTAGAATCGGCGAAAGATTGACTGTGAAGTTCAACTTGATGTTTGACAGTGGTGGGAATTTCCAAGATCAGGTCTGTGGAAGCAAAACTTAAGATGGGGGTATTTGTAGTCATAGGGTTTTCTCCGGAGAATCTTCGGCTTTTTTTGAGTCCATTAGGGAAATAGTCTCTTCCCCGGCACAACAGATGTGACCATCTGTTCTAACATAAGCTATTCAGGAAACACATTGTAGTAATTATGCAACCATTCCTCAATCACAGCACTCATACTAGTTAGTAGGTCTGTTGTTACAGAAATATGCAAAATATCTTGACTCCAATTAGCCAAAGACCGCAACAATATTTCTTTGGTTTTTGTCAGTCGTCGCGAAACTGTATATTGCTTGATTTCTAGTTGTTTGGCAATTGCGTCTTGATTTAGCTGTTGACTATAGTATAGTTGTAAAATCTGCTGGACTTGCGGTTCAAGTTGAGCGATCGCATCCGCTAGAACTTGGTTAATCTCCACTTGTTGAGATGTGCGGGTTTGGGCTTCTTCTTGGGCGACAATTTCATGGATTAAAGATTCTCTGTCTGTCCCTGGTAGATTATCAAGTAATTCCCCTGAACCATCACCACCTTTAGATATATTTAGCGAATCCGGTTGGGGATAAAGATATTTTCGGACAGCTTTCGCTACACTTAATAGCCACTTTTCTAAAGTTTGGGGATTGACTTTTTGACTGCTTTGTGAATTGTAAGCTTGGGCGATCGCTTGCCAAATTTCAGCATCAGGTCGAGACAGTTGGCGAGATTTAGCAGCCTTCATGGGGACATAGAGAGTTTTAAAACATTGCCAAGCCAGAATATAAGCGTTAATCGTCTCTGAGGACAAGCCAGCATTTTGCAGAGATTCAAACACACGCTTTTGGGAAGTTTTCCGCAATAAGCCCCAATCTGTACAAATATCAACTTCACGGAGTTGGCGCAAAGTTTCGCGGATAGCACTCGCAAACACAATACTGGCGTAGTTTTTCAAAGTACTGCTGTGTTCAGGATTAAAACCCTGGAGAAGTTTATCCACTTGCGCGATCGCAATTTGAAAGCAATCTGAAAGCTTGTACTGAGTACTCACAAAGTTAGCTGCTGTTTTTTGAGAAGTCCAATAACAAGCTTCTTGTAAATAAGCAGTGAGATGTTGCTTTGCCAAAAATTTAGTTTCAGTCACTTGCCAAAACTTATACCAATACAATACCCAAAAATGTTCGTTTGTCTCTTTTGGTGTTTGTTGAAGACAACTTTGGATGCTGCGACGCAATCGGGAATCCGTCGCCCAATGACCGAAACGATCTCCGTCAAACTGCACGAAAGTTGAAAAAATTTCAATGCTGCTGTGTCGAGGTTGCATAAAAAACGGTAGACGAACCTAAAGGAAAAGTGAGGGCGTTAAAATTCGCCTGCACAAACTTTACTACACAAGATGAGTCTCCTGTTTCGCCTTGCACTCAAAAGATTCAAAATTTTCAACGCAAGGTTAATTAATTAAAAAACATTGTCTAAAATTGTGGAGAAAAAATGATGTTAGGAAATTTCAAGAGAGCTAAATTGATATTTTTGGCTGTTTTAAGCAGTTTATTAGTAAGTGTTAGCGCTTTTGCTCAAATCCCGCAGATCCGCCCAACGCCTCAACTGGTACAGTCACAATTTACTGTCATACAGTTAAGAAATGCAACAACCAGATTAAATCAGCTAGAAACTGCATTGAACCAAGTAGAAAGTAGAAAGGTAGCTACTCTTAAAGACACTGAAGCGGTGGAACAAGCTGCATTCGCTTATGCAGAAGCCATAAAAGCAGGCTTAGATAATGCTTTAAAAGAAGCTGAAACTTTAGCTAAAACCGAAGGCAAACAAGGCAGTATTAATGCTTTAGTGACATTTGAAAAAGCCGAAAAAGCGAATCAGCCCCGCTTAGAAAAAATTGGAGAACGAGCTAACACTATTGAAAGACAAATCAAAGTCGGGACTATCAGACTTGATCGGTCTATTATCCAAAATTTATCAGTTCCAGAACGCCGTGAATTATTAGACTCCCTAGAACCACCAGCAAAACAGATTTATTTGCGAGAACAACCAGTATTATTCAAACCTGCACTGGAATTACAAATAAATAACCCTACTTTGCAAACACCTCAAATTAACCCTACTTTACAAACACCTCGAATTAACCCTACTTTGGAAGCACCTCGAATTAACCCTACTTTGGAAGCACCTCGAAACAATCTTAAATTCCTCGAAGATAAATTTGACAAATTCCAAAGCTTTGTCCCCGGAAATCTAGAGAATACATTAGCTAACTATCATGTTGGCATGGCAGTTTCTGGGATGATGCAAAGCATCAGCAATATGTTGATACCTCCAGCTTATGCAGCAGCAGCAATCCCCTGTATTGGTCACGCCGTTGCCGGAAACTGGAGTGGTTTGGCAGCTTGTGTAGTTAAAGCAGGTTCACAAGCCACAAGCATATATAATCAATTTGTGAGTTGTTGGAATAACGCCAAGCGTCCTTTCCGTTGGCTAAAAAGAACCCGTTGCGTAGCGAGATTAATCGTAAGGATTGCTTAGGTTAAACCTCATAATAATTTAACTGTAAGGTGTGTTATCGCGTCAGCATAACGCACCTTAATTTGTCAATATATATAGGAATCCTGTTTGATTTATGAAAAAATCAAGTATTGTAGTGGACTGACAAGCCTAAAACGGTGCCAATGATGTTGGGTTTCCTTACGTCAACCCAACCTACAATTTTTTGCAACTGGTGTTATGAGGTACAAAGACCCCACCCCCAACCCCCCGCAAGCGATGAGGGGGCTAAGATGTACTTTATTCGGACTTACGCAAGAACTCTCTGAAACCCTCTTAACTTTGTATCCTTTGTTTCCTTCTCCCAAGGGGAGACGGTAAGCGTTAGCGTGCCGGAGGCTCTAGCTATGCCGAAGGCTTTATGCGGTTTGTTTTTTCATAACTTTGCGTAAGTCCTGCTTATATAATTGCAAATTGCTGTAATTTCTCTAAATTATTTAGGATTACTATCGCTAACTGGATAGACTTTTTAGAAAAATTAGAACATATTTCTTCTACAAATCTGCATAAAAATATCAAGTTAAACCTATTGATTAAGTGAAGGCGTTAGAAGTTGCCTACACAAATTAAATTACAAGGAATAAAACAAATGTTTTCCCTAGCACTTAAATCTTTAACACTGGGTACTATGGTTGCATTGTCTACTGCAACTACCGTTTTAGCCCAAGTACAGGTACGCCCACTAATAGCACAAAAGACAAACTTTAGCTGTGGGTCTGATATGAAGACCTATGTAGTTAGACCATTAGATAATCGTCAGGGGACTGGGATTCGCTGTGTCAAATTAAGTGAAGGTAAGCCAGGAACTAGAATTCCTCGATTAGCATGGTACGGCGAAGGTAATTGGAGTGGTTCAACTTATCGCCATGTCGGACACGCTTTTTTCAAAGGTTCTCAACTTGTGGGTTACGCTTCTGATATTCATGGGAACGGCGAAAATATCAATAATAATTTCCCCAACGGTAATATCAATATCCAAATTGTCAACCCATCAACCATTCGTGTCACTGGTGCATGGAATGAACAATGGCATTTAGTTCCAGCTACTAACTATCAAGCATTACCCAAACCAAAAACTTGCGGGAGATATTTCGATGAATACAAAGTGTCTGACCTGAATGGTAAACGTCAAGGTGATGGCTTACGTTGTGTTTTGCAGGTAGGGATGAGAAATACTACTTGGTTTGGTAATGGTAATTGGGGTAATTCCACTTATTCCCATCTGGGAACCAGGTCTTTTAATGGTCACGGTGCGAGTGATATTTGTGGTACTGGTTTCGGCCCAGTTTGTAATACCTTTGGCTGGGGTTCTGTGAAATTAAATCCTGTAACTGGCGGTTTTAATGTCACAGGTGCTTGGAGTGAAAAGTGGCGAAGATAATTAACCTCAGCGCCACTCTCCGTTAAAAATTTAGATTTGTAACATCCCCTCTGGGTTCACAGTTAAGAGCGATCGCCTTTGTAATCCCTCACGATATAAAATTTCATTGGCTGCTAATAATCCACTACTTACCGCCCGTTCCATTAACCCACAAGGAAAAGGCATTTTCACCCAATCCCCAGCAAACATTAAGTTAGCAATACCAGAACTAGATTCTGGACGTTCAGCATAACTCTGGGGTGGATATCCCGAAAAGTTACGTTGATTGACGATTTCCCGATGCAGCATTGTGGCTTGTTTTAACTCAGGGACAATTTCATATAGTTCCTGTTCAAATGTGGTTAATAAAGCCCCTTGGGTAGGAAATTCCTTTTCCTTATAACAATAGGCGTGTAACTCCACCACACTCCCACCTGTGCGTTCTGACCAATCAATAAATTGTTGTTGTATGCGATGATAAAGAGTGATGCTGTCTGTTAACTCGTAGCCAGATAAAGAAGTAAAATTACTTTGTTCCCACGCAAAATCTCGGTCAAACCAGAAACGACACACAGCGAAAGGATCGGCGATACTTAATTTTTCCACTTGCGATCGCACTTTTGGATCTACATCCCCACTCACCCGCTTAAATATCTGTTGCACACCAGGGACATCAGTAGCAAAAACATAATAATCTGCGGTGATTGTCTGCGGTGGTACTGATTCAGCATTTGCTGCTACCAACTGCAACTGATCATCCTGTCGTTGCACTATTTCAAACTTAGGTAAATCTCGTTGGGCTGGCCCTTTGACAACTTTACCATCAGCAGCGAAAACTGCCCCATGACAAGGACAATGAAAATTACCATCATCGGCTGGCTTGACAGTACATCCTTGATGAGTACAAGTTAGAGAAATAGCTGATTTACTATCAGCAGCAACGGCAAATACTTCATCAGCCGCACCAAAATATTCTACCTTTTCATTGGTAATAATTGCATTACGTTTTACCCAGAAAGGCACATTAGTTTGATTACTATCAAGATAATATTTCAGTTGCTCAATTTTACCATCTACAGCCGGAATTTCACTAACTGTAGCACTGGTAATAATTTGGCCGCCCTTACTTTGAATAAATTTAGCAATCGGTTGGACTAAACTTGTCCCCATATCATCTACAGTGCCATTAAAAGCCAACCCTTCAGGATTCCCAAAAAAGTAAAAATGGAAAAACTGCATAAGTTCGCCCACACTCATTTCATCTGGTGCATTCAAGCTAGATTTAGCAAAAGGGAGAAAATACAAGTCATATAAACCTTGGGGAAATTCAGTTTTCACCCAGTCAGCTACAGAGATATTATCAAAGCGGCGATAGTTTTTTTCCCGTTCAAAACCAGTAATCGCTTGAAAAACTTGTAAATGTTTGAACTTAGTTAAATTTATTCCCCAACGTAAACGGTTTGGAGATGCGATCGCTAAATCTACAATATTCCAAGGAAAAGCCGAACTACTGGGGCGAAATATCTCTGGTTTGTATTTCAAATCGCGATAAACTAGAGAATAAAAATTTAATGATTGAAAATTATTAGTAATCTCCAGTTCAGAAACAATACTTTTGAGATTATAATATTGAGGAAAAAACCCATGAAACCCGTGTTCCATCATAAAAGATTCCCCAGCCACTTCAATTGGCCAACTGGCAATTTTGCCACCGAGTTGAGGGGCTTTTTCTAAAAGTGTAACTGCAAACCCCCTTTGACTCAATTCATAAGCACAAGCCAAACCTGCTAAACCAGCCCCAACCACCACAACACTTTTATTTTTATTTAAGATTTGCGGCAATTCCAGAGTATCTTTTTGATAAACTGTAGGTTGAGGCTTACTAAACCGGGAGTATCCCGTACCTCCGACAACTGCACCAATACCAAATAATTTCAGTAGTGTCCGCCGGGATATAGTAGATGATTCTGGTGAATTAAATAGTAAACTCATGTGGCAAAATTAAAGCTGGTTTAGTTTCGTTCGTAGTTGCGCTTCAGCGCTAAATATTAACTACAAACTGGTAAAGATTTTCCCTGTTACCTTATCTTAAAAAAAATATTTTTGCAGAATTAGAGAATTTGTCAATGCTGAATCGTAAATTTCGCTCATACACATCTTAAACTTGCATAGGCAAAATATTTTTATTTCTAGGAATATAAAACAGCTAACGGGGAATTATAACATCAGAAGTTTATTTGATAGTTTAATATATTATTGAATAATTAGCTACCCTGGTTAAGTAGTCATGATCGCATATACTTATATCTTGCACCAGGCGGTTATTGCGACGGTACAAAATGTGAATATACCTTCTAAGTACACCACCAAAGTTTGCCTTTAGCACCTAGCCCCCATTAAAAATGAAGTATTGGCGTGAAACTATAGCTATAACTCAGCGCATCCTCATTGAACTGTTGCGCCGCAGACGCAGCTTAATTTTTTGGAGTATTTTCCCGATTTCCGTATTAATCCTGAGTGGATTTATTTTAGCAGAACGTGCAGAACTACCACTAGCGGACGCTTTTGCCTATGCTGCACCCTCAACTTTAGTCGGTGCGGCCTTATTTTTTAGCTGTTTGGGTGGTAGCGTCGCCACTGTAGTAGCCGAAAGAGAACAACAAACCCTCAAACGCCTGTTTATTTCACCCTTAAGTGGTGTTTCCTACTTTTTAGGAATTTTTCTCGCTCACAGTTGCATTGGTCTAGGACAGACACTTTTGGTTTATACTATTGCTGCTTTTTGGGGTGCGACATTCAACGGTTCTATTCTTTTAGGACTGACAATTATTATCATGAGTATCGTGGCGTATGTGGGTTTAGGCTTTATTTTAGGGACTCAATTAGCCCGACGGATTGAAGATGTTAATGCTTTGGTAGCTGCTTTTGGCGTTCCTTTGCTAATTCTAGGAGGGGCATTTTTACCTGCTTCACTGTTCCCTAAAACTCTGATTAATATTGCCAAATATAATCCAATTTATCACATGAATGAAGCTCTAGTAGGAGTTTCGTCTCAGGGTGCTGATATTGGTAAGATCATATCACATTTTATATTTTTATCAGTTTTTGCTGTAGTGATGGTAATTGGGGGATGGCTATCTTATCGGCGAATGTTAGTAGTAGAAAGAAGACTTTAATGAGGTGCCTTTGAAGAATTAATCAACCACAGATAAATACAGATATCAGAAAAATAATTGGCTCTTAGTAAGGACTTTAGTCCTTTCTTATTCTTCTAGTTTCCACCTGAATAATTATGCTAAAAATCACTAATTTAAATAAGTCCTATAGCTCCATAAAAGTTCTGCAAAACCTGACACTACACATTAAGCCTGGAGAAATTTATGGCTTATTGGGTGCAAATGGATCTGGAAAAACCACAACCATTAATATTATTTGTAATTTACTCAAAGCTGATAGTGGTGATATTACCATCAATCATCAAAAACTTTCTGAAGCTACAAAAAAAATCATTGGCATTGCACCCCAAGAGAATTTACTTTATAAAACCTTATCGTGTGAGGAGAATTTGAATTTTTTTGCTAAAATTTACGGTTTAAATAGAGAAGCAAGGCAAAACCAAGTACAAAAAACTCTCGCCTCTGTCAACTTATTAGATAGAGCTAAAAGTCCTGTAGAAACTCTCAGTGGTGGAATGAGGCGACGGCTAAATATTGCCGTGGCTTTGGTACATCAGCCGCATTTGGTAATTTTAGATGAACCAACTACAGGATTAGATATTGAAGCGAGATATGAAGTGTGGGAATTAATCCGACAACTAAAAAATCAGGGCGTGACTGTTTTATTAACTACCCACTTATTAGACGAAGCCGAGCGACTTTGTGACAGAATTGGCATCCTCAAAAATGGTAAAATTTTAGCTGAAGGGAGTTTAGACGATTTACGCACTTTGATTCCCGCCTCAGAAGTTTTAGTAGTACAAACTAATCAACAAGAGCAAGCGATCGCCTGCGCCCAAGAGTATGGTTTTACACATAAATATTATGGGGATCAGTTAGCTTTTTGGTTGCCACAACCTTTAGAATTAAAGGAAATTATCGCCCGATTTGAAGGGATTGAATTTGATTCGATTTCCCGGCTACCTGTGGGATTAGAACATATTTATTTAGAAGTGACACAAGGCAGTTAAAATATGGAACCTTACCCCCAACCCCTCTCCTTAGCAAACAAAGAGAGGGGGGAATTTGGAGTAATCAACTACTTATCAAGTTTCGGTGTTTCTAAAGCTTGTTCACGAAAGTACAAAAATAAAGGCAAGGAACAAGATAAACCGATACCAAAGGTAATCACAACATAAAGAAACAGCCAGCGCTGAGAAACGCCAATTCGCTTGAGTTCCAGAAGTGAGAAGCAGCAGAAAACCAAGGCAGAAATTAGTAAATCTGCTGCCACTTCTGAACTAATATAATTAGCAAAAGCACTTTGAAAAAATAGACTTACTGCAAAACCATTCTGACTAAAAAATTGGCACAAAAATATCCAAGGATCGATAGCACCAATAATTGCCAGCAAAAGATACAGTGATTTGGCTGTGAAAAATTTTCTAGATGTAGGTTGAATGTAGGTTATATTTTGCATAGTTTTCTGACTCAGATATTACTGGATGTAGCCTTCACAGATTGGTCATCAATCCTGTTGTTCTGATTATGACTACAGCAGATAATAGAAACAATTACTTCTGAGGTAATATGGCTGTGATTTCGACCTCAACAAGAGACTTATCCTTTGGGAAATTACTGAAATACTGGCGAAATCAACGCGGTTTCAGTCAACTCAATCTAGCTTTAGCCAGCGATGTTTCTCAGCGTCACATCAGCTTTTTAGAATCAAGTCGGGCAAATCCTAGCCGGGAGATGGTGCTACAACTTGCGGCGGTGCTGAATGTTTCCTTGCGTGACCAAAATGTCATGCTGACTGCTGCGGGCTTTGATCCGATTTATTCGGAAAGTGATTTATTATCTCCAGAACTGGAACCTATTCGCCAAGCTATAGGGTTTATTTTAAAGCAGCAAGAACCTTTTCCAGCCTTAGTGATGGATCGTTACTGGAATTTGATTGAAAATAACACCAGTTCACAGCGTCTAATTACCTGGTTAATTAATCCAGAGGAATTGGAACAGAACTTTTATATTGACGGCAAAATTAACTTAATGCGATTGACATTGCACCCACAAGGGTTAAAGCCATTTATTGCTAATTGGGAAGAAATCGCTGGTCATTTAATGCAACGGATATATCGAGAAGCCGTTACCGCAGGTGAAAGCAGCCAATACATGACCCTTTTCAATGAAATTCAAACCTATCCCGATGTCATCCAGATATGGCAAAAACCCCATCCTTATCCTTGGCAAATACCACTACTGACAATGCAGTTTATCAAAGATGAGTTAAGTTTTAGCTTTTTTACCACAATTACAACCCTAGGTACTCCTCATGACATCCTGTTGCAGGAACTCCGGATTGAAAGCCTGTTTCCCGCAGACAAGATGACAGAAGTTAATTTGAGAAAACTAGAAATAGCATCTAATTTATAAAGTCTCTAAAAGTTCCTTCAAGCGATCGCCTCCATTCCGAAACACAGGCCAACCATCACCCACTAGCACCGCTTCAATATTAGGTAGTGCTGCCAGGCGTTGCACAGAAGCCACAGCCGCCTTGCGATTCAGCAACTTCTCATCAGGCAAAATCGTTAAACTACCAGCCTTGCGGGCGCGTACCAAGTCCCCTGTGATTAAAGTTGTTTCCTCCAGTAACAAAGCCAACTCACCCGGAGTCTTAGAACCGTGGAGTTCCAACACCTGTAAACCTGGAACCACTTGATCACCATCAGCCAACCAGCGATCGCAATGTATGGGAAAACTATCCTTCTCCCCCACAGGGCCAGCAATCTTCGCATAAGTTTGGTCAGCAATTTCCTTAGCAGACCTGACGTGTTCAGAATTCGTCAACACAATCCAAACCACACCACCGAGGGATTTCAGGTGATTCCAATCATGATTAGATAAAGCTACAGGGTCAACCAAGACATTACCACCTGGACGAACCCAAGCAATCCCATTGAAATCAATATTTCTTGCAGGATTGAAAGTAGACCAGCCATATAGATCCGGACGGTGTAGAGATTTCATAACGATTCTGGTTCAGTACCTTCAATAACACTGGATTTATAACTCAGCATCAATAATGTATCAACAATCGAGTCTATAATTCAACGCTTATATATAGTTTTTTGCAATTAAGTCCCATCGTGATCACAGACATCGAGCGATCGCCAAAGTCAAAACCCAGCGTAAAAACCTTTCTTCTCTTCTCTTCTCTTACCTTATCTTCTCCGCCCTTCTCTTCGAGACGCTGCGCGCAAGCTACGCGAATGTTCCTCTTCCAGAAATCTAATTCCCCAGAAACCACCATGGCCACCTACGATAACATTCTATAAACAATAGGCAGCACCCCATTAGTCAGACTCAACAACATACCCCAAAACATAAACTCCACCATCTACACCAAAGTAGAATATCTCAACCCAGGAGGTAGCAACAAATATAGAGCAGATAATATTAATTGATTTGTCAACAGGAAGACACAAAAAATGAATGACGAAGGTTATATGTCTACAGGGGGAAATTCCCAAAAATTTGACATTATGCTAGTGGAGAAATTTTAGCTTGTATAGTGATCCCCAGTTAAGCACTTAATAGCAAAAAGAAATCTCTACTTGAATATGGGAGATTCAAACTGTTGCTAAATAAGAGTTCCGGCTAAACTACACAATAATTATGTTGTATTAGTTTAAAATTACGGTAATTACATCGGGTTTGTAGGTTGAAAAAAACTGCTAAAAAAATGGTATTGACTCTATAAAAAATATGATTACTGTTAAAAGTAGTCCTGCTTAAAACACGATTAAGCATTAATAATTCAGGAGATATTTTCTATGATGATGATGATGACCGAAACCATGACCACCGAAATGCAAAACTGCATTAACGCTTGCATGGAATGTCACAAAATGTGCATGGAAACCATGACTCACTGCATGAGCCAAGGCGGTAAGCAAATGAATATGAGCATGATGGGGATGATGCGCGACTGCGCGGAAATGTGCATGATGTGTATGAACATGATGATGGGTGGTTCTGAGTTCATGGGACGCACTTGTATGCTTTGTGCTGAAATGTGCGATCGCTGTGCCGCAGCTTGCGAACAAATGAGCCAAGACCAAAAAATGATGCAATGTGCTGCTTCTTGCCGTAAGTGTGCAGAAGCTTGCCGATCCATGCAAATGATGCCTGCTTAATTCGATTACCTAGCAGAACTTTCTCTGCAACCTATTATTCAAGCGCTCATGCTTTCGGGTTTGGGCGTTTGAAGTTCTGTAGTCAGCCAATTTCCGCTAAACTGGCATCTACGCAGTACAAAGCTGATGCTGATGAAACATCTCAAATCCACTTCCCAAGACTTGCGGAACTTGTTTGAAAGCAGTATCACTATTGAATATGTAGCCGAATCCCTCAAAGCTATATCAGCCGAAGAACCGGTAAGAGAGGTACTGCATTGGATGAAGGCGCAGGACTTTGATGTTGTCGGTGTTGAAATGGGAAACAGGATTACTGGCTATGTGGAACGTTCTAGTTTAATATCGGCTAAATCTGGTAAGTGTAGCGACTATCAACGGTTATTTCATCCCCAAGAACTGATTGCTATTTCTACTCCTCTGCTGAAGTTGCTACCCATCCTGCAACAAACACCGCGATTGTTTGTCCTCGACTGTAATCAAGTAAGCGGGATTATTACCTGTGGCGACTTGCAGAAAGCACCAGCACGAATGCTGCTGTTTGGCTTGGTGACACTGTTAGAAATGAATTTACTCCGGTTAGTGCGGCTTTACTATCCCCAGAATTCCTGGCAAAAAGTCCTCAAACCTGAACGCTTAGAGGTTGTACAACGGCTATGGCGAGAGAGTCAGGAAAGAAATGAAGCTACGGATTTGTTGGACTATCTTCAGTTCTGTGATAAACGCGAGTTGGTTTTAAATCAACCCGAACTGCTTCAGCAATTGGGATTAAAGTCGAAACGGTTTGGCGAACGCTTTCTGAAATCTGCGGAACAGTTGCGAAACAGATTGGCGCACGCCCAAAATTTAGTGAGTGCTTCTTCTTGGATAGAGTTGATTTCGCTAGCTGAGGCGATGGAAAGGCTGTTAATTCGCTGCGAAGAAGTTGAATAAAAGTTTGTAGTAAGGGCTTTAGCCCTGATTTGTAAAGCCCTGCGGGCATGGCTGCACTTACCGCGTAGCATCTCGCTCGCGCAGCGTCTCCGACAGTAGATAGAGAGGACTAAAGTCCTCACTACGAACTATATTCTTTTAATAATGTTTCCACACTAGCATTGTGATCTAAAAAGGAAAACAAATGTCTGTAAAGCAATTTACCATCTTGATCTAAAACAAACTGGGCTGGTAACGGCGCACCTAACGCTTGTCCTACTTTGTATGTCTGAAATACCCGACAACTAGGGTCACTCAGCAATGGCATTTTTAAACCCAAGTCTTTGACAACTATTTGACTTTGCTTTTCATCTGTACTAGTAATCATTAAAACTTCGATACCACGATTTTTAAATTGTTCGTAGTTTTCATTTAAAGCTTTAATATGAGGAAAACAAAAGGGACAATATTGTTTTTCGGTAAATATGCGCGTAAAAGCCAGTAATACTGGTTGCTGACCTTTATAATTTGAGAGTTTCACCACAGTGCCATTAGTGATATCTGGCAGTTGAAAATCTGGTGTCCCGACTCCCAGTCTTAGCTGATTTATCGCCGGGATTGGTAAAAAATTACGAAAGAAGCGCTCATTGAATAAGCCACTAAAATCATTAGAAGTCAGCATATTTTTAGAAAAATTTATTGAAAAAACCACAGATATACATAAAAGCATAATAAATATCTGTGGTTTTTGCCGTCTGATATTTTAGAGAAATTTAGACAGCCGAGAAGTAGACTTTGGACTTCACAGGGTCAGGATTCATGGTTTTGTCCCCAGGTTGCCAACCGGCTGGGCAAACTTCATCAGGGTGGGACTGAACATACTGAATTGCTTGTAATGTCCGCAGGGTTTCATCCACGCTGCGACCAAAAGCCAAGTTGTTCACGGTACAGTGCTGGATAACACCATCTTTATCAATAATGAACAAACCGCGCAAAGCAATGCCGGCGGCTGGATCAAGGACGTTATAGGTGGCGCTAATCTCTTTTTTAATGTCGGACACTAAGGGATAATTCAGGTCGCCGACACCACCAGACTTACGATCAGTTTGAATCCACGCTAGGTGAGAAAACTCGCTATCCACGGAAACACCGAGAACTTCGGTGTTAACTTTCTTAAATTCTTCGTAGCGATCGCTAAATGCTGTGATCTCAGTGGGGCAAACAAAGGTAAAGTCTAAGGGGTAGAAAAACAGAACGACGTACTTACCGCGATAGTCGGAAAGTTTAATGGTCTTAAATTCTTGGTCTACCACAGCCGTTGCTGTAAATTCAGGAGCCTGTTGACCAACACGGAGGCATCCTTCTGCTGCGTAAGTGAGGGACATTAAACGAATTCTCCTTCAACTTATATAAGTATAATACCGTTGGGATTTGGGTCAGTTTGCACTCACCCATTTACAATTGTTACAGTTTAATTACAATCTGTTACGACTATATCATAGTCATAACGGTTTTGAGTAACAAATGCCTGATTTAGACACAAGAGAATGGTTACTGACCAATGGCTTGGGGAGTTTTGCCAGTGGGACAATTTCTGATGTTCGCACGCGCACTTATCATGGTTGGCTATTTGCGGCGACTAATCCGCCTGTGGGTAGGACTCTGCTGTTTTCCCACCTCGAAGCTAGTTTAGAAATTTCTGGAAAGGTAATCGCACTGGGGACGAACTTCTGGGGCAATGGTAAAATTGAGCCGCAGGGCTACAAACTATTGCACTCTTTTGATATTAACCCAGTTCCCAAATGGATTTGGAAGCAAGATAACTGGCAATTAAGCAGACAGTTGCTAATGCCTCATGGGTTGGGGAGTGGGGAAAAAATTTGTTCCCATCGGCTGTTGATACAGTATCGCTATGAAGGCAGTGATCCAGCCATTTTACGGCTGCGGTTGCTGGTATGCGATCGCGATTTTCATCACCAGCAAAAATCTCATCCAGGCTTACAGTTTTCCCAATTACTCGGTGAAAATCAAGTTTGTCTCCAGGGAATATTTTCTGGAGAATTTGGCACACCTTGGTATTTGCGTTGGACGCAAGGAGAATATCACGCAGATGCTGTTTGGTATTGGGATTATCAGTTACCAGAGGAGAAAACCAGAGGATTAGGCGATCGCGAAGACCTCTATAGCCCTGGTTACTTAACAGTTATACTTCAGCCAGGAGATGCCGTCACCTTAGAAGCGCAAATGGGTTTTCCCGACCCACAGCAAGGTCTACTCACTCCTGAAATTTTTGCAGAGGCTATAGAAGCCGAACAAGAAAGGCTATCCCAGACTTTTGGTTGGGGGGAAAATAAAACTCCCACATCCCCCATTCGGCAAAAATTATTAAAAGCCAGCGATCAGTTTATCGTTTATCGAGCTTCCATAGCTGGTCCCACTGTGATTGCTGGTTATCACTGGTTCAACGATTGGGGACGTGATACCTTAATTGCTTTACCGGGTTTAGCCTTAGTTACCCAGCGCTTTGAATTGGCAAAAGGACTATTACAAACTTTTGGGCGTTACTGTCGCCACGGTTTAATTCCCAATGTTTTTTCTGATATCGATGGTGAAGCGTCTTATAACAGTATCGATGCGGCTTTGTTGTGGATTGAAGCTTTAGGACTTTACATAGAAGCTACCCAAGACTGGGAATTTTTGGCAGAACAGTTTCCAGTAGTGCAGCAAATTCACAAGGCGTTTATGGGTGGTACACGTTACAACATCCAAGTTGATGCTACTGATGGGTTAGTGAGTTGGGACGTGCGCGGTGTTGCTCTTACCTGGATGGATGTAGTAATTGGGGGACAGCCTGTAACACCCCGGAATGGTAAACCAATAGAAATTAATGCCCTGTGGTATTCGGCTTTATGTTGGATGAGTCAATGGGCGGAACGCTTGAGCAAAATGAATTTCGGTGATTCTGCCCGTTTTGCAAGACAGGCGCAGCGTTATACTCAGCAAGCGCAACAAGTGACTACTTCTCTGCAAAAGTTTTGGAATCCGCAGCTTGGTTATTTTTACGACACGATTTATCCCGATGATGGTCGCAATTCCCAGATTCGTCCCAATGCGGTTTTAGCATTGTCGCTGCATCATTGTGGGTTTTCAGACCACCAAAGACGAGCAGTAGTAGATTTAGCAGCTTCCCGTTTACTCACTCCGTATGGTCTTCGCAGTCTTGATCCAGCCGACCCCGATTATATAGGTAAATACATCGGCGACTCACAACAGCGCGATCGCTCCTACCACCAGGGTACTGTTTGGGCTTGGCTAATTGGTCCTTTTGTGCGTGCGTGGCAGCGTGCTTACCCAGAAAAACCATTACCGTTCGATTGGCAACCACTGCTCAATCACTTCCAGAATGATGCCTGTATGCACTCAATTTCGGAGATTTTTGATGGAGATTCGCCTCATAAACCCAAAGGTGCGATCGCACAAGCTTGGTCAGTTGCTGAGGTAATCAGGCATTTTCGATGAATAGCTGATAATTTATTTTATAAAAAAATGATACTATAAAATAAGTATATTTACAGCTATATGGATTTTGTTGTTTTAGATACCGAAGGCAACCCAGAATTAAGTGAATTAGCGATTATAGACAGTCAAGGTTTAGTAATTTATGAGGGTTTCTCAAAAGAGCATCCCCGCAATTATAAAAATACCCCTAACCTCAAAAGTTTAAAAACCCTGTTAACAGAATTCTTAGCTATAGTTCAGGGTAAAGCTATCATTTGTCACTATGCAGAACATGATATTGATGTCCTTAAATATAATTGCCACCAAGTTGGGTTAATTTGGCCTAATTTAAAATTTGAGTGTACTTGGACTTTAGCAAAAAATACTTGGCAAGGCTTAGAAAGTTATTCTTTAGATTATTTAAGTAAGTATTTTAATTTACGAGCTAATAATCAATATTTTATTTCCGATATGGCACATACTGCCAGATATGATGCAGAATTTACCTACCATCTTTATATAAAGATAATGTTAGAAAAATTAAAACAACAACCTAATCCATTTAGTAGCAGTAGAGTTGATACTCCTTTTCAAAATCATCCAGATTACCTGAACACATATCAGAGAGAATTTCTCACCCTCAAAACTGGTTTAAATGATATCAAACTAGATACCAACCATCAAAGTAAAGGTATCGTAGTTATTGGTGAACCAGGTTCTGGAAAGACTCACTTAATGATGCGACTAGCTCAGGAAAGACTATCTAGTAACAGATTATTATTTATTCGTCAGCCTAACAACTCTCAATCTGTACTTTATCATATTTATAGTAGAATGTTAGAATCTCTAGTCCAAAAAGTTGGACACCTCCCGCAATTAGACTATTTAATTATTAATACTTTTCGTAAAATCTTGAGTCTTCCTCACAGAGATGTTAAACAAAAAGATATAGAAATTCTCAAAGCATTATATAACTTAGAAGAAAATAACATCAACGCTTTGGGAGCAGAAAATACGCAACGTAAGCGAGAATATTGGTTATATATTGAGAAAACCATTAATGAATGGTGGATGAACAATTATGCTGCGGGCAGTTATGCTTTATCTATCATCAAAGGAATGGTGAAGTATTGTAGCTACACAGATTATAAATATAAAAATATTACTACTCGTTGGTTAGCTGGAAATGTTTTAACTGATGAAGAAGCAGAAACCATTGGCTTACCGAATTGGGGAGAAGAAATTAGTCAAGAAGCCTTTTCTTTAGAAGCCATATCAGTTTTAGGAAAACTATCGACTCTAGATGAGCCTTTAATTATTATTTTCGACCAATTAGAAGGCTTAGGACTTGCTCATAACAAAGAAATTCTGTTAAATTTTGGGGAAGCTGTCAAAGAAATTTTTACCCATGTTCCTAATAGCTTAATTATCCTGAATTTGTTTCCTGACAGATGGGAACAGTTTCAATCTACTTTTGACAAGGCTATTTTTAGGCGGTTCCCATCTCTAGTTTATTTACGTCAGCCTAATGAAAGCGAAATTAAAGCAATTCTGCAAATTAAGTTGCAATCTGTAAACATTAATTTAGAACATCTGTTTCACCCAGAAGATTTAGATGATATCTTAGAAGAAAAGCCTATTGGAACAGCTTTAAATCGTGCGGCTGAATACTATAACTATAGAGTTAATGGCATCCCTTTAAGCATTAAAAAGAAAGCCATATATGAACTAGACAATAATGAAAAAATAGAACAGCAGTTGAGAACCTTACGGCAACAGCAACAGACATCAACAGAAGTTTTAATGCAGCTAATACAGGCTATACAAGACCCTGCTGCTATAGATTTAACCAACCTGCAACAGAAACTAGGAGGAACTGTTCACACTCCACCCTCAAATCCTGTAATTGAATATTTAATTCAACATAAAAACGAGTTGGAGCAAAAATATAATAATTCAGCGATTATTACAGACTATGATGATATTGGTAAATTAAAAACAATTGCAGAAGCCTTCAACCATATCAAGCCTATTAAATTAACACAGTATCGCTTAGGTAAACGAAAATTACCAGAGCATATTGTAGTAGAAAATGGTAACAAAAATCATGTAATTGGGTTTCTGCAAATAAATGGTATTGCTTTTACAAGTCGTATCAGTAACTTCAATGAATTAGTTAATATTTATCCGCAAACTAAGTTTGAACTATTTCGAGACGAGCGTATACCAGAAATTACAGGTAAAGTCGGAAAAGAATATATTAAACAACTGCAAAATAGTCGCAACGGTAATTTTATCTCACTAAATAAACAAGACAGGATTCTTTTAGACTTAATTTATGATTTAATTATCAGCATTTATAATAAAGATTTATACGATGTAGATTTAGAAACAGCATTAAACGTTTTAATCACCCATAAAGAATGGTATCACTGGATTTTTTCCATGTTTGGGTTCACCTCACCAACTAAATAAAAACTGCTTCCTTCCTTCTTCTTCCCCTCTTCCTTCGTGTCCTTCTCCCAAGGGGAGAGGCTAGCGCCAACGCGTCCTTTGCGGTTCGTTCCTCCATGATAAAAAGCCCATTACGATACCCAGGTGGGAAGTCAAGAGCTATTAAGCAAATAGCCGAAAACTTACCAGATAGCTTTTCTGAATTTCGAGAACCTTTTGTAGGTGGTGGTTCCGTCTTTATTTACTTAAAGCAAAAATTTCCTCATCTCAAAATCTGGATAAACGATTTAAACCGCGAATTATTTCTATTTTGGAAATACACTCAATCTCATCTACCGCAGCTAGTCGAAGAAATCCGCCGTGTTAAAGATAAATATACAGATGGTAAAATCCTATTTAAAGAATTAACCACTATAGATACTCAAACATTATCTGATTTTGATAGAGCAGTACGCTTTTTTGTTCTCAATAGAATTACATTTTCTGGTACTGTAGAATCTGGAGGTTTTTCTGAGCAAGCTTTTCAGAAACGCTTTACTTACTCCTCAATAAACCGACTAGAGAAATTAGCAGAAATCTTAACAGATGATGTCAAAATTACTAACTTGGATTATAGCGAACTATTAAAACCAGATGGGAAAAATGTATTTATATTTTTAGATCCACCTTATTTTGCTGCGACTAAATCCAGATTGTATGGTAAAGATGGAGATTTACACACAACATTTGAGCATCAAAGATTTGCGGAATTGCTGAGAGAATGTCATCATCAATGGTTAATAACTTATGATGACTCACCCCAAATCAGAGAAAATTTCACCGACTTTCATCTCTGGGAGTGGGAATTGCAGTATGGCATGAATAACTACAAACAGGATAATGCCGCCAAAGGTAAAGAGTTATTCATCAGTAATTATATTCACATTTCGCAGTAGTATTAATCTCCCCAATTAGGGTTTGCTGCAAAAGTCGTTCCAAGCTAAAAAAATTTGCTTACTTTGTCATGCTCCTCATTACACTGCCCATAATCCGCACCCGCACCCACCGAGGTAAGGGAACTAAGGAATAAGTCAGCACTTTGGATAACAGTCCGGGTAGCACCACCGACTTTTGACCCAAGGCATTCAAAGTTGATCGAGCAACTTCTCTGGCACTTAATGCCTTACCCATTTTCATGCCCGCTCGAGCTGCAAAACCGCTCTGAGTAGGTCCCGGTGCAGACGCAATCACATCAACACCCATTGGTGTAAGTTCCACATACAGTGCTTCAGCCAGCGTGTGAACGTATGCTTTAGTAGCCGCATAATGAGCCGCAAAGGGCATTCCTTGAAACCCGACGATTGAACTCATCAACACCATACCTCCACGTCCTTGTCTGGCAAACTGCTTACCGAAGTGCCAACACACTCCCAAGAGCGCACGACAGTTGACGTTCAGCATTTCTATTTCTTGCTCAAGCTGGGAATTGATAAATAATCCTGACGTACCAAAACCTGCCGATGCAACCAGTAAACCAATATCTAAATGAGTGGTCTTTGCAACAAGTCTTTCTAGGCTCGTTTCGTTCCCCAAATCCATTTCGATTGCCTGCACCTCAATTCCATACCGAGCAGGTAAGTCTGCTGCCATTTGTTCGAGGACTTTTTGACTTCGCGCCACCAAAATGAGATTTAGCCCTGCCTCAGCTAACCGCAGTGCCATCTCATAACCGATTCCAGATGATGCCCCTGTAACAACAGCCCAAGGACCATATCGGGTGTTTAGATGCTTTCGCCAATCCTTCATAATCTATTCAACTTGTTGTATTCAACTTATTGTATATGAAATGATGGTGTTCTTAAATAATGAACGTCTTTAGGCTTGTATTTAGCCAGAGTAACGTCAAAATAGCCAGCTATGATATCTAGCTCTATCTGCTTTGATTTCATTTCTGCAACGAGTAGATTCTCAGCAGTGTCAGCTAGATTCAAAGATAAATATTTCTGATTACCACTAAACAAGGCTCTAGGTAATCTTAATCCCATATACCTTTAATGGTTTCAATTCCAAATTTCATTGACTATAAGGTTTGCAGAGCTTAGTCAAAAAATAGTCAAAGTAGTGTTAAAGATAGTATTCAGCACCCTATGACTATTAATGACTAGGAGCTGAAACTCTTATATAGCTTTATCTTAAAATGGCTCAGGTCAGATTTGAACTGACGACCCCAGGCTTATGAGTCCCGTACTCTAACCAACTGAGCTACTGAGCCTTACGTTCGATACTTTGTCATCATAGCATATAGGTTTTGCTATGGCTAGTATTTTGAGAGATTAATTTTTTCAGCCCCTGGAGGAGCTAAAAAGAATAAGGGATTGGTTTAATAAACTCAGTATGGGCGCGCACAAAACAGCGAATCTTTGTATCTTCTGCACTGCCTTGTTTGGCAACATACAGCCACGGTAAACCTTGTTTATCTCGATAAATTGTCGGATTACCCACGATATCAACATTATTAGCTTTGGAAAGCGATCGCACCACACGGTAATTCACTCCAGCTTGCGCCCGACAATTAAGCTTGCTAGCTGCAACATTCCATACAAGATGATCAGATTTTTTCCCATTCTGAAACTTGCTGAGAATTGATGTATAGTCACCTTGTCGATTCGGCTGCGGATATTGGAAGCTATTAGTTTGAGCATTTGCTGCAAGTGGCATTAATCCTAATAATGCCAGTTTTACTACTAAAACGCCATGACTTAAATTCAGTTTCATATTCAAATCCTGGTATTGTATGAAAATGGGATAACTTATTTCCTGGTGTTTCCTATATACAGAGTTATAGGTAATTCTTAAGGAGACAAAATTTGTGAATCTTCCATATACTGGGGGTTGTCAATGTGGACAGATTCGTTACGAAATCCGTTCCCAAGCCTTAACTATTTACGTGTGCCACTGTAAAGAGTGTCAAAAACAATCCTCTAGTGCCTTCGGTATGTCACTGACTGTACCACGAGATGCTGTGGTGATTATTCAAGGACAACCAAAAGCTTGGATTCGCAAAGCTGATAGCGGACGTGAAGTCAAAAACCTGTTCTGCGGTGACTGCGGAACGCGATTATTTCATGAGAGGACTTACAGCCCAAATACAATCAACATCAAAGCGGGAACCCTAGATGATACAAGCTGGTTACATCCAGTTGGCAATCTTTGGACACGCAGCGCCCAGCCGTGGGTGATAATCTCAGACAAATTGCTTAACTACGATGGGCAACCAGAGGATATACTTCCCTTGTGGAAGAAATGGGAACAACAGGATTAATAAATTTTTCAGGTTACTCTTTCGTTTTTGTCAGAGATTACCGTAGATTCTGAAGAATTTCTCTTTCCACCCTTTCCACCTTTGCACCTAACGCACTTCGTGCTAGAGCCTACGGCACGCTACGCGAACGCTTCGCTGATGCGCCTTTGCGTGAACCTAACTCCTACTTCCTCCCCACCGCATACTGCTTCAATACCTGCTGCAAATATTGTCCAGTATAAGAACGAGGATTTTTAGCAACTTCCTCCGGTGTCCCCACAGCAATAATTGCTCCCCCTTTATCGCCACCTTCAGGCCCCAAATCAATCACCCAATCAGCGCAACGAATCACGTCTAAATTGTGTTCAATCACTAAAATTGAATTACCTTTATCTACTAACCTTTGCAACACATCCAACAATTTATGGACATCGTAAAAAGATAAACCTGTAGTTGGTTCATCTATTAAATAAAGCGTCTTACCTGTCGCCCGGCGAGATAATTCTGTGGCTAATTTTACCCGTTGTGCTTCACCACCAGATAAGGTAGTTGCAGGTTGTCCCAATTTGACGTAACCCAAACCGACATCATATAAAGTTTGCAACCGAGTTACGGCTTTAGGAATGTTTTGGAAAAATTCTAAACTCTCCTCAACCGTCATATTCAAAACATCAGAAATAGACTTATCTTTGTATTTCACCTGCAAAGTTTCTCGGTTATATCTCGCACCTTTGCAAACTTCGCATTGTACATAAACATCGGGGAGAAAATTCATTTCAATGACATTTACACCCTGTCCGCTACAAGCTTCACAACGTCCACCTTTGACATTAAAAGAAAATTGTCCGGGTCTATATCCCCTAGCTTTTGCTTCCACTGTTTGCGAAAATACATCCCGAATTGCATCGAAAATACCCGTATAAGTTGCAGGATTAGAACGTGGTGTCCGTCCTATGGGCGATTGGTCAATAACGATAGCTTTATCAACTGCATTTAATCCCTGAATTTCCTGTAAGTGTCTTGGTAAAGGAACTTTTTTTGTTAAATGATGTTGTAATGAGGGATAAAGTAATTCGTTAATTAGAGTAGATTTCCCAGAACCAGAAACACCAGTTACAGCGACGAGTTTACCTAAAGGAATTTCGACATCGATATTTCTTAAATTATTGCGATGGGCATTTTTAATTCCTAAACTGCGTCCGTTTCCTTTGCGACGTTCCTCTGGTGTAGAAATTACTCTTCTTCCAGATAAATAAGCCCCCGTTAAAGAATCTTCTGCTGCTAATAAAGATTCTAAACTTCCTTGGGAAATAATATTTCCACCGTGGATTCCTGCACCGGGTCCAATATCAACGATATAATTGGCGGCACGGATGGTTTCTTCATCATGCTCAACTACGATTAAAGTATTACCTAAATCCCGTAATTTAGTTAAAGTTTTGAGTAACCGTCCATTATCTCGTTGATGTAAACCAATACTTGGTTCATCTAAAACGTAAAGCACTCCAGTTAAACCAGAGCCAATTTGTGTTGCTAAACGAATGCGTTGGGCTTCTCCACCAGAAAGGGTCATCGCGGGACGATCTAGAGTAAGATAATCTAAACCAACATCTAACAAAAATTGCAATCTAGCTTTAATTTCTCTTAATACTAAATCGGCAATTTGAATTTGGCGATCGCTCAATTCTAACTGATCAACTCTTTCCCGACAATCCCGAATCGAAACTCCAGTTAAATCTAAAATTCCATATTGTCCCAACCGTACCGCTAAAGCTTCCGGTTTTAAACGTTTTCCGCCGCAAACTTCACAGGGTTGATCAACTAAATATTGCTCTAACTTCTGCTTAACTAACTCCGTCCCACCCTCATATTGACGTTGCAAAATTGGAATCACACCCTTAAAACTCTGCTTTCTTTGGGCTGCTGTGGTTCCTTCTTCCTTCTCCCCATACATGACAGTCTGCTGCTGTTCTACTGTTAGCTGATTCCACTTAGCTTGTAACTCAAACCCAGTCGCCTGTCCCACACTATAAAGCAATTCCAAATAATAAGAATTATCTTTTTCTGACCAAGGAGCGATCGCCGCATAAATTGGTGCTTCCGGGTCTGGTACAATCAAATCAGGCGTAAATGTCTTTAATGTCCCGATACCATGACAATGGGGACAAGCACCATAAGGCGAGTTAAAGGAAAACAGGCGTGGCGATAACTCTTCCATCACCGCCCCGTGAACCGGACAAGCAAAGTTTTCCGAAAATACTAATTCTTCTTCTTTATCTTCGCCGCTATCAGATGTCACACTCACAAGAATGGTAGCAATTCCAGCAGACTGTTTTAAGCACGTAGACAGAGAATCCACCAAACGCTCTTGAATACCAGCTTTTTTAACCAAGCGGTCGATAACAACTTCGATAGTATGGGTAATATTTTTATCTAATTCAATCGAGTCTGACAGTTCCCGCACTTCTCCATCCACACGCACCCGCACAAAACCCTGAGAAGCGAGACTAGATATCAGCTTGCGGTGAGTTCCCTTTTTACCTCTGACAACAGGCGCAAGAATTTGGAACTTAGTCCTATCTGGTAAATCGGAAATGCGATCGCACATCTCATCAATTGTCTGGGGTGCAATCGAGCGATCGCATATCGGACAATGGGGTTCACCAGCGCGACCAAACAATAGCCGCAAGTAATCGTAAATTTCCGTCACCGTCCCCACCGTCGAACGGGGGTTATGGGAAGTAGACTTTTGATCGATGGAAATCGCCGGACTTAAGCCTTCAATGGCTTCCACATCCGGTTTATCTAATTGACCTAAAAATTGCCGCGCGTAGGCGCTGAGGGACTCTACATAACGCCTTTGACCTTCGGCGAAAATGGTATCAAAGGCTAAAGAAGACTTACCCGAACCAGAAACACCAGTAAATACAATCAGGCGATCGCGCGGTAATTCCAAGTCAATATTCTTCAGATTATGCTGCCTAGCACCCCGAATCCGAATGGTATTCTGGCTGTTGTGGTGAGAATGAGGAAGATGTCCATTTAAGGATGGGGCTAGCTTTTTATCTGACATATCGGCTTGGTGATAGTAAGAGGCGGCTTGAAACAATCCTTCATAATACTATCTTTATTACGGTTCTAGTAGAACAGCCGTACTGTTTTCTTTGGGTCGTAATTATACCCATAAGTGTAGGGCAATATCCGAAGATCAGTTTTCTTTGTTGACCAAATTAATTTACATAAGTCAAATGCAAAATTTCCATCTGATAATTAACATCTCCCAAAAGGCATACTTATAGTTGGAACCATAGGAAAAATTCAAGCTAACACCAGAGAATCTTCTATATGTTAATAGAGAGATTAAAGCAAATTTAAAATGAATATTAAAAACCTTTCAATATCATACTAAATCTGTTAACCTTTCATGGAGACAACATAGAAAGTTAAAAATTATTACCTTAATTTTGAATAAGGCTCAGTAAAAATCTATCCCGTCTTCCCAATTAGAAGTTCGCTGACCAAACAAATCAAATCGAATTGGTGAATAATTCTGCCTAATTTTCCATCCGCAACTGGAAAACTTTATCGTGAGTTAGATGACCTGCTGACCACAAACCACTAAAGTTGCAGACTAAAGAATTTATCAAAATAATTTTGTAATGGAGTTGGATATGACTTTAACAAGTACCCCACAAACCAAGCCTTTAGCAGATGAAGAACTGCATAAAATCAACGCTTACTGGCGTGCGGCTAACTATCTTTCAGTTGGGCAAATATATTTATTCGACAATCCCCTGTTACGAGAACCGTTAAGGCCAGAACACATTAAACCTCGACTTTTGGGACATTGGGGAACCACACCAGGGCTGAATTTTATCTATGTTCACCTGAATCGGGTAATTAAAAAGTACGACCTCAACACAATCTACATTGCAGGCCCTGGTCATGGCGGCCCTGGACTGGTAGCTAATACTTACCTAGAAGGTACTTACAGCGAATACTATCCCAACATTTCCCAGGATGCTGAGGGAATGAAGAAACTCTTTAAACAGTTCTCTTTCCCTGGTGGTATTCCTAGCCATGTAGCACCAG
This sequence comes from Anabaena sp. CCY 0017, assembly GCF_963920885.1. Lineage (NCBI taxonomy): Bacteria > Bacillati > Cyanobacteriota > Cyanophyceae > Nostocales > Nostocaceae > Anabaena > Anabaena sp. CCY 0017. The sequence goes on along the minus strand of NZ_CAWUDG010000004.1, from coordinate 98,369 downwards.
AAACCCCTGGTTCAATTCATGAAGGCGGTGAACTAGGTTATGCTCTTGTTCATGCTTATGGTGCAGCTTTTGATAACCCAGACTTAATTGTGGCGGCTGTTGTCGGTGATGGCGAAGCAGAAACCGGGGCTTTAGCTACAAGTTGGCATTCTAACAAATTTCTCAATCCTGTGCATGATGGTGCAGTCCTGCCGATATTACACCTGAATGGCTATAAAATTGCTAACCCCACGTTACTAGCAAGGTTGAGTTATGCAGAATTGGAAAACCTCTTTTTAGGTTATGGTTACAAACCTTATTTTGTCGAAGGTGTTGAACCCTCCGATGTTCACCAGCAAATGGCCGCAACTTTAGATATTGCGATCGCCGAAATTCAAAGCATCCAGAGAGAAGCCCGTGTACATGGTTTCAGCAAGCGTCCCCAGTGGCCGATGATTATCCTCAGAACCCCCAAAGGTTGGACAGGTCCGAAGGAAGTTAATGGCAAAAAAACCGAAGGTTACTGGCGATCGCATCAAGTCCCATTTGGTAGTGTCACCGGACACCCAGAAAACCTGAAATTACTCGAAGACTGGATGCGGAGTTACAAACCAGAAGAACTCTTCGATGCTAACGGAACACTCATTCCCGAACTAGCAGAACTAGCGCCCCTCGGACATCGACGCATGGGCGACAATCCCCACACCAACGGCGGTGCGCTGCTGCGGGATTTAAAAATGCCCGATTTCCCAGACTACGCTGTTGATGTTAGCCACCCAGCCACAACCTATGCTGAAGCTACCAAAGTCACCGGAGAGTTTCTGCGGGATGTGATGCAACTCAACGAAGAAAGTAGTAACTTTCGCATCTTTGGCCCCGACGAAACCGCATCAAATCGCCTCAGTGCGGTGCTGGAAGTTACAGACCGGACTTGGGTAGCCGACATCCTCCCAGAAGACGAAAACCTTTCCCCTAACGGTCGGGTGATGGAGGTTCTCAGTGAAACTAATTGTCAAGGCTGGTTAGAAGGCTACCTACTTACAGGTCGTCATGGATTTTTCTCCTGCTATGAGGCCTTTATCCACATCATTGATTCGATGTTTAACCAGCACGCCAAATGGTTAAAAACTACCAATGATATTCCTTGGCGGCGACCCATTGCTTCTCTCAACTACCTACTCACTTCACACGTTTGGCGACAAGACCACAACGGTTTCTCTCACCAAGACCCTGGTTTTATTGATCATGTACTTAACAAGAAAGCCGAGATTATTCGCGTATATCTACCCCCCGATGCTAACACTCTGCTATCAGTCACAGACCATTGCTTGAGAAGTCGCCACTATGTCAATGTCATTGTCGCAGGTAAGCAGCCATCATTACAATACCTAGATATGGATGCAGCTATCAAGCACTGCACCAAAGGCCTGAGTATTTGGGAATGGGCTAGTAACGATAAAGGTAGCGAAACAGATGTAGTCATGGCTTGTGCTGGGGACGTTCCCACTTTAGAAACCTTAGCAGCCGTGGATATTCTCCGCCAACACTTCCCAGAGTTAAAGGTGCGGGTAGTGAACATAGTCAATTTAATGAAACTACAGCCTCAAAGTGAGCATCCCCACGGTTTAAGCAGTAAAGAATTTGATACCATCTTTACCAAAGACAAACCAATCATCTTTGCTTTTCATGGTTATCCTTGGCTGATTCATCGTCTAACTTATCGCCACACTAACCACAATAACTTGCACGTGCGTGGTTATAAAGAAGAAGGAACTACCACTACTCCCTTTGATATGGTTGTGCTGAATGATCTAGATCGCTTTCACCTAGTAATGGACGTAATTGATCGCGTACCACAATTAGGTTCTAAAGCTGCTTATGTGAAACAGATGTTAGAAGATAAGCTAATTGAACATAAGCACTACATTCAGGAACGCGGTGAAGATATGCCGGATATTCGTGATTGGAAATGGCCTTATTAATGGTTGACATTAAACCATTTTTAGGATTTCATTAATTTTTTGACTTAGCGAATCAGATCCCCGACTTCTTCAAGAAGTCGGGGATCTTTGTGTTTATAACTCGTAGACAAAATTTTGATGTGACACAACGGCTAATTTTTTGTTAGTGCTAAACCATGCTGTTATCTTGTATAATGACTTACACAAAATAGTAAGTTTTAACTATATTAAGGTTTGCGTGTATGGGATTTGCTGAAGATATTACTAAATTGTCTGAACAAGTACGTAAGCGAATTGATAATGTTTCTGGTGAAGAAGCAACTAAGATGGCGCTAATCGTTCCTTTTTTGAGCGCTCTTGGTTACGATGTTTATGACCCTAGTGAAGTAATACCAGAATATATAGCAGATTTTGCCATCAAAAAAGCAGGACAGTTTGAAAAGGTAGATTATGCTTTAGCTATAAATGGTTCTATAGTCATGTTCGTAGAGGCAAAAGCCTATGGTCAAAAAGCTGAAGCACATGATGGTCAATTAAGTCGTTATTTCAATGGGCTGATAACAACAAAAGTTGCTATAGTTACTAACGGAATCGATTATCGATTCTTTACGGATTTACGTGATAAAAATGTCATGGATAAGGAGCCATTTTTCATTTTTAATATTCTTGAGTATGAAACTAAAGACATTGAAAACCTCAAATTTTTTCACCGTAATAACTTTGATGTTGAAGCTATTACTAACCATGCTGAAGAGATGATATATGTAAAAGCTATAACTCAACTTATTGGGAATGTATTACGTTTTCCATCCGAAGGATTTGTACGCTTTTTAGTTAGTGAACTTGGTACTGTAGCCCCTGGTTATGAAATTCAAGGTCGAATTACTGGTAAGGTGATTGAAAAATTCAAACCTATTATCAAAAAATCTATTCAAGGTAGTTTAGTAGAATTAATGACCCGTTCTCTGAATCAAGAAATGGCACAGTCCGTTGAATCTATTAATATTAATCATACTGATGAAGCAGATATAAAGGCGGAAGAAGTAGACAGCGACGAAGAAGAAAAAGCAAGAATAATTACAACGGAAGAAGAATTAGCAGCTTTTGAAAAAGTACAAATAATTCTTAAATCATCTCAAAGCTATAAATTTGAAATTCAGTATAGGGATACAGTAAATTATTTTGGTATTCACCTTGGTAAATCCAACTGGTGGTTTTTACGATTGTCTCTATCTTCAACCAAGAAGACTTTTATTGCCAGACTAGGTATAGATGAAGTTAAAACTTTAGCTTCAGATTTCGTAGTCCAAGAAGTAGTATCACCTACAGGGGAAGCATGGTCAAAAATAACCATTTCTTCCGTTGATGATTTAGATAGGCTCAGAACGGTTCTGATTAGGTCTTATGAACTCGAAGCTGCTAAACATTAATTTACAAAGTTAGACGGGTCTTGATCTCGTCGATGCTGAGTGGGAATGGGTGCTGGCTGCCCATTACCTACAAGGGCTGCGGTTTTTTCCAGGGATTCCCGCAATCGCTTGGCTGCGTAGATGGACATATCTCGTGGTACATTAATGCGATCGCGCAAATATCGTAGAGCAACATCAGATCCCGATGGAGGTAAACAGTCTTCATTGGTCATCATCTGAGTTAAAGCACAACGTAGCGCTTGATCAAACAATTGATCATCTAAGGGGTTGACTCGGATAATATTGATGCGATGTTTGATAGTTCGTTGAAGAGCTTCCAGGCGGGAGTTTTCGGGTTCTGGATAAGTCACATCTGGTAGCCCAAACCAGGGACCATTATCCACCCGCGTTTTATTGAGAAGCATCTGAGTTTCGCCGTTTTCCCAACAGCCCCCCATCTGGGGCGGTAAATCATGTGCGTGGGTGTGAAAGTCGCTCTGAGTACCACGGTAGGTAGGTCGGCTTTCCATTGCCGCAAACCATGCGTTTAAGCGAGGGTTTTCCTCTCGCAGGGAGTAGCCTTTGTAGTAGTAAAGGCTCGCATTCATCCGTTCCAGATATGGCGTAAAAATCACATCAACAATACCGAAGCTATCCAGAAAGTAAGGGCTTGGGGTGCGACTTAGAGCATCCTCGACCTTAGCCACCACTGTGATAAATTGTTCTCGGTGGCGTTGTTCTTGTTGAGAGGAAGCGGCTTTAGAACACAGCCAAAAGCACCAAGCTCTAAATAAAAGTCGTTCTAATTGACGTAGAGGCAGCACCCTGCGGTCTTCCATCCCTTGGCTCAATGGACCAAAAACCTGTTCCAAAGCGAGCAAAATATCATCGCTTTCTTTAATAATTCGTCCATCTAGCTCAACCGCAGGGAGCATTCCTGATGGAACTTTACGTTTGTACCAACTTTCTTTTTCCCCATAGCAGAACATTGTCACTTTTTCGATGCGGTAGGGGATCTGTTTTTCCTCTAGCCATAACCAAACTTTTTGACAGTAAGGACACCAGGCGTGATTATCGCGGTACAACGTTACCCGCACATCAGATTCGGGCTGACCAAACAAGCGTAACCTGGCTCTAGCATTGGTGAGACCATTAACAGTATCTATTTGATAGTCTGTGAGGGTTTCTAGTTCTTGCCAGCTTAAGGGTGCGGTAGTCATGGGTGAGTTGAGTAGGTCAATACTTAGGACTTTTCTTGACTCTACAATTTTCCCGACTACTTGCCAACATATTTACTAAATAATTGAATAGCGTCGGCAACATTGACATCGCCATCCCCGTTGGCATCCAAGAAAGAATTTAATACAGAATTTCCACTAGTTTGGGGATTTTGGGTATTAGCACCAGATTGCAATAAATTTAATACTATAGGCACAATCACAGGTAACAATTGCATAATTGTACCAGCATCTAATCCTGTATGTTGAGAAGCTATCTGTGCTACCTGCTGTTGGATTTGAGGGGGAAACAGGGAACTGACGGCTTGAGGGTTAGAAGAAGTCCCAGCATATTGATTAACCAATGCTTGGGTTGCTTCATTACCGTCTGAGGCTTGCTTCTGTTGTAAAGCAGAACGTACATGGTTACCTACTACACCAACAACCGATTGTATGGTTGAAGGATTTGTACCAGTGGCATTACTCAGCTGATTAACAGTGTTAATAATACTGCCGAGTTGACCTAAACTAGCTTGTTGATTGGGATTGCTCACAGCACCGATAATTGTATCAAACAGACCCATAATCATTTTCTCCTGATGTTCTGATTCCTTGAGTGTAAAACAGCTGTCGCTGTCCAATGCACAACTTGGGCAATATCCTCAAAATCTTAACATTCAATACTTCTGCCTTAATATATAAAAATTTTGCGTAAAAAAGTTACAGCAGACTTCGTATAGGGCATATTAGTAAAGGAGACAGAAAGCAAGCTGTTTTCTGGTTAAAACTGTCTCTTTTAACTGTTGTAAATTTCTGCACACATTTTTAGCTATGCAATTCTCAACCAAGTCTCCTTTATCTTGGCTTGACAAAATTCTGCGATTGCATTTTAAAGCAATCCTGCTAGTTTGCTTATTGACATGGACTGTTTTACTTGCAACTACTACTTTGCAGGTTCAACACTCTTGCAATCCGATGATTCATTGGTCTGGTGATCTTCCAACAGAATGCCTAAAAAAACCTATTCACATACAGTCTTCCAATATCAAGCAAAACAAGATTATTCAAACTCAACCGAACATTGAGCATAAACATGAAACTTCAAATCTTCCAAAAAATCCTAGTAAAAATCCACCCACTACCATCTTGGAAAATTTAGAAAAATCTCCTGATGTCACTGCTGGTACTATTGCTATAGGTGTGGCAACAGGTATGGCTTTAATTGCAGGCGCTCCACTAGCCGTTATTATTGGATCTGGATTTGTTACTTGGTTAGCCATTAGAACAGTTTTGTCTATTGGAGCGAATTGAACCACCAATTTTAAATATTCAAAGGTTTATTTTAGGAAAAATCAGCCATGCAATCTCTCCCTCAAGATAATAATAGTTCCGCAGATAGTACACAACAATTATCAAATTCTTCTATCAATCAAGTAAAGAGTTCAGATAATCAAATCAGTAATAATCCAGCTATACCCTTGGAAGCTGTACCAGCTAAAAATCAAAATTCAATTTTATCAGTTGATTCAAGTAAACTGATTATAATTGGACTTTTTATTATTGGAATAGTCGCTACCTTTTTCCTTGTTACTAGGGGGAATGACTTGTGCATTTTAAGCTTTTGTAATGATGTGGGGAGACATTCTTCTACATTAACCGGTGATTTTTGGGCTTTTGCGGGAGGAACAGCAACAGTTATAGTTTTAACTACATTCTTAGGAATTTCATTACTACCTGCTGTTGGTATAGCCTCTGCTGTCTGGTTTTTTATCTATTCTTCGCTTCATCTATCTTAGTTATCATAGAGAAATTGACAATGAATCGACTAATTGAAGTTAGCCAAGTTTGTAAAACTTTTTCTAAAGGTTTTAGTAAAATTCCTATTCTTAATCAGGTTAATTTTTTTGTGGAGAAAGGGGAATTTGTAGTATTGCGAGGAGAGAATGGTGCAGGTAAAACTACTTTACTTAATTTAATTCTAGGAATTATCCAACCAAGTGAAGGAGAAGTCAAACTCATGGGGCTTTCTCCTCAAGAATCATCTGCCAAAACATCTGTAGGTGTAGTTTTACAAAAAACAAATGTTCCCCCAAATTTGAAAGTTAAAGAACTTGTCCAGCTTGTAAGAAGCTACTATCCTAATTCACAGACAGTTTCAGCTATCTTGAAAAGGGTTCGTCTTGAAGATCAATCTGAAACATCGGCGAGTAAGTTATGTGGTGGGGAAACGCAGCGTTTATATTTTGCTCTGGCTTTAGTAGGTAATCCAGAACTGCTTATACTTGATGAACCTACGAGAGACTTAGACTATAAAAGCTATGAAGATTTTTGGCAGCAAATAAGACTCTGCCGAGAGCAAGGAATTACCATTTTAATGGTTACACATAATCAGTCAGATTGGAAGGAGCTTAATCAACTTGCAACGCGTTATGTAACGCTTCATAAAATTAATGACGCACCATCAGAAGGTCAAATTAGCCAAGCAGAGAATATCACAAGTCAAGAAGAAATATTAGTTAAAATCGAAAATCAAGAAAAGCTACAAAGAGAAACTTTCATTAATCCACAAAGTGCTGCATTCATACTTATACAGCAAATATGGATAGAAATAATTCAATTATGGCGTACACCTTTGTCTTTATTAGGTATTATTCTGTTTGCGTGCTTTAGTGCCGTGTTTCCATTTCATGGTGAAGCTGCTAAACAAGCGCTGTTATCATTTAGTGTATTAATTTTATTGACTATTGCAATTGATCGATTAGGTAAGAGAGTGTCAGTTGAACGCGCTGAAGGTTGGTTAAAATTGCTTCGTGTAACCCCATTACCACCAGTTATCTATATCACTGCAAAAATTGTAACCACTCTACTAATATGTGCCATAACTATTGCATTAATTATGATAATAGGAGTCTGGCGATTAGGAATAGAAACTGATATCGGGCAAGTATTTCTCGTTTTTCTCAGCTTAGTTTTAGGCGTGATACCCTTTGCAGTTTTTGGACTAGCTTTAAGTTACTTGACACAACCTAAAAGTTACGACTCTATTGCTGGCTTATCGATTCCTATCGGCTTGGCAAGTTGCGGTGCTTTACCTCTAACTCAGCCACATTTTTTACAGGATGTAGTTGCTTTTTCACCGTTTTACCACTATCGAGAATTAACCCTATGGGCAGCAGGTCTGAATTATGATCAACATCTCTCGCTACATTTTCTATGGCTATTATGGGCTGGAGGGGTGTTTGGATTAATAGCTGTATGGGCATATAAACGTGATTCTGTGATTCAATAGCATTTTATTCTCAATCCTTGATGAACATTTTTCATTAACGAGAGGAGCCAATATCGTCTTTTAAGACTAACTTGAGTTCTTTACTAATTGGTAAGCTATCAATTTCTCTACATAGGTTCTGTAATGATTCGCCTCTTGATCTCCTTTCTGAATATATTGCTTTAAGTAATGATGTTAATCCATATTTGCTAAGTGCATCTGATGCTAACCCTACTATTCCAAGTAGTACAATACCACCTACCATTCCGCCTGGACCCAACATAGCTAATGCCGCAGTAATTGCAGCAGCACCTGCTAAACCTGTTGATGCCATTGTAATGAGAAGTATAATGGCTGGTAATCCAATACCAGCTAATTTTCTAACAACTTCATCCATGATTAAAATTTCTTTGCATTAAGAAGAAATATAATCTATCTACTGGTATCGTAAACCAGTAATATTACTCAAAGTAAGAATATTTAAGTTCTACTGATTGGCAATAGCTTAACGTAAGTTCGACGGAACCTAACCCCAACTCCTTTCCTACAAGGGAAGGGAAGGGGCAAAAAATCTATAACGAATGTGGGACATATTGATGTCTGTACCTCATTTACCAAGTATTAATGGGAACTTGATATAATTTCATCTCTTCAAAAATCGCTGACGCATCCGCACCACAAAGGTATTCACCTCTGGTATTTTCAGGAATGACACAATAATTGCAAATACCAAAATCCCCACTAAGCCTGATACACACAACTGCAACAGTTGAATAATTAACCCCTGGGTTCCTAACAACTGCTGCAAACCGACCAAAGTTCCAAAACTGGCTAACCCAGCCACAATACTACCCCCAGTTAAACCCAAAATTGGTAAACTCCACTCACGCCAAGGTAAACCATTGAGTTTGCGGTCAAGCAACCATAACAGCATCAACATTGAACTGCAATTTACGCCTACTGTTGCCAACACAATACCATTAGCGCCAAAGGGTTTCACCAAAATTGCATCTAGTCCAGCGTTGAGGAAAATGTTAAAAATACTAATGCGAAATGGTGTCTGTCCATCGCCCAAGGCGTAAAACACCCGTACTAAAACATCACGCCCCAAATAAACAAACATCCCAATACCGTAAGCAATCAGCAGGGATGAAACCAACTGTGTAGCTTCTTGTTTGAAAGCACCCCGTTCATATACTATCTGCACAATTGGCACAGATAACACGATCATCAGCGCCCCTAAAGGTAGCATAGTCACGGCGGTGAGTAAAATTCCTTGGCGAATGCGTAGTTTTAAGTCTGGCCAATGTTCTGGATCAGCTAGTTTTGCAAACATTGGTAACAGAGGTAGCAAAATAATATTAGAAATAATTCCTAAAGGAGTCTGTACCAGGAGATTGGCATAGTTAAAACCAGCCGCCGCACCGGGGATCGGACTAGCAAAATATAGGTCAGTGGCGACATTAATCGGCATCATCCCAGAGGAAATTGTCGCCGGTGTCATGATTCTAATGACTTCTTGCACCCCAGGGGATTTAAAATCAAACCGCAGGCGTAATGTACCTAATCCTAAGCGCCACTGCACAATTAGCTGTACTAACCACTGGAGAATTGCCCCTGCTAAGGTTCCCCAAGCTAAGACCATACCACCGATGAGGGCGTATTCTGGCTGAATAATATCTTTACCTAGTTGCCCTGTTAAGATGGCAATGCCGGCAATGACAGTAATACTGGATAATAAGGGACTAATTGAAAGTAACCAATATTGATTGGCGGCGTTGAGTGTGCCGAAACCAATGCCAATTAACCCCGCAAATAAAGCCATTGGGGCCATGATGCGGATTTGTTGAATGGCGATCGCTCTTGTTGTAGGTTCTAAACCATAACCAACAATATCAATAATTGTATCAGCAAAGAAAATCTGAGCCACCGTCACCAGTAACAGTAATCCACCCACCAGAGTTGTGACTGTTTCTACCAGTGGTGCGCCTTCTTCTCTTTTGCGCTTGGCTAAAACACTGACCACCGCACTGTGTAATGGTCCATTTACACCACCCAGGAGAATTAAGAGAAAACCCGGAATAATGTAAGCGTAACTATAAGCAGTAGCGGCAGCACCCACACCAAAAGCAGCTGCGATCGCTTGCTGTCGGACTAAACCAAATACTTTACTAATTAATGTCGCCGCCGCTACAATTCCAGCAATTCCTGCAAAAGAACGAGCGGGTTTGGGATCTTCTTGTGTCACTCAGTTTTTAATTCGTAATTCGTAATTCGTAATTCGTAATTATATTATTTCCCACTCCCCATTCCCCACTATGGACATCCCAAACTATCCCGTGTTGCCACCCCGGTAACTGGATTTACGCCATTAGCGCGATCGCACATTAAAGCCACTTGATAGCGGTCTATCAAAGCATCAGTAAAATCCGCCCCCGTAATATCCGCATCAAAAAAACGACTCCGGGTCATAGTGGCTTCGGTGAAAATAGCATTTTTTAAATTTGCCCCATCCATAGTCACACGGTCAACTAAAGCACCTTCAAGGTTGGCATTTTCCAAATTAGCATTGAGTAAAACACCCTTAGTCAGAATGGCATTTTTTAAATTTGCCCCTTGAAAATTTGCCCCCCGCATTTCTGCCGCCACAAAAGTTCCCCCAGCTAAATCGGTGTTAGAAAAATCCCGATTTTGGAGACTGCCATTACTGTAGTTGATGGTGTTGATTTGAGCAAAAGCCGGTTGAGGATTAATGATCACCCATAACCAAGCCAAAACCAAAATCACAATCAAACTTAATAATCTTAGTAAAAACTTTTTCATAACTTTACATAACTATGTGAATACTACTGAGTCAAGAGTGGCGAGTGAATAGTAGAAAAATTATATATTTTTCCTGACTCAGAACTCCTGTACGGGCGGGTTTACTAAGGATTTCGACGAACCACAGATTGACTGCTTAAACCCGCCCCTACCCACTCAGCACTCACTACTTCCAATCTCTACCAATGCGAATTGTGAGATCAGATCCTAAATCCCCAGTTGCCGACACCTCAATTTTACCTAAGCCTATGACTTCATGTAGCTCAAGTCCTGTTTGGCGATCGCCTTTTTGGACAATAATCTGAGTTTGCCTTTGGGTATCAGGCCAATCCGTCACCGCATAAACATTTGTAAAACCTTTTTGTTTGAGATAGCGAATAACTTTTTCTGTTAGCTGAGGTTGATTGGAAGCATTTTGAATAGCAATTACACGGCTATTAACTGGACGCACATCTGGTTTCAGACCTGGTGTATCTACCCCAACATAATCATTCAATAGATTCTGTTGTCCATTCAGATTTAGCCAATAACTATTGGGATCTTGACTGAATCGGCTGAAATTACCCGGTAAAATAGTCATTTGAAAATTATCCCGTTCCAGATTCACAGAATAATTTACTAACGCCATCATTTCTTCTATTTTGAGATTTGTATCAAAATATTTCCGCATCAGGCGGGTTAATTGCGGTAATCGGGGTAAGACAGTCGGACTATTGAGACGTTGCATTAAGGCTGTCATCAGGGCTTGCTGTCGTTGCACTCTAGGTAGATCCCCTGCTCCGGCTTCCCGGAATCGGGCAAACATTTCTGCCTGTTCACCATCAAGAGTTTGCCAACCACTGACCAAATTAATGGATAACTGACTGCTGGGGTTTTGAGATTCCATTACCGGGGGTACAAAAACATCAACCCCACCCAATTGATCAACTAACTGCCTTAAACCGCTCGTAGAAATACGTATATAGCGATGAATAGGGGCATTGTTTAAAGTGCGGCTGACTACCCGTGCTGCCAACACAGGCCCGCCTTGAGCATTGGCATCAGATACCTTAGTCAATCCTTTTTCAGGGATCGCAATCATCGTATCTTTGGGAATTGACAATACCCGCATAGTCTTATTACTAGGGTTAAGCCTAACTAGCAACATGGTATCGCTGGTTCCAGTAAAACTTTCTGGTGAGCCATCAACAGTATCTTTTATGGGATCAACTCCCATAATTAATATATTCATGGGTCGTGATAGTTTATACTGGGATATGTTGCCCCATAATTCCCCAGGTAGTGGTACTTTCTGGTCATCCTTACCAGAAAATCCTAATTCTTCGTCTGTTCGATCTAAATTACTCCACAGAGGAGTCCACAGTGCTAACGTCGATACCAAAAGACCTGATAAAACTATGCCTACAGCCACTGTCAATGTCCACAGTAGCCATCGAGGCATGGTCAAACCTAACCTGTCGTAAAGCTCGTTGGGAATTGCACCCACAGACTCTACAACACTACGGGAAACATCACCTGGCTCATGAGTTACTATTTCCAGATTTGAAGCTGATGGCTCTTGAATTCCTAGCTCCTTTTCTGGCCATTGTACTTGTTGAGGTCTTTCCTCTAGTTCTAACTCTGGGACTTGCTGAAACGACACCTGATTATCTGACCATTGAAATTGTTTAATCACAAATTATCTCCCCACTCAACCACTCCCTAAAGGTATGTTAATCGCAGCTACAAATCTTGCTAGGGCAAAAGCTCACTGTACACTGATAGTGTTCTGAGCTAGGTGTGTATGACAACATGAATAATTCACTGTTTCCTGTAATTCTTGCCGGTGGCAAAGGTGAGCGTTTTTGGCCCCTGAGTCGGAAAGACCGACCTAAACAATTTTTAAGCCTTGATGGTAGCTCTAGAAGTCTCTTACAGGCAACCGCCGATAGATTAATCACAGTTACCAGTGGTTGGAATAACCTCTGGGTGATTACTTCTAGTCAGATAGCCGCAGGTGTTAAACAACAACTACCTGAACTGCCAGATCAAAATTTATTAATTGAGTCAGAAGGGCGAGACACTGCCGCAGCCGTTGCTTGGGCAAGTTTGGAAATTAAGAAACGTTACGGAGAAGATGCTATTATCGGCTTTTTTCCCTCTGACCATTGGATAGCTGACCAAGAAGCATTTAAACGCACCTTAGATGCTGCTACCCAGTTAGCGGCAAGCACGGAGGCGATTGTCACTTTGGGGATCAAGCCTACTTTCCCATCAACTGGTTACGGCTACATTGAACAAGGCGAAAAGATTGGTAGCTTTAATGATTTGCCAGCCTATCACGTCAACCGCTTTACTGAAAAGCCCAACCGTGAAACAGCAGAAACTTTTTTATCCACGGGACGTTTTAGCTGGAATAGCGGAATGTTCGTATTTCGGGCTGGGGTGGTTCTCAAGGAACTATATACCCATGCGCCAGAAATTATCGAACCATTAGAACAACAAGGCCCTGATATATATCCTCAGTTGCTTAAACAGAGTATAGACTATGCACTCATGGAAAAAACAAATTTAGCATACGTCTTGCCAGTTGAATTTGGTTGGGATGATTTAGGTGATTGGAATGCACTTGAGCGCTTACTGAAAAAAGCCGATAATCCCAATGTAGAACTCGCTACTCATGTAGGGTTAGATACGCAGGGGGCGATTGTTTATGCTACTAATTCAGAAGATGTAATTGTGACAATTGGGTTAGAAGATGTAGTAATTGTGCGCGATCGCAACGTTACTTTGGTTGTGAACAAAAATCGCACTCAAGAAATTAAGCAGATTCTTAAAACCCTGGCAAATGATCCCCGATTTACTGAACTGTTGTAACTGTTAAGCTTGAAGAGTTAAAACCCTCAGCAGATGTTTAAGATTTGTTGCCTCTATTATAACTGAAATGTCTGTTTGCAGGACTAGGGACTAGGGACTAGGAGCTAGAGACTAAAAGATACATCAACTTCTTCTCCATTCCCTAATCTTTCCATCCCCCTAATATCCCCATCTCCCCATAATGTTCCTCACCCAAACTGTTCCCCGTCAAAGAGAAATTATCGAAGTAGTCCTTCGCAATGGTTGGGACTATATGCGAAGGCTGCTAACTGGTGGTAAAGCTGATGAACCCCAGCTACCCACACCTGCGGTTTTAAAGAATATCCTGGTGGATTTAGGGCCAGTGTATGTCAAACTTGGTCAGCTACTTTCTACCCGTCCCGACTTACTCAACGCCGCCTACATTGAGGAACTTTCCACTCTCCAAGACGAAGTACCTCCAGTTCCCTGGACAGAGGTAGAAGTATTCATCCGTAAGCACCTCAAACGCCCCCTAGAAGAAACCTTCAGTGTAGTTAATCCTGTACCAGTAGCGGCGGGATCAATCGCCCAGACTCATCGCGCCACATTGGTAGATGGTCGAGAAGTAGCTTTGAAAGTGCAACGTCCGGGAATTGCTCTCACTGTTGCTCAAGATATTGCTTTAATTCAAGGAATTGCTGATTTAGTTGCGCGCACAGATTTTGGGCAAGCCTACGAAATCAAATCCGTGGCGGCAGAATTTACCAAAGCTTTAGAAGACGAGTTAGATTTTACCCTAGAAGCTGGTTTTACCGACGAGTTGCGACGTAATTTATCCCGTAGTCACTGGTTTGATCCCACACAACTGGTAGTTGCAGAAATTTTTTGGGACATCACCACTGAAAAATTATTAGTCATGGAATGGCTGGATGGAGTCCCGTTGCTGTCAGCGAATTTAGTCAGCATTGAAAACGGTAAAACTGCTCATACACAACGCCAAGAAATCACGACTTTGTTATTTCGAGCTTTTTTCCAGCAACTATACATTGATGGTTTCTTTCACGCTGATCCCCATCCGGGAAATTTATTTTATCTCGCAGATGGTCGCGTCGCACTTTTAGACTGTGGCATGGTGGGTAGGCTTGATCCCCGCACTCAGCAGATATTAACAGAAATGCTCTTAGCAATCATTGATTTAGATGCGGGGCGATGCGCGCAATTAACTTTACAGTTAGCAGATTCTTCTCAGGCGGTGATTTTGTCACGGTTAGAAAATGACTATGATCGAATGTTGCGGAAGTATCATAATGTCAACTTGGGTGAAATGAATTTCAGTCAGGTAATTTATGAAATTTTGCAAGTAGCTCGTAACAATAAAATCCGCTTACCCAGCAATATGGGTTTATATGCTAAAACTCTGGCAAACTTAGAAGGAGTAGCCCGTGCATTCAACCCAGAGGTGAATTTATTTGACGAAATTCAGCCATTAATTACAGACTTGTTTCGGCGGCAATTATTAGGCGATAATCCAGTGCGATCGCTTTTAAGAACTGCCCTAGATATTAAGAGTTTATCATTACAATCTCCCCGGCAAATTGAACTGTTATTAGATCGCGTTACATCCGAAACCTTACAGTGGAATCTCTCCCTCGGTGGTTTAGATGGTATGCGGCGCACTTTAGATGATGCCGCTAACAGATTATCGTTTAGCATCTTGGTAGGTTCTCTAATTATGGGAGCAGCCGTTATTTCCACCAAAGCCCAAACCACTCAACTCTCATTTTTAAGTAGTGTCCTGTTTGCTGCTGCCAGTTTATTAGGTTTGTGGCTAGTTTTTAGTATTTTGCGCTCTGGGCGTTTAAAGTAACCCTTGTGTTTGCCGAAGCAATCATCAATACAGATAAATAATTGATGTGCATCTATCTGTATTTATCTGTAGTTTCAATATAAAATTATGTCAATTATCACCGTTGAAAACCTGAGTAAATTTTACCCAGTTGCTGTTAAAGAACCAGGGATAAAAGGCACACTTACCCACTTTTTTAGGCGCACCTACCGCCCTATTAAAGCAGTACAAGATGTTTCCTTTGAAATAGCACCTGGTGAAGTCGTGGGTTTTTTGGGGCCAAATGGTGCAGGTAAAACCACTACCCTGAAAATGCTGACAGGGTTAATTCATCCTTCGGAAGGTAAAGTCAGAGTAGCGGGATACGAACCATTTCTGCGCCAAGAGGCATTTCTGCAAAAAATTACCTTGGTAATGGGACAGAAACAGCAGTTGCTTTGGGACTTACCAGCACTCGATTCTTTGAAAATTAATGCTGCTGTTTATAACATCTCTAATAAAGAATTTCAAAAGCGAGTTGGGGAATTAACAGAGATGCTGACCTTAGAAGGTAAGCTGACCCAACCGGTGCGGAAATTGTCTTTAGGTGAAAGGATGAAAGCCGAACTGTTAGCCGCACTTTTGCATCATCCTCATGTATTATTTCTGGATGAACCGACACTAGGACTAGATGTAAATGCACAGGTAGCGGTGCGTGATTTTTTGCGCGAGTACAATCAGCGTTATCAAGCCACCGTATTATTAACTAGTCATTACATGGCTGATATTACTGCTTTATGTGAGCGTGTGCTGTTGATTCACCAAGGAAAGCTGATGTATGACGGTAGTCTAGATGGACTGCTGAAAAATTTCGCCCCCTACCGGGAAATTCATATTGAGTTAGCCCAACCGCTACCCAGAGAAAAACTTATGTTTTATGGTGATATCAAACTTTTAGAGGGGCGTGCAGTCAGCTTTATGGTACAGCGAGAAGCGCTAACTCGGACAGTATCTCAGATTTTGAATGATTTAGAAGTAATCGACTTAACAGTGACCGAGCCAGCAATAGAAGAAGTGATTGGCAGGGTTTTTCATGCAGGTGTAGTGTAATTCGTAGTTCGTAATGCTCCCTTTGGGAGAGCTACGCTAACGTAATTCGTAATGCCTCTTGCTCCCTTTGGGAGAGCTACGCTAACAGAGGAGCTTCGCTAACGTAATTCGTGATTTCTGTGAAAAAAATTATTAAGAAAATCTTGACATTTCTCTCTGTTTACTACGCCTATATGCTTGAGTATCGGGCAGAATTGATTTTATGGGTTTTGGCTGGGGCTTTACCAATTATCCTGATGGGTGTATGGATACAGGCGGCGCAAGGTGGACAGTTTGGTTTAACACCTGTAGATTTTGCCCGTTACTTTATTACGGTTTTCTTTGTTAGGCAACTTACAGTTGTCTGGGTAATTTGGGATTTTGAAAAAGAAGTAGTGGAGGGTAAGCTGTCATTCCGGTTATTACAACCGATAGACCCAGTATGGCATCACGTAGCGGGTCATCTTTCTGAAAGAGTTGCTCGCATACCGTTTATATTGCTATTAGTTTTCTTGTTTTTCATCCTCTATCCCCAAGCTGTTTGGTTGCCGAATTTGGGGCAGTTTTTGCTGTTTGGTTTAGCGGTGACGTTAGCTTTTGTCTTACGGTTTATAATTCAGTACACCTTTGGTCTGTTCGCCTTTTGGACAGAACGTGCTAGCGCTTTGGAAACTTTTTGGCTGTTATTTTATTTATTTTTGTCGGGGTTAATTGCGCCTTTAGATGTGTTTCCTGAAACTGTGCGAACAATAGTCATGTTTACGCCTTTTCCTTATTTAATTAATTTCCCAGTTAGTCTTTTGGTGGGGCTACCTGTGGATGTAGCAAGGGGATTTTTATCACTTGTGGGTTGGATATTGTTATTTTGGGGTGCAAATCGTCTGCTGTGGCGTGCGGGATTAAAACGATATTCAGGTATGGGTGCTTGAAAATTGCAAACGTCGCAAGGCTTAGATCCCCGACTTCTTCAAGAAGTCGGGGATCTTTTTATTCGTAATTCACTTAAAGTTAGAATTGGTCTAAAATATTGTTATCAATGGGTTAAATTTTGGCAGGTTGAAAAAATTAAATGACAGCACCTCAACCAAAAGTTTCGACAAACTCCCAACTTTACGACCAAGATTTTTATCTATGGCTAGAGACGACGGCTGAACAATTAAAAGCAGGTAAATTTGCTGAAGTTGATTTAGCCAATCTCATTGAAGAAATTGAATGTATGGGGAGAAGTGAAAAAAGAGCATTAGAAAGTAATTTAGTTGTTTTATTAATGCACTTGCTGAAATATAAATATCAACCAGAGAAACGCACAAATAATTGGCTTTCAACTATATTTGAGCATCGGCGGATATTAACTAAAAACTTGCAAGATAGTCCTAGTTTAAAAAACTACTTTTCCGAAACCTTTGCAGAATGTTATCAAGATGCACGTCAACAAGCAGCCATAGAAACTGGATTATCACTTGATACCTTTCCTGTAGAATCTCCCTTCACCACCGATGAATCTTTGGATAAGGACTTTTTACCCGAATAAATCCCTACTCTTACTCTGGTGTGCCTTTTTTGCATAGTAGGGTGGGTTAGGCGCACGATATTACATGATAAAAATGAATAGGATATTACGCCGTAACCCACCATTTACACTTTTGCAACGGTGAGTTAAATAATCAATTCAATTTTTATAAGGGTTTTGGTGGGTTACGCTGTCGCTAACTACATCTGTAAGTAAAAGGTGTTGTTGATTTCAACTATAATAATATGCAAGTTTAAGGCTTACATAGCGATTTAAGCTGACATTTTCCTCTGCTGCTTCTATGGCTAGTCTACGATGAAGTTCTGGAGGAATACGAACTTGAAATTTACCACTGTAGTTTTTTTCTGCAATAGGTTCTGGTATCCTCTCATTATTTGCTTCCATATCAGCTACTACATCTTTGACCAAGTTTGTAATACCTTCGAGTGCAGTAGAACGATTTTCATGGAGATAAGATAAACTTGGAAATTCAGCACACAGTCCTACAAATTCTTGATCCTCCCTTGACCAAGTAACTCTATAGGTGTAGTGGTCGTAGTTAACCATCTTTCATTTCCTCAATTTTTTCAATCGCTTCTAAAACCTGCTTTACTTGATAAACTTTTGCTTTTCCATTCTTTTCTTGAATGTTGACACGCGGATCTCCAGCCCAGGGTGTTTTATAGACAGAATGGCTTGTTCCTTGCTGTCTGGGTTCTCCAAAGTAATGATTGCAAACCTTTACTAAATCGGTAAAGTTGACATTTTTAGGATTGTTCTTGAACTGAGCAAGGAGTTTTTCTATTTGTGCCATAGGTTTATACCAAGTTGTTATTAAAGGAGTAGAAAGTTTCTACAAAATGACATATTAAAAAGCAACTTGGTATGAGCTTTAAATCAATAATAGTATCAATAACAATACTATGTCAATGGTTATGCTTTTTCTTGGTCGATAACTGGTGCGCCTTTTTTGCATAGTAGGTTGGGTTAAGCGCAGCGCAACCCAACACTGCCAATAATGAATGATGTTGGGTTTCCTTACGTCAACCCAACCTACAATTTTTTGTAATATTTTAAGCTTGTCACGCCACTACTGTGATTTTTAGGGAAGGGAAAAAATTTGAGAAGAACACAAAAAATGGACACTGATAAATCTGTGTTTATCTGTGTCCATCTGTGGTTGATTAAATTAACCAAAAATTATTCCCATTCTATGGTTCCAGGTGGCTTGGAAGTAATATCGTAAACCACACGGTTAACACCTTTCACCTCGTTGACGATGCGGTTAGAAATGTCTTCTAATATATCGTAAGGTATGCGCGCCCAGTCAGCAGTCATACCATCTTCACTGGTGACAACTCGGAGGACAATGGGGTAAGCATAGGTACGTTTATCACCCATTACGCCGACACTGCGAATCGGTAATAATACGGCGAAGGCTTGCCAAACATCGTGATATAAACCACGTTTGTTAATTTCTTGGCGAACAATTAAATCAGCATCACGCAAAATGTTCAACCGTTCTGGGGTGACTTCGCCTAAAATACGAATTGCTAAACCAGGGCCGGGGAAGGGTTGGCGTTGAACAATTTCTTCTGGTAAACCAATGGAACGCCCCACTTTCCGAACTTCATCTTTAAAGAGTTTCCGCAATGGTTCTACAAGTTTAAACCGCAAGTCTTTCGGTAAACCACCAACGTTATGATGACTCTTAATTTTTACTGCTACCCGTTCGCCGGTTTGGGGATCAACGTTGGTATCAGCAGACTCGATGACATCAGGATACAGAGTACCTTGGGCTAAATAGTCAAAGTGTCCCAGGCGTTTGGATGTTTCTTCAAAGACCTGGATAAATTCATGTCCGATGCGGCGGCGTTTTTCTTCGGGGTCTGTGATACCCTCTATCATAGATAAGAAGCGATCGCGCGCCATGACATATTCTACAGGAATATGAAACTGTTCTTTAAATAGTTTCAATAATCTTTCTGGCTCTAATTTCCGCATAAAGCCTTGGTCAATAAACACACAGGTTAATTGCTCCCCAATGGCTTTGTACAACAAAAACGCCAGTGTGGAAGAATCAACTCCCCCAGATAAGGCTAAAAGTACCCGCTTATCACCAACTCTGGCGCGAATTTCCCGAATTGCTTCTTCGACAAACGCCTCTGTTGTCCAGGTGGGTTCACAATCGCAGATATGATAAACAAAGTTGCGAATTAATGGTAAACCACCGAGAGAATGTACTACTTCGGGATGGAACTGGACACCATATAGTTTCTTTTCGTGGTCAGCGATCGCTGCACAGGGTGTATTATCTGTATGGGCTAACAATTCAAACCCTGTTGGCATTTTGGTGACTGAATCTCCGTGACTCATCCACATGGTAGTCCCTTCTTCGACGTTAGTTAATAAGTCGGTGGGGTCATCTATATATAATGATGCTTTGCCATACTCGCCGCGATCAGCTTTTGCTACTTCCCCATCAAGTTGCTTCACCATCAACTGCATTCCATAGCACACACCCAGGATGGGAATGCCTAAATTCCAGATTTCTGGATCACAATGGGGAGCGTGATCATCATAAACTGAACTGGGGCCACCGGAGAGAATAATGCCCTTGGGATTTAGTTTTCGTAAATGTTCCGGTGTAGTGCGATAAGAGAGAACTTCAGAGTATACTTGAGTTTCTCTGATCCGACGGGCAATTAGTTCGGAATATTGCGAGCCGAAGTCTAGAATTACAATGATTTGACGATCTAGCCGCCCCAAATTTTCCATTTGAGGCGCTTGTTCGGTTTGTAGAGTCACCGCTGTATTCATGATGGGGGGAGTTGTAGATGTAAGGTAGATGTTCGTTCTTTGGTCTAAACTAGATCCCACTTATGGCCTGGTTTAGCTGGTAAATGGTTGGTTGAGTGGATAGCCCACAAACGCGAGGTTGAACGCGCTTGCTAGCCTATGCTTATGGCATGGTGTTAAAAAGAATGATTTAACTGAGAAGGACTACGGAAAAAAATATGTATTTGGATTATTTATGATTATTCATAATAAATTAACACAATTTTTCCATTAAGATACAACCGATTTTGCTCTTGATGATAATTTGGCGATCGCGATCAAAGAGCATCGAGCCGCAAACTGTGGTATCTTTACCTCTACTGCTATGGCTTTGAATGTATTCTAGAGAACGCGTATCAATAGCTTGAGCGATCGCACTATAAATTTGATTCACCCAATCGCTACCTGTGTCAGCATCTAAGGATTTTAAGTATTTTAATGCCGCTTCAGCTGTAAGACTATGAAATATAGTGTGTATGTCTTCTGATTTTAAACCGACTAGAGCGCAATGGGCGGCTAAAATTTCCCGACGACCATCAGCCAAGTGATGATGGGTGTGAAAAATTCCCCCGGCTAATTTCATCAGCTTCCCGTGATAGCCAAATAATAAGATTTCTTTAACACCCAAAACATCAGCCTCTACTAACAGGGGTCCCAGCCAGTTAGCAGTTTTTACCAGTTTTTCGGGATTAATACCGAGTTTACGCGCCAAATCTAAACCATTTTCGCCAATACAAAAAACCAAAGTTTGAAATCGGCTGGCTTTGTCTTGTAATTCAGTGCGAAAAGAAGCTAATTGATCTGGTGTACTTAAAGGTTGAGAAATCCCAGTTGTCCCCAACAGCGAAAGTCCTTCTACTACACCAAAGGCAGAATTAGAAGTACGAACAGCAAGCGATCGCCCTTCAGGTAGAATAATACTCACCGTGATTTTCTCTTCAGGTGCTAACATCCGGCTGAGGTTTTCTTGTAGCAGCCTTTGAGCATAAGCATAAATCGCCGGCTGATGATCAGCATTTAGCTGTATCCCAACGCCTTCACCACCTTGAATAATTACCTTTTCGCCATCTCCGGTTCTCCATTCCACCAACGCCCAAATAGGTGTATTTCTAGTTAAATCGAGATTATCACCCGGTTCACTGCGAGTAATAGCCAAAGCCATATTTTCAGATAGTCCTGCTACCTGTTCAATGGATATTTCTGCCAATTGCGCTGGTGAAATCAAATCCACCGACACCGAGGTGAGAGGTTGACAATGGCGTAACCAGTGTAACGCCGCAATAGCCGAAGCACAGGCAAAAACCGGGAGAGTGTATCCAGAACGAGACATTTGTGGGGACTAATGACTAATAACTAATGACCAATGACTTCTGAGAGTAAATCTTCCATAGCTTCCCCAGAAATTCCTTGTTGGATATAACGGGGTGTTTCAGGATTGTAAGGGCTTTGGATGCGATCAACACTGAGAATTATGGCTTCATCTGGGATAACTGGCACATCGGGATCGAATGCAGTTGAACGCATCAAAGAACTAGAAAAACCTTTAAAAATGGCAATTTTATCTTGCTCACCGTCAATTTCCACTGTTACCAATAAGACTTCTTGGGGGCGTTTATTGGTATATTCTTCCAGCCGCTTACCTATAGAATTATCCATACTTTCTTCACTCAAACTTTCCCCACTCAGCACCCAGCACTAGTGTTGTGTAGCTGAACGTCCCTGTTTACCGAGCTTAACAAGGACAAAGTAGATCAAGGAAACTACATAAACTACTAAACCCACGATGCCCAGAAAGCCTAAAAAAGCAGGTGTGCTATTAGCATGGAAATATTGTTTGAAGAGTAAGGGCGCTTCCAGCCAAACTTGACAATAGGAACTTTTGATCGCAGTGGTGGAGACAGCACACCCCACAAATGGAATAAGAGCGATCGCACCTAAAATAGAATAAACACTGACACCCCATCGCCAAGATGTAAAAATCAGCTTCAAAGGGGTATTTGCCTGATAATCAATTTCATCATTGAGGTCAACCCAAAACCACAGCGAAATGGGAATCAAAATTCGCGCCATCCAACCGGAGATAAAGCTAACTGGATACTGAGCAATCATTAAATAAATCGTGATGGCTAGCAAACTGGAGACTCGCCAGTAAATGGTTAACAGGCGTTGCATTCCTTCGGCTTTTTGGACAAATGCCCAAATTATCAGAATTAGAGGAATAAATACTAAAAATAACAATGCCAGTCGATAGTCAATCCAGACAAACTGGCGAAACCAAACTTCATTCATAACTTTTTTTTAGATTATCAATAATAAATTTAAATCAATTATTCTGCTATTTGCTAAGATTATAGTTAAAAAAAACAAGCAACTGACAGAAGTTCAACTTAAATATCTGACATAATCCTACAGCGCCATCGGGAGAGTTACGGAACTCGCCCCGAAGAAATGAACCAATAAGTCCAAAAAAACCCAATTTTCTAATTGCTAGGAGTTCGTGTTCAGGATCATAGATCCTCAATAGAAACCTCCTAGACTCACCCAAACCTATAATTTTTTATAGGGATGGATTTAGATTTGATATCGGGTTAACGCCAAGGTGCAAGACATCAGTAAGTAGATTCTCGTTGCTTGCTCGTGCGGTAAAAACAAATTTACCGACTCACTTTCTAGTCTTCGTAAACCCGGCACTCAGCAGCTTCTGGGTTATCATCACAGTATTGTTCTAGTGAATTTTTTGGCTTCTTGCTGCGTTGGTGGGCAGCTTCAGCTTGCAGTTCTTCCACTGCATCCCAAGCGGCTGCACACTCTGCCGAGGTGCTACCTGAAGTGTCACAAACAGTCCGGGCTTGTTCTACTTCTGTTTCGATTGTTTCTTGGATTTTTTCTTGGATGTCGCTCATAGTTTAGTCTCTTTGTGTAATTTTCGTACCAGTATAGAAAAACTTCAAGAATGGCATCTTTTTCTTCTATAGTTAACCATTCTAACTACTTAGCCGTTACGTTAAGTATTTTAGCTTATTGATCCATGCTCAAGACAACCGTTCGGAATCTTTGAAGCATTATTTGTAGTATCCGTACTATGAAAGTATAATCATACAATATATTTTAGTATATGTAGTTGGGGCAAAAGTAAAATACTACTAGACTAACAAAAAAAAATTAGCCCAAAATTCATGGCAGACCAAATGCAGTGGGCAAATGCCCTATCAACCCGTCCTTCTTTAGAAGCAGCTGTTACAGATGTAGTACAACAGGCTGTCTCGTCGTTAACAGTACCTGCTGATTTAGGGCTGGTATTCATTTCGTCTGCTTTTGCGAGTGAGTACTCCCGGCTTTTACCCTTGTTGGCTGAAAAACTTTCAGTACCTGTATTGATCGGCTGTAGTGGTCTTGGCGTAATTGGTACTACAGCTACAGGAGAACCGCAAGAATTAGAGGCAGAACCTGCTATCAGCCTCACTTTGGGTCATTTGCCAGGTGTGAATATGCAAGTTTTTCATGTCCTAGCAGAAGAATTACCAGACTTGGATAGTTCACCAGATGCTTGGATAGATGTGATTGGTGTGGAACCATCTCCTGCGCCCCAGTTCATTTTGCTGTCTAGTGCCTTTTCTTCCAGAATCAATGATTTATTACAGGGGCTAGATTTTGCCTACCCTGGTTCGGTAATCATTGGGGGACAGGCTAGTTCTGGGGGTGCAAGTAGTCAGATATCTCTGTTTTGTCATAATGCTTCCGGCGAACTACACCAGCACCTGTATCGTGAGGGAACGGTGGGTTTGGCATTAAGCGGCAATATTGTTTTAGAAACTATTGTGGCGCAAGGGTGTAGACCCATCGGACAGCCGATGCAAGTCACAAAAGCTGAACGTAATATCATTTTGGAACTTGATGAAAAAGTGCCTCTAGTGGTGTTGCGAGATTTGATTGGTAGCCTGAGTGAACAAGAGCGGATGCTGGCACAACATTCTCTGTTTGTGGGGATAGTGATGGATCAGTTTAAGCTTTCTTTACAGCAGGGAGATTTTTTGATTCGCAGCATCTTGGGGGTAGATCCATCTGTGGGAGCGATCGCCATTGGAGATATTGCCCGTCCTGGACAACGCCTACAATTCCAACTACGGGATGCCCAAGCCTCAGCAGAAGACTTGGAATTACTTCTAGAACGTTATCAACATCAACAAGCTTACCAACCCTCTGCAACTGCGGCTTTCATGTTTTCCTGTGTGGGTCGTGGTCAAGGTCTTTACGGCAAGCCCAATTTTGATTCGGAGTTATTTCGGCGTTACATTCACGATATCCCCATAGGTGGTTTTTTCTGCAATGGCGAAATCGGCCCTGTGGGTGGTAGCACCTTTGTACATGGCTACACCTCGGTTTTTGGCATTTGTCGGCAACTGAGTGCTGATTTCTGAGTGGGGAAAGTGCTGAGTGCTGAGTAAAGAAAGTTATGAGTAAGTTTCTTCCCCCCTGCTCCCCTACCCTTCGGGATGCTACGCAAACGACTGCGCTCAGGGCAAGCCTGCACTCTGCCCCCTTGCCCCCTGCCCCCTGCTCCCCTGCCTCTTCCCCCTACGCCCTAGTTAACAGGAGAGTGCTGTTGTTATCAATGAGGGTGGGAATACCACTGGCGATCGCACCATAGGTCTGAAAATGGCGACGCACGGCTGAGGGAATTTGGGGATAGTCTAATAAAGCATCCCCATCGGCAATGCTTGCCCAAAAGTCCCGCAGACTAGGAGCTAATGCTTCTGCTTCCGCCAATGATAGGTTTAAGGGGTACTGTGTTAATAATTTGACCATGAAGGCAAAAGAGCGATCGCCCATCCACTGACGTGAGAAATGTTGCAGTTTGGGGAAATCAGCTACTTTTTCAACGCGATGTGATCTCATTTGTAACCACTCTCTACCGTAATCATCCTGTTGAAACTCAAACACACGATACGGGTGAGGATAACTAACTAACGAACCAGTGGTGATGTCATAAACGCCTTGCGAGTAAGCCACATCCTGAATGTGTAAATGTCCTGTAAATACCAGCTTGACTCCATAATGCTGGAGGATTTGCAAAAGTTGCCGAGAATTTTCTAACATATAGCGCTTACCTAGGGGATGGCGCGATTGTTCGGGCAAATGCTCAACAACATTGTGATGTATCATCACCAGGACTAATTCATCCTCTGCTGCTGCTAATACCTCTTCTAACCATCTGAGTTGTTCAGTATCCAAACGCCCTATTTGCTCACCCTGCTCATTAAAAAAGTTAGAATTCAAACCAATTAGCCGAACACCAGGCAGCAATTGATGTGTATAGTAAAGTTGCTGAGGGTTTTCGTAACCAAACTTGCGATAATAATGGGGAAAATCTGCAAAACCTATTGATTGCTCATTTGCCATGACCACCGGAACATCATGATTACCAGGAACAACATAGGTAGGAAAAGGTAACTTGGCTAATCTTTCTTGTAACCAGATATGATTTTCGGGTTCGCTGTGCTGAGTTAGGTCTCCTGGAAGCAAAAGGAAATCTAAATTAAGTTGTGTTAAATGTTCTATTGCACTTTCAAAAGCTGGGATACTCACCTCCACCAGATGAAATCGGCTAGGATGATCCCAGATAGTATGAGGAAGAGCAATATGTAGGTCGCTGACTACGGCAAAGCGAAAGTTTGGAGTCATTGATTTCTATGATAATACTAAAAAGTTGCTAAAATACCCTTTTTTACAAAGTATAACGCTTGCTTGTAAATCTTGTGTAATAACACTTTTAAGTCCGATTTTTCTCTAATTATTACAAAATTTATAAATTTACTTTGTCGGGTTATTTCTACAAACCGTCACCTTAATCACATACAAAGTAAAATTCGACCTCACTAAAATCACGGTTACTTAACCGAGCATCTTCGATAAAAAAGTAGAAAGAATCATCACTATTAAAAGGATGAGAAAATTCCAATAGCAACTTTCCTTTGGCGTATTCTGCAATCTCATTCACATCAGAATGGAAATCTACATATTCCCCTAGCTTGTCTCCTCTGATATGCGTATCATGTTCATAGTCATAATCTGAGATCCATTGATTAAATTCTTCACTGAGTTCTGTAAGTTCTTCAGGAATTTCAAGCTCGTATCCATAGCGAGACTCCCAAAATAAATCGTGTCTGACTGAAAAACTTAAAGGGTAAACATCGCCATAAAACTCTCGAATTGTGCCGAGATTTTCTATGAAGCTAAAATCAGTCATTAAGTCATTTTCATCTTCAGAAATTTCTGGAAAATAAAGCACCTGATATTTCTCAGGAGTGCATTGAGCATCAGCAGGTTCAAATCCCAAATAGAACTGCAAAATCCCCTGTTGCGGAAAATCAAATCCGTCAATTTGTGGCACATCAGCACAGTTAATTTGAATCAGAAGCGGCATAGCTTGACCTGTAATGCGATCAATGGGATATTCAATACCTTTAGGAAAATAAGGATTACCACCGATTTTGCTTTGCCAAAGAGTTAAAGGATCTCCGGTAGCGTCGGGATATGAAAGAGTATTCATCTCCCCAACTTTTTCGCCTGGGGTTATTTTGATATAAGGTTTTAAGTTTTCCTCAAGTAACTTTTTTAATGGGCTAAACTTACGAGGTAAATCACGCAGAAATTGCGGAATTTCTATCAAAGTTGTTTGCACATAACCTTTTTTGAACTTTTCATTGATTTTTTTATTAGCCTCGGCTTGGGCTTTTTCTGGTGTGTCGTAGGTCGTATGAGAAGTTTGTCCTTGAGTCCCAATTCGACCATAACGAATGGTGACTTCGGTGTTATTAACTCTCATCTCATAAAACTTGTGAGATTGACCATCTGATAATTCGAGATAAATAACTTCCATTTGTTCTCGCTTAATTTTTCAGTGTTATTTCGGTTTTATAGCAACCTTGATACTTTAAATTTAAACAATGCTCACCAATAAAGCAAAGATATCAACAATAATCTATGCTAGTAAACGAAACGGGGAGTTAAAACCCAGAAAATACAGGAAACAGCAAAATGGAAGATAAAAAAGCGTATCAAGAAAGCATGGAAGCTCGATTCAGTGAACTGGGTGCAAAAATTGATCAACTTCAAGCCAAAGCAGATCAAGCACGGGGTGAAGTGGAAGCTGATATTAACCAAAAAATTGTTATCCTCAAGAGTAAGCAAGATGAAGTGAATCAGCAGCTTCAGAGTCTCAAAGCTTCGGGAGATGAGGCCTGGGCAACTTTGCAAGTGGGATTCCAACGTGCTTGGGATGAATTAAGTCGTGCATTTGAAGAAGCAGCCGCAAAATTTCAAGAAAACAAGCCATCAGATAGTCCTAAATAAATTAGGAACCCAAAGATAGATCCCCGACTTCTTCAAGAAGTCGGGGATCTGAGCCAATGTTTGTCTTACGAGAAAGTAATATCATTAGATTGCGTTTATCAGCATTCGTTTTATTCACAAAGGGAGAAGTATCAATTTTGGCAGTAGTCCGAGTCCGCCAACACGTAAACCCACTGGCTAAAAAGTATCAAACGCCAGCAAACGCCCTAGAATGGGAAAAAGTTTATTCACAGCCAAACCAACCACTACATCTAGATATTGGCTGTGCTAAAGGCAGGTTTTTATTGCAAATGGCGCAGATAGAAACAGACTGGAATTTTCTGGGTTTGGAAATTCGGGAACCGTTGGTAGTGGAGGCGAATCAGTTACGCTGTGAGTTGGGTTTAACCAATCTGCATTATTTGTTTTGCAATGTGAATAACTCGTTGAAGTCGCTGTTATCTTCTTTACCTACAGGCACTTTACAGCGTGTCAGCATTCAATTTCCCGATCCTTGGTTTAAAAACCGCCATGCTAAACGCCGGGTAGTACAACCGGAATTGGTGGCAGAATTAGCTCATTATCTGGCGGTTGGGGGCGTTGTGTTTCTGCAATCAGATATTGAGTTTGTCGCCGTGGAAATGCGCGATCGCTTTGCCGAAAATCCTGCTTTTGAGCGACTTGGTACAGAAGAGTGGTTAACCCAAAACCCTTTACCAGTAGCGACAGAACGGGAAATAGGGACTCAAAACAAAGGTGAACCAGTATATCGGGCTATGTTTGTCAAAAAACCTACAGCAGCCTAATTTATTGAAGTCATAAACCTTTATTTGCTAAAATTTCCTAGGCGATAATTTTAAAACAGGGCAACTCTTCATCACTATGCCAACATCTGCAATTGACGCTAAAGACGTAGCAGCTATCGAAGCCGCAACAGCAGGCGTTGCTGTATGCGATCGCTCGCATTGGGGACGCATACGTGTTTCTGAGGACGACCGACTGAGATTTTTACACAATCAAAGCACTAACGATTTCCAAAGTCTCCAGCCAGGACAGGGCTGTGATACTGTGATGGTGTCATCCACCGCCCGCACCATTGATCTAGTCAGTGCTTATATTCTAGAAGATGCAGTGCTGTTGCTGACTTCACCTAGCCGTCGTCAATCTCTCTTCCAATGGCTAGATCGCTACATCTTTTATGCTGATAAAGTGCAACTTAAAGATGTCACAGATGAAACATCAACCTTTAGCCTCATTGGTGCAAAAAGTGATGCCATTGTAGAAAAGCTGGGTGCTGGCGCAATCATCGGTCAACCCTATGGTAATCATCTCCAAATTGACGAGGTAATAGTGGCGGTGGGTAGCGGCTTGGCTGAACCTGGATATACGCTGATTTTGCCAACTTCCGAAAAAGCGCAACTATGGCAGCAAATTTTAGAATTAGGGGCAGTAGAATTGAGCGATCGCGCCTGGGATATGTTACGTATTTTACAAGGAAGACCAGCCCCAGATGCGGAACTTACAGATGATTATAATCCCTTAGAAGTGGGTTTATGGCAAACGATTTCTTTTAACAAAGGTTGCTATATCGGTCAAGAAACCATCGCCCGATTAAATACATATAAAGGTGTCAAACAGTACCTCTGGGGTATCCGCCTGAATGCACCGGTGGAAGTTGGCAGTGCGATCGCTGTTGGCGATGAAAAAGTTGGTAAACTTACCAGTTATACTGAAACAGCTAACGGTCATTTTGGACTCGGTTACATTCGCAGCAAAGCTGGTGGTGTTGGTTTAAAAGTCCAAATAGGAGAAACTGAAGGTGAAGTTGTAGAAATACCGTTTGTTTCTCATGAATACCCACAATAAACAATTCAAAATTCAAAATTCAAAAGGGGAATATACAATTTCCTCCTTTGTTAACAGGACTTACGGAAAATTATAAAAAAACTAACCACATAAAGCCTTCGGCATAGCTAGAGCCTCCGGCACGCTAACGCGAACGCTTACCGCGTAGCGTCTCCCCTTGGGATAAGGACACAAAGGACACAAAGTTAAGAGGGTTTCAGAGAGTTCTTGCTTAAGTCCTATCTTAATTACGTATTCATCTGTGTCCATCTGTGTTCATCTGCGGTTAAATAAATCTTCTCTTACCCATTCTATTTTCGCCAGCTTTCCCAAAATAAAATTATGAAAACAGTCACCGAATTGCAAGCTCGATTGGAACATTACTACCAGCAAATCAAGACAATTATTCTAGCGCGTCAGAATCCCATTACTGGTTTGCTTCCTGCGAGTACCGCAATAACCGCCCACGGTGATTATACAGATGCTTGGGTACGAGATAACGTTTACAGCATTTTGGGAGTTTGGGGTTTAGCGCTGGCGTATCGTAAGATTGACGAAGATAAGGGACGCACCTATGAACTAGAGCATAGTGTCACCAAGCTGATGCGGGGGCTACTATTTGCAATGTTGCGTCAATCCCATAAAGTGGAGCAATTTAAACATACTCAGTCGCCTTTGGATGGCTTACACGCCAAATACAACACCGCTACCGCCGATATTGTGGTGGGTGATGATGAATGGGGACATTTACAACTTGATGCTACATCTATATTTTTACTGATGCTGGCACAAATGACCGCTTCGGGATTGCAAATTATTTATACAATTGATGAAGTAAATTTTGTGCAGAACTTGGTTTACTATATTGGCCGGGCTTACCGCACACCAGATTACGGCATTTGGGAACGAGGTAATAAGATTAATCATGGTAGTGCGGAGTTAAATGCTAGTTCAGTCGGTATGGCTAAAGCCGCCTTAGAAGCTATCAATGGACTCGATTTGTTTGGTGTGCGTGGTAGTCAAGCCTCAGTAATTCATGTTCTACCAGATGAAATCGCCCGCGCCCGCATTACTTTAGAATCTCTGTTACCGAGAGAATCAGCTTCTAAAGAAATTGATGCTGCATTGTTAAGTATTATTAGTTATCCAGCTTTTGCAATTGAAGATGTGACACTGCGCGATCGCACCTTTAATGATATTGTTACTAAACTCCAAGGAAAATACGGCTGTAAACGCTTCTTACGTGATGGACACCAAACGGTTTTAGAAGATGGAAAACGCTTACATTATGAACCTGGGGAACTGAAGCAATTTGAGCATATTGAATGTGAATGGCCTTTATTTTTCACTTATTTATTTTTAGATGGGCTATTTCGTAGTGACAGCCAGCAAGTTCAAGATTACCAAGAACTTTTGCAGTCATTATTAATTGAACGTGATGGAGTCGGGTTATTACCAGAACTTTATTATGTCCCAGCCGAAAACGTAGAAGCTGAAAGGTTACAACCACAAACTCAAACTCGCGTACCTAATGAAAATGTTCCTTTAGTCTGGGCGCAAAGTTTATATTTTCTCGGTCAGCTATTAAATGAAGGATTGCTAGCTGTTGGGGATATTGACCCTTTAGGAAGACATTTGTCCGGTGGGAGAAAACGCGAGGCTTTAGTACAAATTGCTTTGATAGCTGAGGATGAAGAGTTACAAAAAAAATTAGAAGTTTATGGAATTGAAACTCAAACACCCAAGCAAGTAGAACCGATTCAAGTTAGAGAAGCTGGTGAACTTTCCGCTATTTATACTCAAATTGGACGTAACAATAAATTGGGTTTAACTGGTCGTCCAGTGCGGCGGTTGCGGAGTTTGACTACATCTAGATTTTTTCGGATTCACAATGAAACAATTGTCTTTTTACCTTCGTTTTTGGATTCGCAACAGTTTTATTTAACCCTTGATTACCACTTTCTGCTCGATCAAATCAGAAGTGAACTAGCTTATATTCAAGATTATTGGCTTGATTTGGGTCGTCCTACTCTAACTTTAATGTTGACCCATACCATGTTAGAAATCGGTTCTGAGGCATTATTAGAACTGATGCAAGAACTTAAAGATGGTGTGTGTAACGGTGTCAAGGTAAAATTGGGACGACTGAATCAACTGATGCTGACAGCTAGGATGCAAAGGATTGATTTTCTCCCAGATGCGGACTTCTCCCAATCACCGATGCAAAACGCCGGACTTCGTTGCTATTACCTGGCTTATCATCCTGGGGAAAACTGGCGTTTAGGACATACCCAAGAATTCCAGATGGAATGCGAAACTAACTTGGGATTG
This sequence comes from Anabaena sp. CCY 0017, assembly GCF_963920885.1. NCBI lineage: Bacteria > Bacillati > Cyanobacteriota > Cyanophyceae > Nostocales > Nostocaceae > Anabaena > Anabaena sp. CCY 0017. The sequence goes on along the minus strand of NZ_CAWUDG010000004.1, from coordinate 66,125 downwards.
TTGCTTTCTTCTTTGCGCTCATCAGAAAATATCTATGAACAAATTGAGTTATTACAAACTTTAATTCGTTTGCAGGGGCTAACGTTTGATACAGGTTTTGGTGGTCCACAGCGTCCCGTCACAGCAGCCGATTTATTGGATGAAGTCTACACCAAAGCCGGGGATTTAGGCATTTGGGCGGTGGTACGTCGGGCGGCTGGATTAAGACAAATGGTTGATATCAGCTTGTCAGATACAGTCACGAGTATTTTGGTACGGGGTAAACAAATTGCTGTAGGTAGAGCTTACAGTCAATCCTCACTGATTTCTGTACCTATGCCCCACCGGGAAATTACTGAGAAAATTAATAATTTTTGTCGTGAAGATATCCGCGATCGCGTCCTCACACAAGAGATTATCATATATCTTGGGGTCTTAATTAGATCAGAACCTGAACTATTTCAGGGGTTGCTAACTCTGAGAGTTGGTTATCTGATCTTATTAATTACCAGTGAATTAGCGCAAGAGTTGGGTGTGACTCAAGATGAAGCCTATGAACGCTTGATGGAACTTTCACCCTTTGAAGTGAAAATGCGCTTACATCAAGTATTAACAGGTTACACAGGTATCAGTAAATTATTACGCCAACAGGAATCACTCCACGTTAAGCAAAAAGAAACTGATATTGCTTGGGTAGTGCTACCAACAAACGAAAAAGAAGAAAACACAGTTCCTCTAGGTGGTTGGCGGAAGTTTCGCCAAGCCGAAGGAGCCTTAAACCGCGTCCCCAAAGACTTCTTCCAGCAGGTTTGGCTATTAATGAAACATTGTAAGGGGATTGTAATTGGCGATAAACTAGAGCGCCGCAATCGTTTAGATAGTGAATTGATTTTATCTGAAATGACCCCAGGCGAAAAGAACTTTGCCCTGAGAATCGAACATTTACTGAATAAAATTGAAGCTCCCGAATACCGCAAAGTCAACATTGAGGCCTTAATGGAATTAGCCACAATTGTCGCCAATAATCCCAGCTTGCAAATTGAAGAATATATAGTACTAGACGTATTAATTGGCCATGCAGTCAGATTAGCATGGTTAGAACAACATCCCGAACGAGGCGATCGCTATGATGAAGATAAAGCCTCAGCCTGGAACTCTTTTTATAACACCTCACCCCAAGATTGTGTGAGTTATATATTGAAAGCCTTTAGATTCCTAACAGAATTTGTCAAAGATATTTAAACGCAAAGCAGCGCAGAGCAGGATTCTTCTTTGCGTACCTCTGCGCTAACCTCCGCGTACCTTTGCGTTAACACTCTTACTCAACAGACACCGCATCCACATCAACAGTTTCAGCACTAGGTTGGTCAGAACCCTGTCCAGCCTTCCAAGCAGCGAGGGCTAACCCAGACAACTCAGAAAATAGGACAGACAACAGTAAAACGTCATCAATTTGACCAAGAATAGGTATAAAATCAGGAGCAATATCTATAGGGCTGAGAATATAAAGCAGTGTTGCTAAAACTACCCACCAACGATACATGGGATTACGAAGCAAATTGCGATACCAATCGTACAGTAATGGAATTGAAAATTTCATGTGTTGATCCTCCAGTTATTATTAATTTTGACAAACTATTTTAGAAATTTCCGGTAGGAATAACCGCCCTAGTTAGCAGAGTCATATTTGACGATTCAGAGAATGCAATGATCAATTCGGTTAAATGTACGAATCAGGCATTTGCGTTCTTCGCATTTGTTCCATTGCTTTTTGCAAGGCAGAATAATCAGTTTTCCGCATTTGTTCAATTGCTTGCTTAATAGCCTCATCGTCTTCATCGACTGATTCAACATCAGCAATTGCATTTGTTTCTTTAATTGATCTTGGCGCAATCTCAACCATCAATTGCTTCCTAGTTATTTCTAAAAAATGTTGTTTTTGATACATCCAAAACGGTTGTTTGACATAATTTTGAAATTCGCGTCTTAGTTCTATGTGGGGAGCGACTATTCTGCCATTTTTCTTGATCCACCAGTCTGGTTTTTTCTCTCCTGTGACAAAAATAATTGGTATAGACTTTCTTTCTGCAAAAGTTAATATTTGTTTCCAAAGAATAAAGTCTCCATACTTCTGTTCATCTCCATTGTTTTGAACATCCCTAAAGCCAGGAGGTTGTAATTTTTCGTACCTATCTTCAGCTTCTTGATACAGGCTCTGCAAAGTTGCCTCATCGTAGGGTTCTCCTACTTTTGAATCAAATATTGAGAGAATATTTTCCAAAATACTATCATTGTCTGCATCAAATGAAGAATGAGCATTGGCAAGCTCATTTATTTTTTCTCGAAAAGTTTTTTCTACCTCACCCACTGCATCAATATAGTTTTTCTGCTCATCAAACAAATCCTCCACTTCAGCAGCTACAATCTTTCCTACTTCCATCAGACTACCTCTGAGACTGTTAAAATTCTGTTGGTCAGATTTCCATTTATCAAGTAATGTTAGAGCTTTTGCAAAAGATGCTACTTCCGAGTCAACGACTTCTTCTCGACGGCTCAAAAACTCATCAGCTACTTGATAAGGCAACCAAATCCTGTCTTTAAGATGTTCCAATATTTTAAAAAAATCCTCTAGAGTAGGACGCGATACCCGATATAAATCTAGGAGAAAATTTGTATCAAAAACAAAAGTGGCAGTTTCCCACAGTTGTGCCAAATCAGCCTCAGATGGGGTAAGTTTCCACGAAAATAAGTTTCTCATTTACAGAAAATTATATTAATATTTAGTAAAAGTTAAACTCTAACACTCAAGTATTAACAACCGAAGATTCACGTAAGGTAATTAAATGAAGTTGCAAGACTAGCCCTAAGTTTATTTAAAACAACACTTCTGATGTAATTCTAATTAAGATATTGCGATATTTTCAAGGCAAAACTCCCTACTACCGACCATGCAACTTGGAGATGTCTGGTACATTCTAGCACTCAGCGAACAGTTAAAACCTAACAAGGTATTACCCAGAAAATTTTTAGGAGAATGGTTAGCGCATATTTCGCGGCCTAGATGGAGAATTTGTAGCTTTGCGCGATCGCTATTCCTCTAGAAGGAGATGATTTTAAACCTTCTTCTCAGCGAGGTGGCAAATGTTACTCTAGCAAAGAACAAGATAGTTCTGTCTATGTACGGTTAGCCGATAACTCCAGCGTTGACTTTGAAGCCTTTGCTATGTATCACTACAGACAATCGAAGACGCTAGTGTTTATCTGTCGTTAAATATCTGTCCAACGATTTTATTTAAGAATATGGTAATTATGCATTAATCTTTAGAATTAAAATGCTTTGGGATTGTTGCTGTAGAAATGGAGGGAGGAAACCTAACCAGTGGATATTTTAGATTTGTTTGAAAAGGGCGGGCCAGCCATGTGGCCTCTGCTTGTCTTGTCTGTTCTGTCTATCAGTGTAATTTTCGAGCGTCTGTGGTTCTGGTTGCGAATCATGACTCAAGAAAAGGAAATAGTGGATCGTGTCCTCAAAGCTGCCCATGATAGTTGGGAAGTAGCGGCTGATATTGCCAAAAATGCCAGCCATCAGCCTGTCGGACGCTTTCTATATGCCCCCTTAAGCTACCCAAAACGTGATCCTGAAACCTTTCGACTAGCACTAGAGTCAACCGCCGAAGATGAATTAGCGGGAATGCGCCGGGGTGAAAAACTTTTAGAAGCCGTCATCGCCCTCTCACCTTTGTTGGGATTGCTGGGTACGGTTTTGGGTTTGATTCAGTCTTTGCGCTCAATTCGCATTGGCGATTTGGGAACTGAGTCTACTGCTGGTGTGACGACTGGTATTGGTGAATCGTTAATCAGTACCGCGACTGGCTTAATCGTGGCAATTATCAGCTTGGTATTTTATCGCTTATTTCAAAGCTTTGTAGTTGACCAAGTGAAGATTTTTCGCAAGGCGGGAAATGAAATGGAATTGTTATATCGTCAGTCTCCGCCTGACTATGACAAAATTTCCTCAATCGTCGTTGGGGAACCTTCACGAGAAAATACTGATTTTCCCCGCAAGCGAGATAAAAAACCGTTTCCTAAACCTCCTGAACCCTTGAATACAACTGATTCCTTAGATCCTGTAGATCCTGAGAAATAGTTAATAATTCCACAATTGAAGCAGGCGTAATGTGAAACGATGAAAGTTAATCTGCAAACTCCAGTTGAAGAAGCACAAATTCAAATACTCCCCTTAATTGATGTCGTTTTTTGTATCCTGACGTTTTTTTTGTTAGCAGCTTTGCAATTTACTCGACAACAGGCAATTAATATTGATTTGCCCAAGGCTAGTACAAGTACAGTTCCTGGTGTCACTTCACAGAGTGCCACTCAAATTGTGACTATTGATGCCGTGGGTAATCTTTACATAGAAAAACAGCCTGTACAACGAGAGCAGTTAGCACAAAGCTTAAGCCAATATCTTCAAGCTAATCCTGGTGGAACTCTGGTGCTAAATGCATCACGAACTGCAACCTATAATGATGTGATTGAAATATTAGACTTGATGCGGCAAGTAGGTGGCGATCGCGTATCCTTGGGAATTATACCAGGCCCATCTCAACTACCCAACGACTCATTTAATCCACCTAATTTTCCCATGAGTCCAGGAGAAGCACCTGCACCACTTCCAGGGATGAATCCACAAGAGAATTTTAACCCTGATCTGATGTCTCCGGTTTTACCCAACGGACTATCGCCCCAAGTGCCAATCGCACCTGAGACAACTCCCGCCCCTTAAAAGTTTGAGGCTATGGAGCAGGGGGAAGTTGGAAATTACTTTGCATTTCTCCTTCTCCCTTGCCCCCTTTCTTCTTCCCTGCCTCTTTGGTAATCTGAACCAAGATGTCGTTTACGGTTAATGCATCTCGTCATATTCTGGGGCTTCAACTCGTCTTGCTTCCATCCGAGAAGAAGGCAAAAATTCAGCGCGACGTACAGGAGCTAAGGGCGGCGTAGGGCCGTGGTAAGGATGCATTACTTGCACTGTACGGGTAGGACGCTGCCGTGGCGAAAATAAAGCCAGTACACCAGCGACTACAACACCACCACCAATAGTGAGAGTTGCCCCTCCTACGGCCCAAAGCATGGGCGAAGACCACCAAGAATCTTGAGTTTCAGGCTTGAATACTTCTGCTGATGCAAGTTTTTGGCTATTTTGTTGAGCTAATTGCATCTGCTGGTTATTCCAATTTTGGTATTGGAATTGGAGTTGTTGGTTTTGCGCTCTTAGTTGCTCGTTATCGCTTTTTAAGCGTTCCAACTGCATATTCAGCCGTTCCATTTCCACACGCTGCTCTGGATTAACCTGGGCAGGTGGTTGACTGGGGTTAGGAAAATATGGATTCACCCCGTAAGGCGGATACATTGGGGGTGGCTGCATCATCGGTGGCGCTATATTAGCCGGCATCTGCGGCGAAGAAACAGCGAAATTACTTTGCATGGGACTATCTGCGCCCCTGAGCAATACAAGCGCAGCCAGCCCAGCTACGGCGACTCCGCCGATAAATGCCATACTTTCACTCATCGCCTTTGCTCCTCTGTCACTTGTGATTGACTCACTCTCACACTTATCATAATTCGCCTACTCAACGTCACATAAAACTCAACTATAAGCGACCGGACTAGCTAGTTTTTTTACAGCCTACTATGTGCTGTTAATATTCAAAACTATATTTGCTAAATTGTCCACCAAATCATGGTAAAAAAACAACCCTGTTATAGCAAAGTGCTGAGTTTTCAGTATAAAGCCAGTTGTTTTCAGGCTTTAAGCTATCAACACTGTTCTCACTCTGATGAAAACCGGGATCTCTTTTTTAAGAGACTTTATCTTTTTGGTCAACTTGAGTATTTGTACTGTTGTCATTTGTCTTTATAGCATCTTTGAGACTTTGGCAGAATTCAGCGATCGCCTTTAGTCCCTGTTCCGGTGTCCCCTCTGCTAGACGCTTGACAAAGGCACTACCCACAATTGCCGCATCTGCTCCCCATTCTTTGACTTGACGAGCTTGTGCAGCTTCGGAGATGCCAAAGCCGACTCCGATGGGTTTATCAGTAAAACTACGAATTTCTTGCAGTAAATCTGAAACTCGTGACTCCATTTGAGTTCGCATCCCGGTGACACCAGTAACACTCACCAAATAAATAAATCCTTGGGAAGAACGAGCGATCGCTTCTATCCGGTCAGCAGAGCTGGTAGGAGCCACTAACAAAGTTAAATCTATCCCCATCTCACCGGCTGGTTTGAGCAAGCCTGCGGCTTCTTCTAAGGGCAAATCCGGGACAACTAAGCCTGATACCCCAGCCGCAGCAATTTGTTCGAGAAACTTGTCAACCCCACGGTACAGAATCGGATTGTAATAAGTAAACAGGATAATCGGCGATCGTAAACTCGGTGTAGTAGCTTGCAACATTTCCAACACCTGTTCCAATTTTGTCCCTCGTTGCAAAGCACGGGTAGCAGCCGCTTGAATCACCGGACCATCGGCGAGAGGGTCAGAATAAGGCACACCGAGTTCAATAATATCGGCTCCATGAGTATCCAGAACTTTCAAAGCTGCTGCTGTGGTGCTTAAATCTGGATCTCCAGCAGTAATAAACGGAATCAGAGCGCACTCTCGATTTCGTCCCAAGGTTTTAAAGCAATCAGAAATCGCGGTCATTAGTCAAGAATTATGTATTAGTGGTGAGTGGTCAGTTAACAAACAATCAATAACTGACCAATGATAACTTTACACTTGACTTTGTTCTTCTTGTGCGATTTGGGCTTGAATTTTTGCTAGTTCTTCGGGAGTCAGTTCATCCAGCCGTTTTTGAAGAAAGGCTTTTTCATACTGTTCACGTTGTTCATGGTAGGTCATTTTATTTCCCACCGCGCGGAATATGTAAGAAGCCAACCAGCCAAGCAAAGCACTCACCAGCAGGACTTGGCTCCAGATTCCAGCTTGTTGACCATCTAAACCAACTAGCTGTAAACCTACATATCCCAAACCACCAGCAATAAAAACACCCAAGCCAATTCCAATAGCGTCAATGCGTCGCATGAGAGTTATGACCTACCAATCTATTTACACTTCAATTTGTCGCGGCCGGGGTCGAAGATTCACAAAAGGTGATAAAACTAACATCCCTGGCAAAAAGAAAAACACCATAAAATACATCACCGTCCGCTCAATGGAGCTAGCGACATACCAACGCTGTTTCAGGTACAGCATAACAACAGCAGGGATTGCTAACAGGTAAGCTCCAGCCAGAGCCAGATACAGCAGGGCTACAATCATAGATTTTCTCTCTTAAGTGGACAAGAGCATTGATGTGCATCTATCTTCCATCATAGGCTGAACCACTCTGCAAGGCAGAAGTCAAAAGTCAAAAGTCAAAATTCAACAGTTAAAAAACTTGTTCTATTATTTGATTTTTACTAGATGTAGATAATTTTTTTGCTATTTCTGATATCTATGCTACAATTGCAAAGGCAGTAACAAAGAATTGCTGAAATCAAACAAGATTGAAGATCCTCAACCCAGATAAAATCAGAAGAAACAGCAGAAACTTCCGAATCTGGAAAAATTTTTCAATTTAGTTGTACAAAAGACGCAATTGATGCTAGATTGGTCAAGTGTTATTTGCTGGTTAAGCAAAAGCCGATCCCGATCAATATGGGGGTGTGGCGGAATGGTAGACGCTACGGACTTAGAAAACTGGGCCTTGATCGAGAAATCTTTCAAGTGTAAGCTCTCAAATTCAGGGAAACCTAAATCTGTTTACAGATATGGCAATCCTGAGCCAAGCCGAAACAAGTGCTGAGTGTGAAAACTCATAACTCATCGGAAGGTGCAGAGACTCGACGGGAGCTACCCTAACGTGAAGGCGAGGGTAAAGAGAGAGTCCAATTCTCAAAGCCAGAGGTTGTGAAAACCTGGCAGCAGTGAAAGCTGCGGGAGAATGAAAATCCGTTGACCATAATAGGTCGTGTGGGTTCAAGTCCCTCCACCCCCACTGAAAAGTTAACATACAAGCTAACCTGCCTAGATGAACATAGGCAGGTTTAATTGTTTAAATAAGATGAAGGCTATAACACCAAGCATCAAATTCTCCTTATGACAACATGGATACCTCTTCGTGATTGATGATGACTAGGTGGCTTCATTCACAGGAACAAACAAGCAACAACGCCCTTTTTTCACGTCAGTACGCTGCCAAGCAATGCTATCTGGGTCATGTTTTTTTGCCCATCTAGGAAATTTTTCTTTGTTTCTGTTAAAGATGGATCGAAGCGTACTCGGCTTAACCTGCAATCGTTCTGCTAGTTCATCTGAGGTCAGTTCCATATTTTGAGATGGGCTTTGCAGTTCCGTTGTTTCGCGCTCCTGAACTTTATAAGTATCTGCCAACTCTGATGTGCAATTGTTAATAGGTGCTGCTTCTAAGAGAGGTATGTTTGTTTTATTGTCAGAATCGAAACCTAACAGCGATTGTGAGGGCGAGGCAGGAATTTGTCCTGTCTGAACCGATACATCCAATTCAGCTTGTTGACTTGTTAATTGTGCCTCATCAGAGATTGGTTTATTTTTGTGCGCTTGTGTCCCATTGGTATTTTCAACTTCTGTAGAAATAGCAGAAGCTTGAGAGGGGAATGGTTCTGAAAAATTTTGGCTATTTTGGTGCGTAGAATACTCCCTAGCTGGATCTTGGCTATCAGCATTTGTATTTAAACCCTGCCGTAAATGGGTTATCAACTCTTGAAGTTTATCCCCTTGATAAAATTGAACCAATTTCTCAGCAGCTTTCTTTGGATTGTCCATTCGGATCTGCTTGGAACGGTCTTTAATTCCTAGCACGTCTTTGACGTAGCTATTAAGTTCGCGCCTGTAAGCTGGTTCTCTATCCTCATCTTCAGGAATTGGGTTAGTATGTATGTACTGTCTGAGTCTAATAACAATCAAATCTCGCTTATCTACATATTCTCGTTCTTCTGCTGTAAGATTTTCGGGGTCTTTTATGTCGCGTCCTAGTTGTGCTGCAACATCTATTGCTATTAATCCACGGTCTAACAAGTCGGCAACTTCTGGAATTGCTTCTGCTGCGCGGTTTGCGGCTCGAATGCGTTTTTGCTGGGCTGATTGTAGACTTTCATCTAACTTCGGATAGTCACTATCCGAAGTTTCATCAGACAGATCGGTTCTTTGTCCTTGCCGAGACTCATAGATAACTGCCCGAAACTTCCTTTGTACTTCAGGGTCTGCTTGTAGGACTCTATCTATCGTCTCTACACTCGTTTCTAGCCCATTAGGACGCTTGGCAGTGATAAACGCCCTAAAATTTTCAGCATCTGCGCCTTTTGTATAGCAACAGTAGTAGGGCGTGACAACACCTTTTGCAACATACAAACATTCCCACAACTTGTTATCAATAATTTCTCTGATAAAGTTAGGAATTTGATCCACAAAAGCCAAATCTTTACCAATCCCAGAAGCTATACCATCGGAAACAAAGAAAGCTCTGACTGCTTGATCATGCTGTTCGGTTGGTAGTCTGTCATTATCAGACAAAACTTTTTGAACAACAGCACTATCTGGTAAATGAGATTGGCTTGGATCGATAGTATGAAAATTGTTGAGATTCATAAATCCTCAATCCCTTTTATTCGTGTTGGTACTTCAGCGATTCGGTCTAATAGCCACTGATAAATCCTTTCCGAACCTTCATGTCCTATGTAAGTATTGTTGTCAAATCCATTTTTCCATTTGGCTATAGAGAAAATGTGTGCAATTTTTTCTTCTCTTTCCTCGTCAGTAGCATTACCGTATAAGAGGTAAGCTAAACGATTAACTTTTTTATGAACTTGCTTTCTGGAAAAAATATCTTTTTTAGTAGGTAAATAGTCCACATATTCTGAGGGAAATCCATCAGGAATAACTGTAGAGGAAGAATTTTGATTAGTTGGTGTTTGATCTACTACCTTTTCATATTTCTTGCGGTAAAGGTCAAATAAATCCTTTTCCTCAACTAGCAGTTGGGCTAAATGGGCAGGAGTTTTACTCCAATTTCTTCCAAGAGGTGTATTTGCCATAACCCATTCAGCAAGATTGGCATATTCAGATTCAATTTCCTCACCATCTACAATGTGTGTTCCAATTTCGCCTGTAGAAGCAATGGGCATAAAATTAGAATTCAGTTGCTGATTACCCTGGGAATCTCCTTCTCCCTCTGTTCCCCCTCTATTCTCACTGCCTTCTTGTTCTTCTTTTTTTCTGACAACGTGAGCAATTTCATTTAAGGCTCTTACAGCTAAATTTACCAACTGTGGATGAGCCGGAATTAGTGTTTCTACTGGCTCAGGAGCGTCTTCAGGAAAGCAACGTAACAAACGCCCTAAATCTTGCATAAATGTCAGCATGGCACGAATATTGGTGGCATGAATGCGATATTTCAGCCGTTTGATGGAAACGCCTTCACCTAACATTCCCACTCCAATAATCCAAGACCGCGCACTGTGTCCAGTTTCTGCGGCGAACCGTTCAATCTGTTCACTTGAGTCTTGCCCTAACCTAGAGTTAGAAACTGAATTGGGATCATCATCTTGAGATACAACTACTAGGGCATCTTCACCAGTAAGATTGCGAATACGTTCTTTCATCTGCCGTGCCGCAGCAATCGTTGGAACTCTTACATAAGTCGCACATTCAGGAAGTCCCTTAGCTCGGTCTAGTTTCATCCGTCCATGCGCCCACAAAATTGCTTCTTTAGCCCAATCACCTTGAACATCAATGGCTGTATTTAAAGCATCAGCTAAATCTTGCTCGTTAGTTGCATTAGTAAAAGTCCTACCGTTGTAAACAGCACAACCTCGACGGTAAGAAAATTCTCCTTTCATAGTTACAAATGAAAAAGGAGGAATTATTTCGTCACTGAGGGCATCGGCTAATCTATATTGAAAGTCAGGAATGCACTCATAAGCGTTTTCTTCTACTGGTGTATAAGTCAACCAGTTACCCAAAATCTTTTTGTTATCAGAACGGAATGGTGTGCCAGAAGTCATCAATCGGTGAGATATAATCGTATCTGGGAATGCCCTTTCGCAAGCTTGACCAAAAGCTAATCCACAACTAGCATGGTGAACTTCGTCAAGAATCAGAAATACTTTGCCAGATACAGTTTGGGACAAATCATTCTGAAGCAAGCTAGAGTTGTTGGAAGAACTGAGCCATTGATAACTGACCACTAAACCGTGATAGGATTGTTTTAACAACTCTTCTGGTGTGGGTAATCTACCTAAACTTTTAACAGTACCTGAGTAAAAAAGATTAAGACCGAAAAGGTTGAAAGCATCCTGAGCGTATTGCCGCATTAAGTGTTCGGCTGGAACAACAACAACTAAGAAGCGCCAGTCGAGAACATTTTTGAGATAATCAAAAGCGTGCAATGCTCCAGCAGTTTTCCCGGCTGACGTGCAGGCTTCAAGCAAAAAATTCTTTTTGAGATTTGTTTGATACGCTCTTACAAATCGTTCTTGCCAATCTCTTGGCGCAAATGCTTCAGGCATAGTCTTACTCACTTCTGTATTGGGCGTACTTTTATACAATTGTTGACGTGATAAAAATTTTGTATCTCAACAATATCACAATTGTATCTCAAAAGTAATATGTCCAAAATTAGTAAAGATAAAGCTATATCAATCAGATTGTCTCAAACTATGCTGGAAGCCCTGGATGCTCGCGCCATCCTTGATGATAAAGACAGGACTCAAGTCATTAGGGAGGCAATTGCTCTGTATTTGGAGTTACCACAAGATTTGGTTGAAAGCAGAGTGAACTCATTGGAGCAAGATATAGAGAAGCTACGCGAACAAGTTCAACTTACAGACGAAAGAACTGATTTGCTAGAAATGCAGTTGAGCGAGTTGAATCGCTTAGTAGATGTGTTTACAGGACGGCAAAAGAAATAAAATTTTATAATTACTCGTGGCAAGCTTATGATTCTAGCTAAGGCAAAGTTATGGGTAAAGTCACACTGCCTAGATGAACATAGGCAGGTTTAATTGTTTAAATGACTTTACTCAGGCGTTCGTCTAGGGAAGCTAGGGCTGCACCAGCAGTTTCAGCGATAATACTAATGAGACGATAGGAAGCGATCGCACCCAGTATAACCGCAGATGGAAAGCGGTGCTGCAAAAGAGCGATCGCTGTCACTTCAAATACACCCAAACCACCAGGCGCGCCCGGAACCACAAAACCTAACAACCAAGCAAAACTAAAAGCCCCCAGCAATAGAGGTATTTGACTCAGATGCAATGGAGTCAGGGCGAACACAGTTAAAATAAACCCAGTACCACGCAATCCTAAAAAACCTAATTCTCCTAACAAAGGTCGCAGGGGATAACGTTTAACCTTGAAGGGAATACTAGGCTGAGTAGTAACAGCAGACCTTTTCACCTTTAATTTATAAACAAAGCGAATCGCTGGATTCAAAAACCGGGGATGAATGGCACAAAGCACCACAGCCAAACTCAAAAATTGTAATATTTGTACAGACACAGTAGTATGAGTATCTGCAAATTGGCTGCCGAAAATCACAATAATCATTAAAGCCGCCGCCGCCATCAATAGCGGTTCTAGCAACACGCTTAAAGTAGCAGCCCCAGCCGGGATATTAGCATTTTTAGCTGCCACAATTCGCCCATAATGATGCCAGATATTACCAGGTAAATATTTAGCAATATTTGTTTTTAAGTAAACTTGAATAAATTCCGCAGATGGCACAGGTTGATTTAATTCATTGAGAATCCATGTCCATATCCAACCACCCCAAATATGTGCCAGTAAAGTGACACCTGTAGCTATGGACATAATTGCCCATCCGACCGCATCAATTTGGATTGCGATCACTTCAGACCAGTTATCCTTCAGGGCTTTCCCTAAAAAAAATAGCGATCCCCCTAAAATTAGCCAGCGTAAAAATTGCTTCATTTTTTGAAAAATAAAAATATTTTAAATCACCAGAATTTCGTTCATTAATGCCATAAATCTCTCTAGAGTTAGATAAAAGTCCGATTTTAGTAGCAACGATATTGTTACCTACGCTAGAGGCGAGCTTGTTTTTTTATTCGTAAGATTAGTGAGGGTTACAAAATATTTGCTAAGTCTAAAACCAAGGGAAAATTTGCTGAATATCCAAACTACTAAACTAAGCAAATTAATGACCTATTTTGCTGTAAGAGGAGGGCTAAATGAACACTGTAATAGCTTTCTGGAATAACTTAAAACTACGTCAGATTTTAACTATCTTTGTAGCTGGTCTATTATTGATAGTTACCACTGCTTGTAGTGGAGCAAATCCTCAAGGCGCAAATCCTCAAAATCCTGCCGTTCAAGCTGGTGGCGCTAACAATCCTTATAAGGGTGGTGGAGACAAATATACCAAATATAGAATGACCACCGATCCCAAAGCGATTGAAAGGGAAGAGAAAAAAGAAAGTAATCGAGCTAGTCTACAGTCAGATTTACAAGTTTTGATTGCCATAAATAGAGACTCGGAAATACTTTATCCCGGTGCTGAAACACCTGTAGGTAGAGTTGAAAAAGAAAGAGAATTGCCAATCATCACTGACAAAAACTTTCAAAGGCCTGCACCTGGTGGTTTGATTCAACGCGAACCGGATGTAGGAACTCGCATTCAAGAACGTGTTGAAACAGTGCAGGATTCAGTCAAAGAAGCTTCTAAATTTTTGCAAAACAAAGCAGAAGAAGCCAGTTCTCGACCTGAGTTGCAAAAAAATCCAGCCGTCGGTAAATAGAACTTTTGTTGTATACACAGATTTGAGATTTTACGTCAATCCCAAATCCTACCAAACAAGTGCTAAACATCAGATGCAATTAATCACGTCTGAGTGCAGCACAAGTTTAACTTAATCACAAGCATTCAAGGAGTAACACTATGAAAAAAGTCATTACTTGGCTAAAAAATATCCGTCCTGTTAAAATTTTAACAGTCTTTTTGGCAGCCACATTCCTATTGATGGCACAGGCGTGTAATCGTCCGGGAATAGCGCAACAGCCACCCCAACCAAATGCTCAACCACCTAATGCTCAACAATACAATCCCACAAAAAGTTATGAGCTGAATGCCCCAGAGGGTGGAATGAATAACTTTAGTGATGTAGATCCCAGAGCTAAAGCAGCTGAAAGAGCAGCGAATACGAGAGCCGCAGAACTGGCGAGAAATGCGCGGAGAAACGTGGAACAGAAGGGTATTGATAGTTCAGAGCAATATGTCCGTAATTATCGGGAAGGTACACCCTTGGATGAACGAGTCCAGCGCCTGGGAGAGGATATTGGTAGCTCTGCGGAAGAATTAGGTAAAGGTGTGACTAAGGGAACTCAGCGCGGAGTGGAAAATCTTCAGAAAAATACCGGACGCGCTGCTGAAGACTTGAGTAAAAATGTCAAACGCGGCACTCAGGACACCACAAATCAACTTCAACGCCAAGCTGAGGATACAGCTGACGCAGTGAAAAGGACAATGAGAGAAATTGATTTAGATTAATTAGTTTGAGTAAAAGAACCCTGGTTTATTCAATAAATCGGGGTTCTTTCGACTAACGACTCCGTGTAGCGGATTAATTTTGTAGTAAGTAGGTTGGGTTGAGGCTTTGCAAAACCCAACGCCAAAAAACCTCGCTTTTGTTGGGTTTCATTGCATTCAACCCAACCTACAAATATTTTATGTTTTCAGAGTCATATAAGAGCGTTAATGAATCCCCATCGCGGATTAATTTTGTCGATACCAAGTTTGTAATGCTAATCGTTGAACTTCACGCCAGGGAATATTGTGGTTGCGAGCTAACTCTGCACAATCTTCATATTCTGGCTGGATGTTAGCAATAGATTTATCTTTTTCTTGTCCGTTCCATGCTACTTTAACTCGGACTTGGCCATATTCAATTTCTACTGTTTGAATTTCCCGTTGTAAGATGGCGCGTTGTTGGGTACTCCGCCGAATTCCTAAAGTTGTGGTTTCGCGAAATAAAACCGCTTCACAAGCTAGTAAATTTTCAGGATGACAGATTACAGTTAATAAAATTCCTAGACGGGACTTTTTCATTCCTATGGGTTGGGTGAAGACATCCAATGCACCAACGGCAAATAAGGCTTCAAAGACATAGCCAATGGCTTGGGGATTTAAATCATCAATTTGGGTTTCAAGTACGGTGATGGTTTCTAAATTTGGACTGGTATCTTCAGAATTATTAACGCGATCGCCCAGCCAAAGACGTAATATATTAGGGATAGGTAAATTAATAGTTCCAGCTCCCAGTCCTATCTGTTTGATAATCATTGGTGGTGGTGAACAAAATTCTGTAGTTAGGGTAGTAGCGATCGCCGCCCCTGTTGGTGTCACCAGTTCCCGATCAATACCATTACTAAAAACCGGACAACCCCGCATTTCCCACAACTTCAATACTGCTGGTACTGGTACAGCCATCTCACCGTGGGCGGCTCTGACTGTTCCCCCACCTGTCGGCAACGCTGAACAGTATAGTAAAGGTAATCCCTGATGATTGCTATCAATCCCTAACCAATCCAACCCCAAGCAAGTACCCACAATATCCACAATGGCATCGACAGCGCCCACTTCATGAAAATGAACCTTTTCTGGCTCAATGCCGTGTACTGCCCCTTCTGCTACGGCTAGCTGTCGAAATACTGCCAAACTCCAAGCTTCTACCCGTGATGGCAATTCGGCTTTGAGGATCATTTTTTCAATTTCTGGCAGATGGCGGCCGTGATGGTGACTATGTTCGTGGTGGTGGTGATGGTGGTGAACTAAATCTACATGGACTTTCGTAGCCTGCTGACCATGACGTTGCACAAGTTCGACTCGGAGCTGATACTCCTGGGAAATTCCCAATTTATTGAGTTTTTCACTTAAATATTCCACAGGAACACCCAGACTCACTAAAGCCCCCAGACACATATCACCAGAAATTCCCGTCGGACATTGAAGATAAGCAACTTTAATCATATAGATAACTAAATCAACTTTATTTTTAGACTTTGCACGATTATTTCAATGTAAGTTATCGCCTATTTCCGAAAGCAGCTCATCCATCGGTGAAAATATGTGTAACAAGGAATTTTATATTTTCCCTGAAATCCACAGTTTCCCACCTCTCATTTAGAACTTGCTATGGCAAAAATTTTCGTTATCCATCCTGATAATCCCCAAACTCGCCGTATAGAGGAAATAAAGTCAGCGCTCTCCAGTGGCGCAGTTATGCTCTACCCTACAGACACAGTTTATGCTATTGGTTGTGATTTAAATGCCAAGTCGGCAGTAGAAAGGGTGCGGCAAATTAAACAGTTAGCCAATGATAAACCACTGACATTTCTGTGTCCCTCTCTATCCAATGTGGCAACTTATGCCTCTGTCAGTGATACAGCTTATCGGATTATGAAGCGCTTGATACCAGGGACTTACACGTTTTTACTGCCTGCTACGAAGTTAGTGCCAAGACTAGTACAAAGTCCCAAGCGAAAAACTACTGGGATTCGTGTACCAGACCATCCGGTATGCTTGGCATTGCTAGCAGCGTTGGAAAATCCGATTATTTCAACTTCGGCACATCTACCACCAGATGATGAAGCATTCGAGCTAGATTTAGAATCTAGACTATCACGGGTGGAGCTGTTTGATCGTTGGGATAACTTAGTAGATGTCATTATAGACACTGGTGAGGAACCGACTTATGAGGTGTCTACGATTTTGGACTTGACGGGAGACGAACCAATGATCACAAGGCAGGGTTTAGGTTGGGAAGCAGCAGCAGCGTGGGTATAAGAAACACACTTCACAGGCATCTCCTTGATTTTCGGAGAAATTTCCGCAAAAGGCTCCAGTTTTGAGATCGTCATACTTAACAACATCTGGATGTGATAAAACAGAATGGCGATCAATGTGGATAGAACAAGTCTTTTCACCACTTTTAAGGCGTGGCAGATATCTATGTGTCATACTCAATGAGGTTGCTTGTACAAAAAGCGACACACTACTTTCCCTGTAACTTTTTTAATTGCTTACAGTCTTAATATATGAGCAGTGCTTGCAGTGGGTTTTGAGAATGCTAAATACTTCTCCAGCCAAGGCTGGCCTGATTCGCTGTGTCTGCGTTGTAGTTACGGTGCAATACCACACTCAAAGAAAAGTCATGAAAGCCAATCTTGCAAATCTACCAATTTCTCAATCCGCTTTTTTCTGCAATGTTTCGCCGGAAGAATTGCTAGCGGACAATCACAATAGCTTGAGACAACTGCTATATCAAGAAATGCGATCTCAAGTTAAGGCGACATCTGAGTGTGTACAAGCCGTATCACAGCGTATAGCTACAGAAGTTAAAAGAATATGTGATAAAAGTTCCCGCATCCAACAATCTGGCGAAATCGAGTCATGGCAAGTTAATTTAGCGAAACATCGTCTGCAAAAGTGCCTGCATTACTACCAACTGGGTTCTAGACGGGGAAGAGTGGAATTACATAGCACTTTAGGTGCTATGGTTTACCGCCATGTGACTATTGCTGGTTCGGAGTTGGGATTTAATGCTCGTTACAGTCTGATTGAAGATTTTCTCCAAGCTTTCTACATCGAAGCTATTAAAGCTTTTCGGCGGGAAAATGAACTTGCAGATGATTATCAGCCCCGGACTCAATTAGAATTGGCAGAATATATTGCCTTTACAGAGCAGTATGCCAAACGCCGGATTAATTTACCTGGTGGCAATAATCAGCAATTGATTATTCTCCGCGCTCAAGGTTTTGCCCGTCGTCAGCCGCAGGAAACTACTGTGGATATTGAAATGGCGGTGGAATCGGCTAAGAGTGAAGAAGCAGAATCTTACCAGCGTAACTCGGCGGTGCAGCAAATCCGCTCACAGATGGTTGCCCAAACTAATTTCGATCCTTCGGAGGAGTCGGAACGCGATCGCGTGATTGCGGAATTGGCAAAATATTTGGATTCTCAAGGTCAATCTGATTGTGTGGACTACCTGACGCTGAAATTACAAGACCTCTCAGCCCCAGAAATTGACCAAATTCTCGGTTTAACTAGCCGCCAGCGCGATTATTTGCAACAGCGTTTTAAATACCACGTCGAAAAATTTGCTAAAAATCACCATTGGCAATTGGTTCATCAATGGTTAGGTGCGGGTTTAGAACAAAAGTTGGGTTTAACTTCTCAACAGTGGGAAACCTTTGTGAGTGTATTATCTCCTGAGCAGCAAAGAATTTTGCAGTTGAAAGTTAGCCGACAAAGTGATCAGGCGATCGCTAAAACTATAAAATGCACACCTAAACAGCTCCAAAAACGCTGGACTCAAATGCTAGAAGTCGCATGGGATATCCGTAATGGTCATCATGACGTTCAAGCAGGTTAAAACTGAATCTTCATCAGAGGCGCGTCGAATCGTGTCCAAACAAGGAAGACAGGGCTAAATCGAAAAATAGCCGCTACATCCGTGATCGATTTACGCAGTTGATCAGCGATAATTCTTTTCTATATGTGGGAAAATACAGGAATATATTTTCTGTAAAGATGGTGATTTATCGCGTTTCTCTGATCTGGTATTGAAAAAATTAGGAATTCATTTTAAGTAACCGAGCATTTCTTACCAGTTCCGTGGAATCATAGAAGAAATGAGAGTTTTGGCAAAAGGTTGAGAATGGCTCTAACTCAAGGTGGACGGGCAAATCAGGCAGGTAGGATTTTAGAAACAAATGTCGAAAGTATATTAATTGGACATAGTTATTTCCAGGTAGGAAATCATGTCAGCAAAGATTTTTTATTAACTGCTAATTTATTAAAAAAACGCTATGCCAAACAAGTTAGTATCGGTGCAGGAATTTATCAAACTATCCTGAAAGTCGATTTTTATGTAGTCGGAATACCTGTCATGCCATCAGGATTAATTATTGAATGTAAATGGCAAGAAAGTGGTGGTTCAGTTGATGAAAAGTTTCCCTATTTGAATCTGAACATTCAAAACATTTACCCAGCACCAACGATAGTAGTTATTGGCGGTGAAGGCATGAGAACAGGCGCAATTCAATGGCTTAGACATCAAGTGACAGCTAACAATAATTTATTAGCTGTACAAACTTTAGATAGATTTATCGCCTGGACAAATAAAAATCTTTAATATGATGTAATTAATAATTCGTAAATCATCCCCCGGTTTTTGATATTACAATTAATAGAACGGGATGCTGCTATAGGATAAATTTTAAAATTAATTTGATTGTAAAGTTTTCTCACTAGTTCACAATCAGAATTACATACCATAACTTTTACCCCACGTCTAGCCAATTCTGCACAAGTATCTCTCAAGCGTTCTTGGTCTTCCTCAAGAAAAGAAGTTCCATTATAACCTGTGAAATAGCTAGTATTACTTATAGGATGATACGGTGGATCTAAAAAAACAAAATCATCGCTGCTAGTTGCATGATTTAAGACATCTGTAAAATCTGCTTGTTTAATTTTCGCTGCCAAAAGTCCGGCTGAAGCGGCGCGGAGGACATCTTCAGAGCAAATATTAGGATTTTTATATCTCCCTAACGGCACATTAAATTTACCTTGGGAATTAACTCGATAAAGTCCATTAAAACAAGTTTTATTCAGATAAATAAACCGAGCCGCTTTTTCTAAATTACTACCACCAAGATAAGCTCTGACATCATAATAATAGTCTTTATTATGCCGTTTTTGATGTTCTTTTAACAGGTTAATTAATTCCTCAATCTGATCTCTCACACAACGATAAGTAGTAATCAGTTCGGCATTAATATCAGTTAATATGGCGGCTGGAGGATGGAGATGGAAAAAAATAGCTCCACCACCTAAAAATGGCTCATAGTAAGTTTTATATTGTTTGGGAAAATGGGTTTTATATTGTGGAATTAACCGACTTTTTCCCCCAGCCCACTTTAAAAAGGGACGTGGGCAAGTTTCTTTGGGGATTTGACCTACCATTTATTTACGGTTGAACTAAAACTCAGCTACTAAATATAACAAATATAGCGGACAAAGCATATTAGACATTTCCGAGCAATAATCTAGAGAGGTTGTATACAACGTCTCGACAAAGGTTCACCGAAGAGGCATATTTAAATTCCGTCGCTGTCAGTTTTAGATGATATTAGTAATTTTTTGGCTGCATAGATTACAATCGTATAGAATCAAAGCAAATGTAATTGTATAACAAGGCAGTCTATATTCAAATGTTTGACGGATTTTGGGATAACGTCTTTCGCTACCCCCGCTACTTCATTACAATCCTCTTGGGGGTGTTCCTCAACTCGATTGAGCCATTAATGCCACTGCTAAAACGCCCTGTCACCATGATCGCTCTGTTGGGTTTCTTTGTGGGGACTTTAGTTTTTGTGAGTCTGACCGTCCGGGCTATGCTGGGCTTGAGTGCAGTTTAAGCTACTCTAGGCAGCAGCTATGGGCGTTGAATGCGTCAAGCTCGGTTCTGCCCAATTTATATATTATTTATGTCGTACAACCTCTGTGAGGAGGCAAAAATTTATGGCTACTAATCGCCGCATTTCCCGCGTTGCTGAGTTGATTAAACGGGAAGTTAGCCAAATGCTACTCCACGGGATTAAGGATGATCGTGTGGGTACTGGAATGGTCAGTGTTACTTATGTAGATGTTTCGGGTGATCTCCAACACGCCAAAGTCTACGTCAGTATTTATGGTACAGAAGAAGCCAAGACAGAAACAATGGCAGGCTTAAAGTCAGCCACGGGTTTTGTCCGTAGCGAACTTGGTTCACGAGTCAGGCTGCGTCGCACCCCAGAAGTGATTTTTATCGCAGATGATTCCATAGAAGAGGGTAATAAGGTGCTGTCGCTATTGAACAAACTTGAGAATCAGCGATCGCCTGATAGTCTGACAATGGACGACAATATTACCGATGATGAATTGTAACTGATTAACAATGTCACTTTGGAACAATTAACCCCTAGTGAATTCGCTACGGAGTTTACAGACGGGATAATATCACGTCTGTTTTAATGTGACTATAACGAAATGTAAAGAGTTGTTAGTGATAAATAGAGCGCGGGACATTCTTTTGCAAGAAAGAGGAACGAAAAAAGCACCCCCGCTAAAAACCGCTAATACCCACCACGGCCTCTTCACACAGCGTCTCGTAGCAAAAAGTTTTGATCCGCAAGTTAGGAGTTCACAACAAAATCAAATATTTCATGGCTTGATAAATTTATGACTCGCATCAATGATGATTTCAGGCAAAATCTCTCATCCTCTCACTGACTATTTACGTAGCCTTTGGTTACAAATGAGCAGTCTAATCATGGTGATGATTATTTCACGCTAAGTTATGACTCAAATTAGTACTGCTTTGACCTAAATACTGTTATGGCAACCACCAAGGAGGTTAAAACATTGTTGATTACTTGAGTCTTTGAAGAAGAGGGAGCAGGGCTTTACAGCAAATACTACGCTATAACCTGACTATAAGGGCAAAGAATTATATTTTATGACAAGTGTTTACCGACATAAACCATTTATCGTGGGTGCTGTAATTTACAAGTAAAATTGTCTGTTTTCTTAAGCAATTATTCACAGATGTCACATTATGGAGTTTTTCTGATATAATCACACCTCATATTTTGTGAGAGTTGATCGCCACTTTCCTGCTGAAAATAGCCATAACTAAATCCCAGAATACCTCAGCTAGGCTTCTATGTGATTATTGTGTACATTAGCAGTCCACTCTGTGATATAATTCCGCCAACCAGATTATGGTTAAAATTAACAGCAGCAAGAACTTGAGATATATTGAAGATAAATCAAATCATCTTCCCCGCAAGTTAAGTTAATTACGCTCAGATCACAAATTCCAGTACATTTTTCATTAAAGTCAGGATTTGTTGACAATCGTAACATTTCTTTAGATAATTTGAAGGTGTATAGCGTCAAAATAAAATCAGTTCCGTATAGCAAACTACAAAACCCTAGCCACAAGTGTAATCGTTGTCATGTTTGTTCCCAGCATTTAATGGGAACACTATCTACTTGTAAACTTTGTGAGTCAAAACCATGAGTGTGAATACGGTGCCTTCTATCAACTACTACTCTTACTACTCTTTGGATGTCATCCAAGATGAAGCACGACGACTGGTGGAAAGGGGAATGGTCAGTCGCCAACAGCCAATATATACTCTCTGCCAATATATCCCAGCTAGAGAGTGGGTTTGTGTTGAATGTGAATTAGAGAAGTGTGACTTTTTACTACGCGATCGCATTGGCGATTTGATTGGCCGGGAACAATGGGAAAACGACTAATCAGTATGTGATTCAGATTTTGGATTGGGAGTCTATTTTGGATGTCTATATTTGACAGCAAGCAAGTAAATGCTTGATTCGAGGGCTAATCTCTAGTTTTGATGTATATTTCCCCATCCAGAATCTTTAGTGTTTCCATGAACGCAGAAGCATTAAAATCTGAATTTATAGAATTTTTCAAGTTATAAAGGCGTTGAGGCAATTATTGTCTAGACTCGCAGTGATAACTTGAGTAACTGAATATAGAGTAACTGATCGGGGTAGCTTAACATATTAAGCTGCCCCGGTAGTTTTTTCAACCTACTTGTTCTAGATACTGGTTAATATCTTCAATAATTCGCGTCAGTTCGGCTTCTGTAGTTAAGCGAATATTGAGATCGCGAACAGTCAGCAGGACTTTAGCAGCGAAGGGAGTAGGCCAAATATTAGGATTACAAAAAACTTCTAGAAATACATCACCAGTGTAGCGATACTCCACCGGAGGCTGAGGAGTCACTTTACCGCCGCCGGGAGTGGGTTTAGCAGCGACAGCTTTGAGGCGTTCCATTAATTGATCTGTTGCTGCCTTCAATTCCCGTGCTGCCTGGGGTGAAAAATTGAAGGAGACAGAACCTTCAAGCAGATTCAGTGTGAGAGGAGTTGAAGACATAAGTTATTTATAAAGACTGATTGATTTACCTATTTTACCGGAATAGGTAATTTACATCTGTCGTAGGGGCGCAAGGACTTGCGCCCCTACTTGAAAATACCTGTAATTGTGGTGTTTACCGCAGAGTTTTTTCTAGTCATTCCGCAAATTTTGACATGGTGGACTAAAAAAGTTACTCCCGAAAATTACTACTATTAATGATAATAATCGGCTGTTAGTTAACACCAAAAAATTAATTACTCAAACGCTGTAGGGTGGGTATGGCTCCGCTAAAGCAAGAGTGTAACCCACCATTCCTATAATTGAAAATTATGTCACTAAACTATTAAAAAAATAGAGCCTATAGAGATATATAATCCTTACTTCGTAAGACTTTGACACACTTAATCTGAGTTTTAAGTTTTACATTAGTAGTCAAGGCACGGGCAAAAACGACTTGCAGAAATATTGCGCTGTACTTGCGGCGAACTTTCCCTTTGCTAATGAACTTAACTCAATGGCTCGTCAAGCTTCTGCTGAACGAGCTTGGTCTTCTATCTCTAGGTTTTATGACAACTGCAAAAAGGGTATTCCAGGATTAAAGGGATATCCTCAATTCCAGAAAGATTGTCGTTCGGTTGAGTACAAAACGTCAGGATGGCGGATTGCCGATGACCGTAAATCAATAACTTTCACCGATAAAAAAGGTATTGGGCGATTAAAACTTAAAGGTACTCGTGATTTGCACTTCTACCAAATCAACCAAATTAAACGGGTGAGATTGGTAAAACGTGCGGATGGCGTGTATGTTCAGTTTTGCATTGATGTAAACCGTTCCCAGAACATAGAACCTACGGGTAATACAGTTGGGTTAGACGTTGGGCTGAAAGAATACTACACTGATTCTGATGGAACGATGGTTGAAAACCCTAAGTTTCTTCGTGTTGGTGAAAAAGTTCTCAAGCGCTCACAACGTCGAGTTTCCAGAAAGGTAAAAGGTTCAAAAAATAGAGGCAAGGCAAGACTTGTTTTAGGAAAACGCCACCTCAAAATAAGTAGGCAACGTAAAGACCATGCTGTGAAGTTAGCACGGTGCGTAGTTCAGTCTAACGACTTGATAGCCTATGTTCGCGTAGCGTGCGCGTAGCGCATAGATTTGAGGATTAAAAATCTGGTGAAAAATCATTGTTTTGCTAAGTCTATTAATGACGCATCTTGGTATCAGTTCCGTGTCTGGATTGAATATTTTGGCAAGGTATTTAAACGCGTCACGGTTGCGGTTAACCCGCAATACAGTAGCCAGGAATGCTCTAGCTGTGGTGAAATTGTCAAGAAAACACTATCCACTAGGACACACGTTTGTAAATGTGGCTGTGTGATGGATAGGGATGAAAACGCAGCTAGGATAATCCTTAGTCGAGGGTTGGGTACGGTAGGGCATACCGGAACCTTTGCGCTAGACACTTCGGCTCGGCTCAGTGCAAGCGCAAGCAACGCTTGGGGAGATGAAACCTCTACTCATGTTGGTGAAAACCTGCATGAGCAAGTTATGTCTTAGATCCAAGAATCCCCGTGCGTTCACGCCGGGGAGTGTCAAGAACGTCGTGTAGGTAAGCGTGTGGGTAGCCCAATTTTGATTGCTGATGCTGCACATACCATGAGTGATGTTTGGGTAACTATAACTGTAATTGGCGGTTTGATTGGGGTTTGGCTAGGTTATCAATGGCTGGATGTGGTGTTAGCTTTTCCTGTGGCTTTGTTAGTATTTTGGACTGGTATATCAGTTGTCAAAACCAATTTACCTTGGCTGGTAGACCAAATGGCGATCGCCGAAGGCGGGGCTTTGCCCATCGCACCAGAAAAAATTCAAACAATTGTTACTGCTGTTCCAGGAGTAATTAATTGTCATCAAATCGCTTCAAGGGGTGTTCTCGGTCGCCAAGTCTTCATAGAAATGCACTTAATCGTCGATGCACCAGATGTGGAAACCGCCCACCGCATTACCGAAGCGGTAGAAAGCCAACTAGAAGAACGTTTTAGTCCCGTGAGGATTTTAATTCATCTCGAACCGCCAACATACCAGTCCGAGCAGATTAGCTTTTAAAAGCGTGATTGCTATTCACCAAACTGACCAAATTTGCAATTGTTATCACTAATTCTTCGGGATCAACTGGTTTAGCGACATGAATCTGAAAGCCAGCCTCTAAAGCCTGGAGACGATGCTCAGTATCAGTATAGGCTGTTAAAGCCACTGCGGGAATTTGTCCACCTTTGTCTTTTGTTAACGCCCGAACTTTCCGGATGAAGCTGTAGCCATCTTCCATAGGCATAGCAATATCACAGATACAGACATCTGGCTGCAACTCAGGTAAAACTTCCAATGCGGCGGCGGCTGACTCAACTGTTGTCACATTGGCACCATCGGCTGCTAACACAGTAGTAATATAAACGCGGCTATCCTCATCATCATCCACTACGAGAATCCTGAAGCCAGCAAGAGCCAGAGACGCTGGAATAATTTCTGTCATTAGTGTTGGCAAAGTAATAATTATTTGTAACTGATTGCTTGTGTTTTTTCTACACACCATGCCATTGGCAATTGTACTGCGATCGCGTCAAACAATTATTTTAGATTTCGGATGATCAAGTCCACCAAAAAACTTAGCTTCAGTAGATACTCGCTCACTAGCAGTTTTGCCTAAAAGTTTTAGTTACTTATGATACATAAAACTTGATACATCAATTTTTTTATGAAAACGTAATATTAGTTAATGTTATTTAGATTTTGTTTACACAATTATAAACAAGGATTTACGCGAAAATACAGCAATTTTAAATGAATTGTGAACAGCCAATCCAGGCAGTCAGAACTCTTTAGTATCAACTCCATCATTATCTCTGTACTATAGTTATGCTAGGAATGAAACTATTTAATTATTAAGGGTATTTAATAAATTTAACTAGACTGCTATGGGAAAATATTAAGTAGGTGGGCGCGAAAAAAATTTATCACTTTGTCATTGCGTTAGGCGTAGCTATAGCCAAAGGGCTGGACGGAGCAACACGGAGTTAAGCAGTCCCAAGGGTTTTAGACAATTTACATTTTGTTATTTTATTAGTGCCTACTTACTTAGAAGATGTTTCCAAACAACTTGTAATCACCAGGTTTCAAACGTGAGTACTAACGATATTACCATCCCTATACCAATTGACCTCAGCAACTGTAATAAAGAGCCAATTCATATTCCTGGCTCTATTCAGCCTCATGGAGTTCTTTTTGCGCTCCAAGAACCAGATTTAACCATTCTACAAGTTAGTGATAATACATTCAATTTATTTGGTTTGCCAGCCGAAGAATTACTAAATAAAAACCTCAGCGATTTTGTTGAATTAGACCAAATTAATTTACTCAAAGATTCTTTAAATCAAGACGATTTATTAATTGTTAATCCCATTGAATTAACCATAAAACATGGCAATAATCAGCCTGTGCAGTTTGATGGGATTGTTCACCGTTCTGATGGATGTTTAATTTTAGAATTAGAACCGACAAATTTAGATAAAGGTAATTCTTTTTTCAAGTTTTACCATTTAGTGAAAATAGCAATGACAAAGTTACAATCTGCATCTACTTTAGCAGAAATTAGTCAGATTATTGTCAAAGAAGTCAAACAAATTACTGGTTTTGATAGAGTTATGCTCTATCGATTTGATGAAAATTGGCATGGAACAGTTATTGCTGAGGAAAAGCCAGAATATCTGACAGCTTATTTAGGGTTGCGTTATCCAGCTTCTGACATTCCCACACAAGCCAGAAAACTCTACAGCGAAAACTGGCTCAGACTGATACCAAATAGTGACTATCAGCCTGTAGCCATTGTGCCAACCAATAATCCTGTGACTGACGAACCTTTAGATTTAAGTCGCTCAGTTTTACGCAGTGTCTCGCCTTTACACGTTGAGTATATGCACAATATGGGCGTGACGGCATCGATGTCAATTTCCATTATGAAAAATGGCAAGCTGTGGGGACTAATTGCTTGTCATCATCAATCACCTAAATATATTCCCTACGAAATTCGGAATGCTTGTGAATTTTTGGGGCAGATGACATCTTTAGAAATGGCGGCTAAAGAAGATAGTGAAGATGTGGAATCTAAGATACAGGTAAAATCGAACCACTCCAAGTTAGTGGAGTATATGTCATTAGAAAATAACTTCATTGACGGTTTAATTAATAACCAGCCAAATCTCCTCAATCTGGTGAATTCTGAAGGTGCTGCCGTCTGTTTTAATGGTAATTTTTTCACAGTTGGTAAAACTCCTCAACAAAAGGATCTTGAAGATTTAGTGGAATGGATAAATCAGCACCAAAATGAAGATATTTTCTACACTGATTCTCTAGTTGAAGTTTACCCAGAAGCCGAAAAATTACGGAATGTTGCTAGCGGTTTGATGGCACTTTCCATTTCCAAAAGCCAAAAAAACTATGTTTTGTGGTTTCGCCCAGAGGTAGTCCAAACTGTAAATTGGGGCGGTAATCCGAATAAACCGGTAGAAGTGAAAGAAAATGGCAGTATCCACCTATCACCCCGCAAATCTTTTGATTTATGGAAAGAAACAGTCCTATTAAAATCGGTTCCCTGGAAATCTTATGAAGTAAATGCAGCACTGGAATTGAGAAGTGCAATTATTGGCGTGGTACTGCGGAAAGCAGATGAATTGGCACAGTTGAATATTGAATTAGAACGCAGTAATCACGAATTAGATGCCTTTGCCTATATTGCTTCTCATGATTTAAAAGAACCACTGCGCGGTATTCACAATTACTCTAACTTCTTAATGGAAGATTACGCTGAGACTATCAATGAAGAAGGGAAGAAAAAATTAAAAACATTGATTCGTCTGACCCAGCGCATGGAAGATTTAATCGATTCGTTGCTGCATTTTTCTCGTTTGGGCAGAGTAGACCTTTCCATGCAGCCAACCGACTTGAATAGTATCGTGCATCGCAGTTTAGACTTATTGAGCGCCCGCATTGAGGAGATGAACGTAGATATTCAAATTCCTCGACCGCTACCAACAGTGTATTGCGATCGCATCCAAGTTGGTGAGGTCTTTAATAATTTGATTGCTAACTCCATTAAATACAACGATAAAGCCGAGAAATTCATTGAAATTGGTTATATAGAAGAGTCGCCATTACCAATCACATTTTACGTGCGAGATAATGGTATTGGCATTCGAGATAAGCATTTTGAGGTAATTTTTCGGATTTTCAAACGACTCCACGGCCCCAGCAAATATGGTGGCGGGACTGGGGCGGGGTTGACTATTGCCAAAAAAATAGTAGAACGACATGGCGGTAAAATTTGGGTAGATTCCACCCAAGGCGAAGGTAGTACCTTTTATTTCACATTACAGGGAGTTGACTAAACCCATGATTGGTGATTTTTCCCGACCTTTACTAGTAATTGAAGATAGTGATGAAGACTTTGAAGCCTTAACTCGAATCATGGACAAAGAATCTGTTGCCAATCCTATATTTCGCTGTAGCGATGGCGAGGAGGCGTTAGACTTTCTTTACCATACGGGAACTTACAGTAATAGTCAAAACTCTCCTCGTCCGGCAATTATTTTGCTCGATTTAAATTTACCCGGAACTGATGGCCGAGAAGTTTTAGAACAAATCAAGCAGGATAAAGAGTTGAGATATATCCCTGTAGTTGTCTTTACCACTTCATCCAATCCTAAAGATATTGAAATATGTTACCAATATTGCGTTGCTAGTTATATGTTGAAACCAATTGATATTAATAGATTGGTTGAGACTATTCAAAGTTTCATTACTTATTGGTTAGATATTGTAATCCTCCCTGATGCTGTTAACAACTAGTTATGGCGCAACCGCTAACTGTTTTAATTGTCGATGATTGTCCTGAAGACCGCCAGGCTTATCGTCGTTATCTGCTACAAGACCAAGAATATACTTATACGATTCTCGAAGAAGAATCTGGAGAAGGAGCGTTGATATTATGTCAGCAGTTTCAGCCTGATGTTATTTTATTAGATTTCTTACTGCCAGACTTGGACGGTTTGGAATTTATGGCGGAATTAAAACAGCAATCACAAAAAACCATCCCAGCAGTAATTATGTTAACTGGTTGTGGTAACGAAACTGTAGCAGTACAGGCAATGAAAAGCGGTGTGCAAGATTATTTAGTTAAGGGACAAACCACTGGTGAGTATTTGCGCTCAACTATTCACTCAACAATTAAAAATGTTCAACTCAGTCAAGAGTTGCAACGCAGTGAGGAACGTTTCCGCACCTCCGTGGAGAATATGCTGGATTGTTTCGGCATTTTTTCAGCCGTGCGGGATCAGACGGGCGAAATACTCCAGTTTCGGGTTGATTATATGAACGCCGCAGCTACTGAGTTTAGCCAGATAAATTTCGGAAAACAGGGCGAATATCATCTGTGCAAAATTCTGCTGAATATGCGAGAGAATGGCTTTTTTGATGAATGTTGTCAAGTTGTAGCCACGGGTACGCCTTTAGTTAAAGAATCACTCGTTTATACTTCTTTAAATAGTAAACAGAAATCAGCCAGAGTTATTGATATTCGCATCACTAAAATGGAGGATGGCTTTGTTGCGGCTTGGCGAGATGTCACCGAAAAAAAATGGGCAGAAGCCAAGTTACGAGAGAGTCAGCAGTTCATTGAACGTATTGCTGATACCACCCCAGGAATTTTGTACGTTTATGATTTGCGAGAACAGCATAACGTCTATACCAATAGTCAGGTGATTAATCTACTTGGTTATACTTCCCAAGAAATGCAAGGTATGAAAAGTGATTTTCTACCATCTTTAATGCATCCTGAAGATTGGGGGCGATTTCTTGAACATCTGCAATTTATTAATGCATCTGAGAATGGCGAAATTTTAGAATTTGAATATCGGATGCAACACGCCAATGGTGAATGGTTGTGGTTTTTTAGTCGTGACACTGTTTTTAATAGGAATATTGACGGTTCACCTCGTCAAATTGTCGGTACAGCTTTTGATATTACGGCGCGGAAGCAAGCAGAGGAACAGCTAAGTTTAAGTAACGAGCGTTTTCAACTAGCAGCCGCAGCCGTTAATTGTCTAATTTATGATCGAAATATTAAAAATAATACTGTGAGCAGAACTGAGGGGTTAACCCGGATTTTGGGCTATTCCTTAGAAGCAACTGACCCCAGCGCTGAATGGTGGTTAGAGAAGGTTCATCCCGAAGATAGAGAGCGTTTGGAAAATCAATTAACAGATTTTTTTGTAAGTAAAAATTACTATGCCATTGAGTATAGGATGCGTCATCAAGACCAACAATATCGAGATGTATTAGATCAGGGCATAATTGTTCGAGATGCTCATGGTCAAGCAGTGCGAACGGTCGGCAGTGTGACAGACATTAGCAAACGCAAACGTGCTGAAATAGCTTTGCGCGAAAGCGAGGAACGTTACCGTTATTTATCCAATGAAATACCACAACTTGTCTGGATTTGCAATATTAAAGGTGAATATGATCATGTGAATCAACGATGGTGTGAGTTCACCGGGCAACCAGTAGCGGCGGCGATGGGGGTGGGCTGGACAAAAGTTATACATCCTGATGATATTCAAATAGCTATTCAGGCATGGATGAATGCCTTGCAGACAGGAGAACCCTATGAACAGGAAATGCGCTATAGAAGATTTGACGGTAGCTATTGTTGGCATTTAGCCAGGGGTGTGCCGATTAAGAATGAGCAAGGAGAAATTATTAAGTGGTTTGGCACCAGTACTGATATAGACCATCGCAAGCAATTAGAAGCCGAACGGGATAAATTGTTGCAGCTAGAACAATCAGCACGCAGCGCCGCCGAAAAAGCTAACCAAACTAAAGATGAGTTTGTAGCTATGGTATCTCATGATTTGCGATCGCCACTCAATGCAATTCTGGGTTGGGCAAAATTACTGCGGACTCGTGAACTAGATGCAGATACCGTTACCAACGCCCTAGAAACCATTGAACGCAATGCTCAATCTCAGGCAAAACTCCTAGAAGATTTGTTAAATATGTCCCGCATTCTCCGGGGTCAGTTGCAGCTAGAAGTCCGCCCAGTTAGCCTGGTGAATATTGTCAAAGCATCTGTAGAAACTGCTTACCCGCCTGCTAATGCTAAGGGGATTCATTTAGAATCTATCATTGATGAATCCATTCCCCGCATTATCGGTGATACCAACCGTTTGCTACAAGTTTTGGGTAATTTACTCTCCAACGCCATTAAATTCACCCCATCCGGGGGACGAGTGGAAGTGCGACTGAGAAAAAGTGATGATTCTTTAATTCTCATCCAAGTGAGTGACACAGGTCTGGGTATCAAACCGGAATTTATGCCCCATGTGTTTGAAAGATATCGTCAGGCTGATTGTACTGCCAAACACAGTGGTTTAGGTTTGGGTTTAGCGATCGCGCGTCATTTAGTAGAATTACACGGAGGTACTATTCAAGCCCATAGCCGAGGCGAAGGACTAGGGGCGACTTTTACCATCAAATTACCTTGTTCAAGCGAAAAACCTACTATATCGGCATGATAAGTAGCTCACACTTAAAAAACGTAATATCCAGATCCCCGACTTTTAAAAGAAGTTGGGGATCTATATCGTCGTTGACCTACTTAACAGTTAACTGTTCACTGTTCACTGTTCACTGATTTATTAGGTATAGAGATAAAATCTTTCACAGATCCCAAAGAATAATTCTCTAATTTAAAATCAGCAAAAGGTTGATTTTCTAATCTATCCCGTAAAGCTTCATCGATAACAACACCTTCTGATTCTGGTTTTACACCAATAATAATTACACTTCTTTGGTATCTAGTTAAATCCTGATTTTCCTGACAATTACTTGCTTGAAATTGACCAAGATTTAATAACCGATAGCTTTGAACACTAGGTGTATTGCTAAATAAACTTTTTGCTAAACGTTCAACTTCTTGAGCGCGTTCTAAAGCTTTGCGTTGTTGAACTGCTGTGTTCCCGCCACAAGTTGCCACACCTACAGAAATAATTTCACTAGGTTCTTCCATGATTTGCTGTATACCAGCCTGTTCTAATTTTAACTTTAAAACATCAAGACTAATAATTTGATCATTATATTGAACTTGAAAATTACTCCCAGGTAGCCATTTATAATCAACTGATAAGACAGCTATATTAAATTTAGCAACTTTACCTTGACTATCCATCCCTTGTTCATAAGGAAAGTAATCAACCGTCCCTTTTCTTTGTGGTGATTGTGCTGATGTTGCCAAAGTTGCAAACTGGGGTGAACGTGTGGCTAAAGCAGTTAAACTGAGTAAACCTAAAGACACTAACAAGGCTGTAAATAAAGCAATTAACGGGACTTGTTCGGAATGCTTTGCTGATGCTGGTAAAGTCATATTAGTTTTAGACCTATTTACCACATTTGCTGGGATAAATTGTTTTAACCAGTTTACAGACTCTGCTGGGGAAGTCAAACGATTTTGCTGCTGTAGCCACGTATGCAAGTGCGGCTGGTCAATTTTTTCCATGACAATGCAGTGCAGAACCAAACCATTTCTATTTTGATACTGAAAATAACCTGCAAATTTGGGAATCTCTGGACGATTCAGCGTTTCTAAAAGTGATGCTTCTTGGCAAAAAAGTTCTACTGCTTGAGCGTCTTTTGATAGCTCTTCATTCAGTACCTTGAGGATTTTTGGTGTATTTTGTTCATCTGCTGCATAGACTTTGCTAAAGCCAGTTGTATCACTCAAAAGAGTTATCACCCGATAACGTCCTAACAATTCCAATGGGGAACCACAACTTTGACAAAAACGGTCTTGATTATCTGGGTGATGGGGTTGAGGACAAACTGGATTAATACAAAGGCTCATGATGAAATGAAGTCAAAGTCAGACTTGTTTTATTTACATTCTGCTAAGAATGCTGCTATAGTCCGGTTAAATGCTTCAGGTTGAGTCAAAAATGGCCAATGATTGCCAGGAACTTGGCAGAGGCGGAAATTTTTGAGGTGAGTTTTGTAAGGTTTGATTTGCCAATCTTGACGGTTAAGCCCTTGTTCTGGCTGGACGAACAGCGCCGGAGTATCCACAGGGTCAATAAAACCCGGTACACACATCACGTCTTCAAAAATGCGATCGCGCGCTGCTATAGTAAATTTACTACCCCAACTCCCATCAGGTTTTTGTTCAATTCCAGCTTGAAATACTTGCTGTTGTAACGTTGTCCATCCCTGATATTGCTTTAACTCACGTGCTTGGGCTTCGGCTTCTGCATAACTCGCAAAAGGCCCCATACCTTTGAGGAAAGATAAGTAACGGTATAACAGAGGGAAAGTTAACCGCAATAAGCTGGGCATTTTCCAGATAAAAATCGGGTCAACCAATACCATACTGCGTAAACGTGCGGGATTTTTTCTCGCCCAGATAGCGGCTAGTTTTCCCGTCCAGGAGTGACTGACAACGTGTGCAGAAGACCATCCCAGATGATCCATGAGAGCTTCCAGGTCAGCGATCGCACTATCAAAGGTATAATCATCTTCTGGCTTGCTGCTTTCACCATGACCACGCATATCTGGCGCAACTATGTGATAGTCTGCGGCTAGGTCATTTCCCAACTCAGACCAGACGAAGGCGTTATCAGCTAAACCGTGTAACAACAGTAAAGGTTCTCCAGCTTGCTTCCACTCTAAATAGGAAAGTTCGATATCAGGTTTTGATAACGTTTGACGTAAAGGCATCGTCATGACTATTTACAAGATAATTATTAGGTTTATAGCACTTCTGTCTAGAATAGATACACAGAAAAGCGAATTAAGCACAGATTAACACAGATGAATGCTGAGGCAAATTCTCTAATTCAGACACTGAATCACAAATTTATTTAAACTTTCTATATTTGGAAATATAATTATGTAACGTTACAAAAAACATCAGAGTGTAACTTGTATAAATAGCAATGCTGAGAGTAACAAAGGCAGGGAGATTGAGCCTTTTAATTAAAATCACCATGACAACACTAAAAATTATACTAGCTAGAAAAGCTAATAAATCTTTATTCAAAATTATCTCCTAAATCTTAATTGTTGCGACTTAATTTACTAATACTTTATTCATGCGTCTAAATACCGTAAACAATGTTACTTACAAACCTGCTCACGAGTTTATTTAGATTAGTTTTATTATTTTAAATAAAATCATGTCCGCCAAGTCACCCATAATAAACAGTTTTTCATGGGGACTTAAACACCTAAAGCCAACATTTTAAGTAGGGGCGGGTATATAGCATTTCTTGGTCTAATAAAGTACACAATTATCTGCGTTTATCTGCGTTTATCTGCGTCCATCTGCGTTTAATTATTACTGCTTGTACCTCATAGCTGCCGAAATGTTGTCAGGCAAGGCAAACTAATACTGATGCGATCACCAAGGTAATGCAATCAGCTGCGGAGATATTGCAGCTTTTTATGTCTCTGTGAGCCAATAAAATTGATATCCTTGTAAAGTAATGCGACTATCACATTGCTCTGGTTTCATACCACTATATAAATCAACAAAATTACTATAAATATTGAAACCCATAGTTCTAAGTGACTCCAAATGCAAGTCTTGCGGATTTACATCAAAGTTGGCGATGACCAGCACTTTTTCTGATGGGCGTTGATGATTGAAACGAACAAAACATAGCAAATGTTCATTCTCTAGGTGTACCAATTCGCGGTTATTAAAATCAGCAAATGCAGAAATTTCTTTACGGATGGCAATCAATTTTTTTGTAGCGTTAAATACTGTGTATTCTAATGTACCTTGTTTTTTGCGTAAGTCGGCTTTTTCCCAATTAATTTTAGGGCGGTGTACCCAGCGATTGTCATTACTTTTGCTTAGGTCATCAATATAGCTGTAATCATTAAGTACAGCGATCGCATCGCCATTATAAATGAGAGGGATGCCGCCAAAAGATAGAATAATTGCGTGCATTAATAAAATTCTGTTAATTGCCAGGGCAATCAAACCCTCATCAGCAGTTTCTAGCGCAGATTCTAATCCCACCAAAGAAGCTAGTGAACCACAAATACGCGCATCTCCCGTAGCTTCATTAGGCATGAAAACCATTCCCCTAGATGAAGATCCATCAAACTGACCGCTTAAGTAATCAACTAAAAATTTTCTATGCGCTCTCGGTTCATAACCCGCTAAGTGAATATCACTATCGTCAAAACCCAAACCAATGTCATCATGACAACGCACATAGTTTAACCAAGTAGCACGTTCTAATTTATTAGGCAAACTTTTGATGCCTTGATAGAGTAGCTTAGTGTTTTTAGTGGCGATTCCATCCCATATTAAAGCCATTAAAGTAGCATTATAAGCAATCTCACATTCTTTGGCAGCGATCGCATCCTCGCCGAAATACTTAATTACTTCTACAGGGGCAACAATCGCTTCAGCGATAAACAACACACCCGGTGCAGTCACTTGACAACAATCTTTCATTAACTGCAAAATTAAATGTGCATAGCGCTCGTTTTGGCAAGAACTACCGATCTTTTTCCATAAAAAAGCAACTGCATCAAGCCGGAGAATATCCACACCTTGATTTGCCCAAAACAGAATAATGTCGAGCATTTCAATAAAAACTCTGGGATTGCTGTAATTTAAATCCCATTGATAATTATGGAAAACCGTCATCACCCATTTTTCCATCTCAGCATCCCAAGTAAAATTGCCCGGATCTGTTTCTGGGAAAACTTCTGGCATACTTTGCTCAAACATATCAGGGATTTCTCGGTTTTCAAAAATATAATAGTAATCTTGAAAACTGCGATCGCCCATCTTCGCTTTTTGCGCCCATTCATGTTCGTCAGAAGTATGGTTAAGCACAATATCTAGAGTCAACAAAATCTCACGCTTTCTGAACTCCTGAGCAATTTGGCGAATATCTTCTAAACTACCAACGCGCTCGTCAATTTGTCTAAAATCACTGATGGCATACCCCCCATCACTTTGACCATTAGGACACATCAAAATCGGCATAATATGTACCATATTGATGCCTAGCTCTTGAAAATATCCGATTTTGTTTTCTAAATCTGCCAGGTTTTCTGCAAAACCGTTGGAATAAAGGGCCATCCCTACCCATTTTTGCGACAAAAACCAATTGTGGTCTTGCTCACGTTGAATATCCAACCGCTCTAACTCTGGAGAGCGATCAATATAGCCTTTCGCCATTGTTTCAACTAGCCGTAACATTTGCAGTTCAAAATCATCACGATGTCCGTACAGCGTAAAAAATAGCGAATGAATAGCGTAAAAGTTTGCCCCAAGACGGGTATAAAAATGCCGCAAATCTTGCCGACGAATTTCCGGCTTTAAATCATCCAGTATTGAATTTAACAGTGAGTGAGAAATTTGTTCGTACATCGTATTTATCTTAAATTACAGTGAACTACCTACAAGCATACTGCTACGTGAACGCCAACGCTTACACAGTAGGCTTCTTGCCCAACAGAAGGCGTAGTAGTAGTTTTCTTGCGTCCAACCTGACTCCGACTTACATCATTGCAGCATCATCAATACCATAAATCAAACTAGCAGCTATAGCAAAGTGCTGAATTCTGAGTAAAAACCAATTAGGGGCGGGTATGGCTACGCCACGCAAGCTATGACAGATATGTTCAATTACCAATAATAATTTTAATAAACCCGCCCCTACATCAAGGCTTTGGGCAATCAACAATGTCCTAACCACCTTGGCGGTTGCTATATATCTATATTTTGTTGTTTTAACCGAATACTAATACACTTGTGCAAAATCTCAATGTGGTATTGACACTCTCCGGTCTAAAGACACCGAGAGTGTCAATCTATTGTTCCTTCTATTACAGTTGGAAGAATTATTACAGAAATTACTGAATGAAGGAGGCCTGATTATTAAATGGGAGCGCAAAATTAAAAATAAAGGTAATGCTATTTATTAAATTTAGCTGAGTAACAGCTTACTCAACAGATGATTATAATCTACAATTTTTTAGATGAAACGCACCCTTTAATGGAACGATGGAACAATCGGCAGGGCCAGCAGAAAGCTCCACAGATACTTACCGAGGCAATAGTGGTCAAAATTTGCCAATTTGAGCCAGGCGGAATATTTGATTTCGATGATTCGTCTTGTGTGTCTTGAACTAGCTCTTGAAATGAACGAGATAGCTGACTGACTGTACTCACCCCTTCAATTGTTGCTCCAATTAGATAAGCTACCAGGGCAATTCCTAGCCAGTGATTCATATATTTTTTAAGACTTAAATAATGAGAAAATAATTGACCATATATGTTAATTCTATGTAATTATTTAGTTTATTTTCCTATTGATTGCCTTCTCCGAAGGATAGCCGTCCTTCAGCAGTGTCACGAATTAAGGGCAGTTTAGATTCGATGTAAGTATTGATGCTGCTATCTGTATGTATGTCAAGCACTTGCTGAGACTTAAACTTCTGAAGGAGTAGTTGTATTAAGGAAGCATCGTCAAACTGGAGCAAGGTACTGACTTGAGTAGATTCAATGATAGCCCAAATTTGTTGCATCATTTTAGCTGTGATCATGATTCTTGCCTTTCTTAAGCTTTTCTTTATAATCACACAGTTTATCCATTTGTGCTTGGTTTTTATGTCAAGATTAATTAATCAACACAATTGGAGATGCTTCAAACGTGGATTAAAGGCGAAAATTAACTATTTACAGGTATTTTTAGGTAAATATACCACGCGGTAGGGGAGCAAGGCCTTGCTCCCTGACGACAGATGTGGTTCAAATACAATAATTCAAGAAGAAAGCTATACTTCAAAGTCTAGCTTTCTAGATCAGGATGATATACCTGTTTACACAAAAGGTGTTAAACATTCTTTTAGTGGTAAACGCATAAAACGCGGACTTTATAGATCGGCTAATGGGTTTTTAATCAACGCTGATGTAAATGGTAGTTTGAACATCTTAAGAAAAGCAATCCCTAATGCTTTCGCAGAAGGGATAAAGGGGATTGTAGTTTCTCCAGTAAGGGTAAAAACTTACAAACTAGTTAAATAGATATTTGTCTATATAATTAGCAACTATTAGTTTTATTGTTCTCTGTGATTTTTCTTGGTGAATCTTTGAGTTGGAAAATTGTTTTAGGAAATTTATTAGTAGCTATAGGAACTTTGGTATTAATTCTTTAAAATTTTTTCAGACCACAGGTCTTGTAACTTTTCGTACACGTTTTATGGAATCCGATTTGGTTTTTGCAAAAATATGAAAGTTCAAGCCGGATTCCTAGAAATTAACTAGATATAGTTTCCTGAAACTGATCTTCTAGGTTGGCACGTAAGTGCAATTCTGCTATCGACCAAACGCCCAACTTATTTGTAGACACGGCAAAATCTTCTGGGTGATGGGTGACAATTGCATTTAGTTGCCAATAGCTGGCACAGGATAACTCTACAGCAGATTCAAAATCTTTTAGGGGTAATAAGCGTGCTTTTTGGAGAATGATGTGGTCAACCTCGCAAACTTCTATCTTCGCTTGCAACCAATATACTACTATTTCAGCAATATTTCTATTCTTTAAGCATCTGGCATAGGTATAAATTTTTTGCCAGCCTACATCTGTGATGTACATCTGGATCAATGGGTGTACGTTGTCTAATAATTCTCTAATATCTTCTGTAAATTCTTGGCGATTTATCAAAGCTTCCAATATTACATCAGCATCTAATAAAATTCTGATCACTTGAAATCCCCTTTTTAGTCTGATAACGATAGCGTCAGAAAGCAGCTGATACGCATTTAATTTGCATCCCTGATACTGAGAGTTTGCGATACTTACTTTTTGACAATTGAACCAGTAACACGGGGAATTGAAAAAACGTAAGATGCAAGTATGAACGTGCTTTAGCTATCTCAATTGGGTATGGACATAATTAAATACAAGCTGAACAAGTCGGATTTCAGATAAGATGCAAAATTTAAGTAAATATATAGATTGTGGATCAATAGACACAGGCCGTCATATCATCACGCAAGGCAGACTAGTCATTGCTATTTTCAGGTAAATAGACCACGTGGTAGGGGCGCAAGGCCTTGCGCCCTGACGAGAGATGTGGTTCAAATACATGAAAACTGATGTAAGACTAGACGAGCCATTATTTGTTCTGGTTCCAAACTAGTGCTTGATTGCTAAAAGCCTGGAAAAAGAGGCAAGCGTGCAGGGGGCAGGGGCAGGGGGTAAGGGGAAAGAAACTTACTCAGCACTCCTGTACGGGCGGGGGGCGGGTTTATTAATAATTTCGACGGAACCACAGACGGACTGCTTAAACCCGCCCCTACACTCTCAGCACTCTCTTGTACAGACGCGATAAATCGCGTCTCCCAAGTCCCTAAAAATTTAAACTCGGCCAGTCTGGTTCACGGTAATAGTGCGTCATATCGTCAAATTTCCGGAGTTCCACACGGTGGATTAAAAATTCAGGAGAATTCAGCAGCCATTCCTGATTCAACTGAGAAAGCATAGTGCCGAGATTTGTCCGGTCTAAATCTGGCGAAACCTCCCCAAAATAACCTAATGTAACGTGGGCTGTAAAATGGTGATAATGCTGTTCAATACCCAAAGCCATTAACTTGGGATTTTGATAAATTTGACGACGAAATTGAATAATCTGCTCATAGCAGCGTTCATCTTGGGGGATTAAACAAACACCCACTGCTCTGGGCATGACTATCAATCCCAGCATTTGCCATTGAATCGGAGGAGTTCCGTTTGTCATGGATTCTTGATACTGCTGTAATATTTCAGCACAACAAGAACGTAAATGTTGATCAAATTCAGGGTCTTTTTCACACGCGTGAAGATAAGCACTGTCCCAAATCAAGTCAGCTAAAGTCAAATGAAAACTAGCTGGGGGTACAGGAACAATCAAATCACTGCCCACAGGCAACTGTAAAAGTTCCTGCTGGTAAGATTGTAATTTGGCATGGAACGTGGCGTTTTTCGTTTGTTCTTCTGCTGGTGGGGTAATTAGTGAATACCCAGGAAAAGGTGTGGCTTGTCTGGAGCCAGAATGTAACCGAAACTTAGCAGATGCCTGAATATGCTGAATTTGGGATCTGTAGGCTTCTGGCAGCGTCATTCTGGCTACCCGATTCAGATAAGTTTGATAGTTGTCGTCCAATCTTCGTAGCCTCGCGCTCTCACTTGATAGATTTTAGGGAAATTTAGTCAGATTAGCAGAGTGACTTCAAAAGTGTTTAGCTTTTTTAAAATGATGATAGACGACAAGGGTGGCAAAAACCCGGATTTCTGTGTAAAAGAAAACAAAATATGAACTATGACGAAAACATTAGATACTCTAATTAACTCTCTCGAAGGCATAGAAATCATTACTGAAACCACACAGGTGGCTAAATTATCCCAGGATTATCACACCTTTAGTCCGGTTCTAGTCCCAAAACTGGAGGGGAAAGTTGGGGATATCGTGGTGCGTCCTGCGAATGAGGAAGAAGTTATCAAGGTTGCAGCCGCTTGTGTCCAATGCCAAATACCTGTGACGGTCAGAGGCGCAGGAACTGGTAATTATGGGCAGTGTGTGCCTTTACATGGCGGCGTAATTTTAGATATGTCGAAGATGCAGGGAATACCTTGGGTTAAGCCTGGGGTGGCGCGGGTAGAGGCTGGGGTGAAGTTGGCAGCTATCGATAAAAAAGCGAGGGATATTGGCTGGGAAATCCGCATGGCTCCTTCCACATACCGCACAGCGACTATTGGGGGATTTATTGCGGGTGGGAGTGGGGGTATTGGGTCAATACAATATGGGTTATTAGGCGATCGCGGTAATATTTTAGCCCTGCGAGTGGTAACTTTAGAAAATCAACCCCGTGTGATCGAATTGCGTGGCGATGATGTGCATAAAGTTACCCATGCCTGGGGAATTAATGGCATTATCACAGAGGCAGAAATTCCTTTAGGGCCTGCTTACCCTTGGGCAGAAGTGATTGTCACATTTGATGATTTTATGGCAGCAGCCAAGTTTGGGCAAGCCCTGGGTAATGCTGACGGGATGATTAAAAAATTGATTGCGGTATTTGCATCACCAATTCCCCAATACTTTCATCCTCTGCAACAGTATATTCCTGAAGGTAATCACTCAGTTTTGTTAATGCTGGCTGAATCCAGCTTAGAATTATTACCCGGTTTAGTGCAGCAATACGGTGGCGAGATTACATATCAAAAATTAGTTACAGAAAAAAGTATCAACTTGGGAGAATTTACTTGGAATCACACCACTCTTCACGCCCGGACTGTAGATACTTCAATTACTTATTTGCAAAGTATGTTTCCGGCTGATGCTAACTTAGAACTGATAGAGCATCTGTATCATTATTTTGGTGATGAAGTGATGATGCATTTAGAATTTTTTCGCGTCAATGGTCGGGTAATTCCTGGTGCTTTACAACTTGTGCGTCACAGCACAGAAGAACGCCTGAATGAAATTATTCGCTATCACGAAGCTAAGGGTGTATCTATTGCGAATCCGCACACATATATTATTGAAGATGGCGGTAGAAAAGTTATTGACCCTGAGCAGTTGAAATTTAAAGAAATGGTTGATCCTTATGGGTTAATGAATCCGGGTAAGAGCAAGGTTTTACAATTTAAAGTTCCTCATTGATATATAGCGGTTATCAGTTAATTGAGATACAAGAACCCCACCCCCAACCCCCTCCCCGCAAGCGAGGAGGGGGCTATGATGTACCTTATATGATTAGGAAACGCTATACTCCCCCGAATTCTATTCGGGGACTTTAGGCATTACGACTGGTAATAGAATATATCATTGTTAATTTTTGCCGCCCACGCAGTTGCATCTGCTGCACTTTTTGAGTAGAGAAATGTTGCTTAATTAGCTGATATGTTGTTTCGCTGACTAAAATATTATAAGGATTTTCCTCTTTCACATTTTTGTTGAGTTGTTCCAAACGAGCAGCAATATTTACCGCATCTCCCAATACAGAATAATTCAATCTTTGAGATCCCCCAATACTGCCAGCAACCACTAGACCAGTATGAATGCCAATGCCAATACTAATAGTAGGTTTTCCCTGTTGTGTTAATTCTTTATTTAACAATACTAATCGTTCTTGCATAGCAATTGCCGCAGATACAGCCTTAATAGCATCCTCTTGGATTTCTCCTGGAAGAATGTGGGGAAAGGGAATGCCAAAAACAGCCATAATAGCATCGCCAATGTATTTATCAACTACTCCGTGATGCTGTTGAATGCACTCAGCCATAGCACCCAAATAAGAGTTTAACCAGTCGAGTAATTCTCGTGGTTTCATTCCCTCAGAAATAGTAGTAAATTTGCGAAT
This sequence comes from Anabaena sp. CCY 0017, assembly GCF_963920885.1. Taxonomy (NCBI): domain Bacteria; kingdom Bacillati; phylum Cyanobacteriota; class Cyanophyceae; order Nostocales; family Nostocaceae; genus Anabaena; species Anabaena sp. CCY 0017. The sequence goes on along the minus strand of NZ_CAWUDG010000004.1, from coordinate 23,645 downwards.
ATCAGTAAATAAAACTGTCGCCACCATTTCTTTAGCATCTAACTGACCATTTTGAAAAATCTCATTTCGATGCTGCCAGATTAATGTCGCTGTTTCTTGGGAAACATGACGGGCAAATAAATTCATCAATTGTTGTTTTTCTTTCTGTTCTTGCCACTGAACACTTAAGCCACTCAAAATAATTGTGCCAATGGGCGCAGATGTCGGCAACCAAAAATTAAATCTTGTTAAAGCTAGTAGAGATATACCGAACCAAAGAATTGGCAACAATCCCAAAATAAAAAGTCTTTGAGGAAATTTCAAAGGTGTGAGGATCAAAGTTGAACTGATGACCACAATAAATAATAGCCAAACTTCAAATCTTCGGGGTAAACATTGCAGAAATCGCTGGTTGAGTAGATTATCAATTACAGCCGCATGGAGGTAGACACCAAATGTGGGCGATATTTGCTCAAAGGGAGTTTTTAAGGGATCATGTGTACCTGTGGCAGTCAATCCCACTAACAAAATTTTGTTTTTTAGTTTGGCTGTATCTACTTTTCTCTGAATCACATCAGCTAGGGAATAGGTGGGGATTCCTTGCTTACCCTGTGTTGGTGCTACCCAGTTAATCCATGCTGTTGTTACTTCTGATTGCAGAGATGGTAAAGGAATTAGTGATTGCTTAGAGGTAGTGGTATCTAAGGTGAAGGTATACTGCAAGCTGTGATTGTATGCTTGTAGCAACGTCAGACCAAGACTGGGGACTTGATCGATGTAGAGGGCAAATTGACGTGTCACCCCATCCAAATCGGCATTGCTGACAATATGCCCTTTGCTGGTAACACGATCTAAAACTGGCACTGGGCGAAGGGTTTGTTGCTGTAAACTGGGTGCGATCGCTAAAACAACTTGACCATTGATTTCCATTGCTTCAGCTAGTTCTGCATCGTGATGGCTGGGTTCGATAAACAGAATATCAAAGCCAATAGCGGCGGGGGAAGCAGCTTCTAAAGTGGTTAATAATTGAGTATAGCGATCGCGTGTAAGCGGAAATTCTCCATACTGACTCAATGTAGCATCGTCAATGCCAATTACAGCCAGGCGCGAATCCCAATTATTAGGGGCTAAAGAATGACGCACGTTGAACAATAAATTAAATCCTAATAGCTCTAGGGGTTGCCAAGCGCCTATTTGCCATAACCCCAAAGATAACAGCGTCGTTAATATACCAGGAAACAGCAAATGGTGTTCTAAAATGGAACTTCGGAGGTACTTGGGAATATCTCTCAGAGATTTTCTCCATTCGGGAATGATCATTTCATCACATTAATGACACTAAGGAACCGCCAACTCATACAATTGTCTTGTTCCTAAAGGAGTCACCACAACAGCTTCTACTCTGCGGTTAGGGAGGAAAGGAACAGTAATATCAAATTTGCCATTCACATCGGTATTCTGCTCCTGTTGGGCAATTATCAGCAGGTTTACCGGATCAACAGTACCAACAATCCTCACCAGATTACCACTAGCTGAAAGTTCACGGATATTCAGAACAGTACTTTCTTGTAGAGGTACTGGTTTTGAAGGCGGCTCACCGGGAACTATCAAATTTTGGAAACCAGCCCGAACTAGAACCGTCCTCCCTTGAGCATTTGTAGCTACACCACCCGTTAGAGTTGCCACGCCCATTGTGCCATTTTGCTGTACGTTCACACCAAAATCAGTACCCCGCACCCCAGCCACCCCAGCAGGTGATTTAATCTCTAACCGAGAGGCGGGATTAGTAAATGGACGAGTCTGGAGACGAACTTGCCCGCCGCTAACTTGGAGTTGTGTAATTTGTTCTCCTCGTCTTCCCCTATCTAGTCTCTGGATCTTGATATTTGTATTCTCTGAGACTCTGACAAAGCCTGTACCAATATCTATGGCTAAAACTGCACTGGAGTTTTGCTTAGTGATGATTGTATCTCCCACTGCTTGGAGTCTCAGTCCGTTGCGAGCTGGTTGAGATTTGTTTCCACGGGAATATATTACTTCTCCCACGGGTTGGCGTAACTCTAACCAGCGTTTTACTGTTACCTGTAATCGAGCATCTGCGGACGAAGCATGAAGAGTACCAACTAACACGACTTGCAGCACAATAAATTTACCAATCCACCAATGTTTCATCATGTTTTGACCAATTTAAGGCAGAGATTCTCAGCAACAATACCTTTCAGCGAAAATAAACAACTCGTGCATCTAGCCCGTGATATCTCAACAAATTAGACCAGCACTGTGCTTGCGCCCTGTGTGCAAATCCTCCGGCGTGTATGTAAGGCCCCAGTTTATGCTGTGCTAGAAAGGCATCGCCAATATATCTCTTGACCGTATCTAATACTGTGTCTGAATTGCTGGGAACAACAACCACATAAGGACGGGTTGCAACTCTGCCAATGACGATAACATTGCCCTGGCTGACACTATTATTGCCTGATTGGGTAACTGCGGGTGAACTATTGGCAATGCAATTGGGAGGCTGCGCCGAAGTTTTGCTGATTAAAGCTTGCCCTAAAAAAGTTACGATAATTACTCTAATCAGATATCTGTTCACTTACGTACAAAGTTCTTATAGCATTTTTGAATACCCAAGAAATTTCTCATCCCTAAAGGTTTTGACTTTGCTTAGGTTGGTAAAAAAAATACCACATAAGTGAACTTGGGCGCAACGCGATTTTAGGAAATAGCCTTCGGATTCTCTTATTTTTCCATAAAACTAGGTATTTTAGCTGCAATGGTTACATTCGCCGCAGACATCGCATCGTGAAATTAACATTTAGTATTATTGCCAGCAGTTTTAGCGTCAGATAAAATTTAGTCCAGAGTGGCTGAGTCAAGTACACATTTGACTTGATGACAAATGCTACAATAATTACACAGTTTTGGCTGGCGCAGCTTAGATTTGCGTGAATTAGAAACAATGGGACAAGCTATGCTATTGATTAATTAGATCCGCAATTGGTGTTCTGTCATGGAACTATTCACTATTGGTCACTCCAATCACAGCATTCAAGATTTTATTGAGCTTCTGCAAAAACATGATGTAACTGCACTGGCTGATGTGCGATCGCATCCTTATAGTCGTTACTTACCCCATTTTAATCGTTCATTGCTTAAAGATGCCCTTGTAAGTACAAATATTCATTATGAATTTCTAGGGCAAGAATTGGGGGCTAGATCGGAAAATCCAGAATGTTATGTTGATGGTAAAGCTGTATATGAAAAAATAGCTGCTACTGAATTATTCGGCAAGGGTATTAAACGTGTACTTAAAGGTATAAAGTCTTATAAAATAGCCCTGATGTGTGCAGAAAAAGACCCGATTTTTTGCCATCGAGCAATTTTGGTTTGTCAACATTTACGAAATGTTCCTCATTTGGCAATTAATCATATTAAAAGTAACGGTGAACTAGAATCACATCACCAACTTGAAGACAGATTATTAGGTAAACATGGATTGAAACAATTAGCTCTTGTACCAGCTTCCGTGCAGTTATCTCTTTTTGATGAAACTCCAGCTAATAATCAAAACCAGAATTGGCTCACAAGAGAGGAGTCTCTCCAAGAAGCCTACAGGTTACAAGGTGATGAAGTTGCCTATGTAGATAAAAGAGGAGTTGAACATGAATAATTCGGTTAACTTATTTACCATCGGTTTTACCCAAAAAACTGCCCAAAAATTCTTTGAAACTCTCGTTAACTCTGGAGTGAAGCGAGTTATAGATACAAGGCTAAATAATGTCTCTCAATTAGCAGGATTTAGCAAAAAGTCAGATTTAGAATACTTTCTGCAAAAAATTGGGAATATTGAGTATATCCACAGTATTGAATTAGCACCGACAAAGGATATCTTAGACGAATATAAAAAAAATAAAGGTGATTGGGAAGTTTATGAGCAAAAGTTTTTCCAACTAATGGCTGAACGAGAAATTGAGAAAAAAATTAACCCAGAGATATTAGATGGTGGTTGTCTTTTATGTAGTGAAGCCAAACCCCATCACTGTCATCGCCGCTTAGTGGCGGAATATTTAAATGGTAAGTGGGGAAACATCAAAATATGCCATCTTTAAAACGAATTGTTTGTCTTGCCAATTCCTGGAAACTTAAAGAGCGCTGCATTGCGGGAATTGATTTGGATACTGGCAAATGGATTCGTCCTGTATGTGAAAAATATACCGAAGATGGTCGCGTTCCGAGAGAAGTTAGGCTTGTAGAAGGTAAAGAACCAGAATTATTAGATATTCTTGGTATTCCTTTGGCAGATACAGGTACTGATTTTGGATTTGAATGTGAAAACTTAACCATACTATCGGGCAGATGGCAAATATTAGGCAAAGCTTCACCCGCAAGCTTACTATCTTTTTTGGAAAAAACTCCTGTTAATTTGAACTATGAAGACTATATTCTTCATAATTCAATTAAATATGTCAATGTTTCCTATCTACAATCCCTGCCTTTCCCAGAAAGACGTACACTACAACTAATTCATGCTACCAAGTTTTGTGTACAGCAAAAAGAAGGTAATAAAGGATTCAGAGAGTGGAAAGGTACACTAGAAACATCTGATGGTAAACGTTTAACTGATGCTAAAATCACTGATCCAGTATTTATCAAAAAACTGGAAAGTGGATATCAAATCAAAGGTGAATACTTGGTAACAGTAAGCTTAAGTTTACCTTGGGCGTATAATAATTGGGAAGGTGAACCTCCTTGCTGGAAACTCATAGCAGGTATGATAGAAATTTCTGAATCTCCAAATGAACAAAATGATTTAATTGTTCAAACAGACCAGGAAATAGAGCGAATAGGTTGGGATGTAACCCAAGGACGTAGATATTTACAGCACAAGTTTAATAAGCAATCGCGTCAACAGTTGACTTTGTGGGAATTAACCCAATTCTTAAATTATCTGAAATCTCTCCCTGATGACTCTGATCCGCCTTCAGAATCCAAAATCTATTAGAAATCTCCTACAAAAAATTTAAGGACAATTCATGTATTGTCCCTACAAGGGTTGTGGAAAAAGCATATTTCAATGCGGTCGATATCTATTGGGTAAAAACTTTGACAGTATTACCTGGGATAGATACTTGCACTCGTGCGCCTATAGGTAGAGGAATATCAGCTATGGTGCGAGCGTGAATTTCTTTCCCAGAAGCGGTTTTTAAACAATAGAGATACTCACGTCCTAAAAATCTGCGACTGTGGATAAATACAGGCGAATCAGTGGCTGCTTCTAATCTTAAACCTTCTTGACGGATCATGATTTCGCCTGTGTCGTTTGTGTAATCAACTGGTACTTCAAAATTACCTACTTCGGTTTCCCAGATATTACCTTGACGACGGGCGGGAAGGAAGTTAGCCTGAGTCACAAATTCGGCGACAAATCTGGATGCTGGATGAGTATAAATTTCTTCTGGTGTGCCTAGTTGCTCTAAGTGTCCTTGCTTCATTACCCCCACTATATCGGAAATAGCTAATGCTTCTTCTTGGTCATGGGTAACAAAAATGGCTGAAGTACCCGCAGCTTTCAGGATGTCTCGGATTTCTTCGCGCAACCGTAACCGCACTTGAATATCAAGGTTGCTGAGGGGTTCATCCAACAGCATCAGTTGCGGTTGGCGTGCTAAGGCGCGGGCGAGGGCGACTCGTTGCTGCTGTCCACCTGATAGTTCGTAAGGGTAGCGTTTTTCTAAGCCTTGCAGGTTTACTAATTCAATGACTTCGGCGATACGTTTTTGGATTTGCTCTTTTGTGGAATTTCTCAGCCCAAAGGCGACATTTTCGGCGACGTTCAAATGGGGAAACAGGGCGTAGTCTTGAAAAACAATGCCGATATCTCTCTGTTCGGCTGGGACAGAAATAGAACCCTCGCAAACTATTTTACCGCCAATTTCAATTTTTCCTGATTGCACGTTCTCAAAACCCGCGATCATTCGCAACAGTGTAGTTTTACCGCAACCAGATGGGCCGAGCAATCCCAATATATCCCCTTGTTGCAGCGTTAAGGAGACATTATCGACGGCGGGCGCGACATTTTGGGAAAACTGCTTGGTGACATTCTCTAATTGGACAATTGCTTGTTGCATAGTAGATAACAGGGGAAATAAGGCGATGAGTAAATTAAAATTTTGGTTGTGTTTCGGCTTTAGGTGTGACTTTCTCTTTTTTAACGTTTTCTTGAGATAACACTAATAAGGTGGAACCCATAGAAACGAGCAGCATTGCTAGAGAGGAGGCCGCAGCGTCGGCAAAATCGACGTTTTCTGTGGCTTGCCAAATTTGTGTTGCTAAGGTGTTGAAGCCTATGGGTGCTAACAGCATGGTTGCAGGTAGTTCTTTAATGGCTGTGAGAAAGACCAAGACTGCACCACTGATTACTCCAGGTCTGACTAGGGGTAAAGTCACTTCTCTAAGGGCTTGCCAAGGATTTCTGCCTAAGCTGCGTGCTGATTCTTCTAGCTGGGGATTTACTTGTAAAAGGCTGGTGCGGATTGCTCCGACTGATTGGGGCAGAAATAACACTAAATACGCAAATACCAACATTGGCAATGTTTGATAGAGGAATGGTAAGTAGTTAGCACCAAAAAAGACCAAGGATAAAGCTACTACAATTCCTGGTACGCCAAAACTTATGTAAGAGCAGCGTTCAATTATGGCGGTGATTTTAGTGGGGAATCTGACTGATAAAATGGCTACAGGTAATGCAAATATTGTAGCGGCGATCGCAGCTAATCCTGCTGCTGAAATTGAGTTAAAAATGCTGGGTAATAAGTTGGGAAAGCTATATCCTACATTGAGTCCCCGAATTAGCCAAAATAAAGTAATCCCGACTGGTAAAACTACACCGAAGCTAGTAATCAGGAAGCAAAAACCGAGGGCTGGCCATTTCCAAATGCCCAATTTGACAATTTTGGGCGGACGCAAAGACGCAGAACCACGACTATAATATGCAGCACGCGATCGCACTCGATACTCTAGCCATAAAATCAACAGTACCAGTGTCACTAACATTAACGATAACACTGCGGCTGTATTGCGGTTAAAGCTAGCTTTATATTGGATAAAAATTACTCGTGTAAAGGTATCAAACCGCATTAGCGTCGGTGAGCCAAAATCGCGTAATGAATACAAAGCTACCAATAATCCCCCGGCAATCATGGATGGTTTCAGTTGGGGTAAAACTACCTTAAAGAAGGTCTCCTTACTGCTATAACCCAAACTGCGTCCAGCTTCCTCTATCGAAGGATCTATACCTTGTAATCCAGCACGGACACTTAGTAATAGATAAGGATAAGTAAACAAGGTGATGGCTAAAACAGCCCCTGGAAAACCATAAATTGAAGGTAACTCTTCTACCCCCAAAGGTTGTAGCAATAACTGTAAAAAACTCCCTCTTGGTGCTAAGGCAGCAATTAAAGCAAAACTGCCCACATAGCTCGGAACGGCTAAGGGTAATGTTGTTGCTACTAACCAAAATTTACGTCCAGGTAAGTCTGTCCGCACGGTTAAAAATGCTAATGGTACAGCAATCAGTGTGGAAAATAAAGTCACTGTTGCCGCCATCGCCGCACTATTCAAGAAAACACCGATATTGCGGGGACGAGAAATTAATGCCCAGAACTCATCCCCACCAATACCTACTGCACGGATAACTAAGTATACTAAAGGCAGCATAATAGCCAATGCTACTACCGCCGCCGCTAAAATTAGAAATAATGGAGGGCGAACCGATGATTTCAACTCTTAAAAAACTCCTGCCTTTTGTAGCAATTCTCAGGTTCCTGGCACATCATTCAAGTTTGTCAGGTTAACTTTGGGTGTCTTAATCTGGTTCAATGATACTTTTATTTAATCAGGAATATTTAGCAATAGTTCTGCTATCCTCAATTATTATCACTAAGTGTTAGTGGTAAGCAAGAAAACTTCTCAAACTTTTCCAGATTTTGAAGTTTTGCCTGCATTACCTGACTAACTTATAGTGTTGATAACAGCTTAAATGATTGCTACTTCCTGCAATAGTTTCAGTGTATTATCCAAATCATCGAGGTTACTCAAATCAATTTGTTTGTCTTGTTTGCGAACTTCACTGAGTGATTTCAAATTCCCTTTAGCAGCAACTCCAGAAGCTAAAGGATACTCAAAGGTTTCATTAGCAAAGTAGTTTTGAGCATCTTCATTGAGCAAAAATTCGGCAAAACTTTGAGCAATATTTGGATTCTTGGCACTATTAAGAATTGCTACGCCTGCGACATTAACTAAAGACCCAATATCTTCAGTAAAATGATGCGCCACTGGAACTTCAGGATTATCTGTTTTGATTCGTTCCAGATAGTAATGATTAACAAATCCTACAGCTATCTCACCACGGCTTAAAGCTTCTACTATTGATGTGTTGTTAGGATACACTTTGGCATCGTTAGCTTTGATACCTTCTAACCATTCCTTAGCTCTCTCCTCTCCCTCAGCAACTCGCAAGCCTGTAACAAAGGATTGAAACGAGCCATTTGTAGGGGCCCAACCAATTTTACCTTTCCATTTCGGGTCAGTCAAACCAAAAATAGATGAGGGTAACTCCTCAGCTTTGACCAAATTTGTGTTGTAATCTATTGTACGTACTCTACCTGTAACACCTACCCATTGTCCTTCTGGAGAACGGTAAGCACTATCTACCTTATTCACCAGAGAACTTGGTAACTGTGCGGTTCTACCTGCTTTTTGCAAAGCTCCCAAAGCGCCTGCATCTTGACCAAAAAATACATCTGCGGGACTATTTGTGCCTTCTTCCAAAATTGCTGATGCTAATTCAGCCGTATCACCATAACGGACTTGAATTTTAGCACCAGTTTTTTCTTCAAACTGCTTAATTAGTTCACCGATGAGTTTCTCATTACGTCCTGAGTAAATGACTAATTCTTGCTCTAACTCTGTAGCGGCTTGTCCTAAATCTGTGGCGGTTTGATTAGAATTAGCATCACAAGCAACGGCTAATCCACCGCTAGCAGTTGCTATTCCGACTAAATAAACAAATTGGCGACGCTTCATACCTTTCTCCAAACAAAAAATCTGAATATTATCTATTTCTCAAATAGATTTTCACGAAAAAATAAATCGGCATGATCACCACTTGAGATAGTAGTTGTGATCTCCTTGCCAATTCAATTCAAAGTCACTTATTTTCTGGTGTTATTGCAATTTTTTTAGCTCACACTATTGATAACTATTGGAAATTAAGTTCCAATGTATACATGACATTATTTTCTATTAAATCAGAATTTTTGTGTAAAAGCAATCATATACAGATAGGAATTATTCTTCTATAGTCATGGGGTGTGAGGTCAAAAGAAGCAGGGGAGAGACTGGGACAAGGCTTGTACTCCAGATCAAGCGTCCTAGAACCAGCGCACTGAGCAGTTCTACTGGCTCACTGTATCACTTGCCGAAGTGGACGGGGCTTGATACCCATGTTCCGCTTCTCTACGAGACGCTACGCGGTAAGCGGAAGCTATGCCGAAGGCTTTACGCTCCACAGCAGTGGAATATTTTTTAAATTGGAAGTCCCTTATGGTTGTATACAAAGTCTCTACAAGGATTCAGACACCAAGAAGATTTTAGATGGGTTTGTCGAGGTAGAATTTACTTACAGGTATTTTCAGGTAAATAGACCACTCGGTAGGGGCGCAAGGCCTTGCGCCCTGATCACAGATGTGGTTCAAATACATGAAAACTGATGTAAAGAGCTTAATTTTAGGAGTAATATTCTGTCTCTGCAATTTATTTCCCTTCCCCCTTCTACTTCTCAACCACCCGCAGGTTTAATTGTCTGCTTACATGGTTGGGGATCTAATGCTGAAGATGCTGCATCTCTAGCACCTTTTTTCAATTTACCTAATTACCAGTTTTTATTTCCCAATGCACCTTTTCCTTTTCCCAATTCCCCTACAGGTAGGGCATGGTATGACCTGAGACAGGAAAATATGTATGAAGGTCTGGCAGAAAGTCAGCAATTGTTAATAAACTGGTTGCAATCCTTGGAGAGTAGTACTGGTGTACCGTTGTCACGCACTATTTTGAGTGGATTTTCTCAAGGTGGGGCGATGACTTTGGATGTGGGGCTAAAATTGCCTCTAGCCGGATTAGTTGTGATGAGTGGATATTTGCATCCTGATATAGCCACAACAGCTAAAGGTGATTTTCCCCCGACTGTAATTATGCATGGTAGATATGATGAAGTTGTGCCACTGCGAGCTGCCTTAAAAACACGGGAAGTTACAGAGACTCTGGGAATTGCGGTAGAATATCACGAATTTGATACGGGGCATGAAGTTCGCCCTGAAATGTTAGATATACTACGCAATTTTGTGATAAATCTCATTGTCTAGGACAACAAGGCATAAATATTACAACCATTTGTAATAAAAAGCTTTTTTATGGCTTCTCCCCTGCCCCCTGCCCCCTGCCCCCTTTCCCCTTTTCTAGTCTGAAGTCCAAATTTTTTGCAAAATATGGTAAAAAGATTGCAAGGTTTTCGGAAATGTACGCCATCTAGTGAGTAAGATAGATTGGGTAGCAGCGTCAAGCGCAACTCAAATTCGTGCTGGGTGAGAATTCTGCATAAGGGAGGGGCAAAGATTATGACAACTTTAAGCATTTCTAAGAAAGATATTTCTGCTATGAGTACGGCAGATGTCCAAGAGTTGGCTAATCGTCTGGAAGAAGATGATTATAGCAATGCTTTTGAGGGTTTAAATGATTGGCATCTATTACGTGCGATCGCTTTTCAACGTCCTGAGTTAGTTGAACCCTATATCCATCTCTTGGATTTAGAAGCCTACGACGAAGCATAACAATTTTAACATTAGGAGTGAAGGGTTATATTTCTAACTACTTGCTCCTAATTTTCACTATGTTAAATCTCCAACCCCAAAGCCCAAACCGGACAAAAAGGGTGATAATTGGTGTAGGTGGTGGTATCGCTGCCTACAAAGTTTGTGAATTAGTTTCTACGCTGTTTAAAACTGGGGTAGAAATTCGCGTCATTCTCACCCAGTCAGCACAACAATTTATCACGCCTTTAACTTTAGCTACCCTCTCTCGTCATTGTGCATACACAGATGATGATTTTTGGCAAGCAAGTCACTCGCGCCCGTTGCATATTGAGTTGGGAGAATGGGCGGATTTGTTGGTAATTGCGCCGTTGACGGCTAACACATTAGCAAAGTTAGCTTATGGTATGGCTGATAATTTACTGACAAATACAGTGTTAGCTTCTACTTATCCGGTGTTGTTAGCACCAGCTATGAATACAGATATGTGGGAACAGTTAGCGGTGCAGCGCAATTGGCAACAACTGTTAACAGATAGCAGATATCATGGTATGGATACAGCATCGGGGTTATTGGCGTGCGATCGCATCGGTGCTGGAAGAATGGCAGAACCCCCAGAAATTTTAACTTATATTCAATCACTTTTACACACTGGCGGACAGCGAGATTTAACAGGTAAGTGTGTATTAATTAGCGCTGGCGGAACCAGAGAATATTTTGATCCCGTGCGGTTTATTGGTAATCCTTCCACGGGAAAAATGGGATTAGCTTTAGCCCAAGCCGCACTGCATCGAGGGGCAAACGTTACCCTGGTACATAGCCCAGCTACTTGGGATGTACCATTAGGAGTGCAAGCTGTACCTGTAGTTAGTGCCGTAGAAATGCAGATGGCAATGCAGTCACATTTACATAATGCTGATGTAATTATTATGTCCGCCGCAGTGGCAGATGTGAAGCCTAAAGATTATAGTTCAGAGAAATTACCCAAGCGATCGCTTCCCCAATCTCTACCTTTAGAACCCGTACCAGATATAATTGCTCAATTAGCAAAACTCAAACAACCCCATCAGCTGTTAATTGGGTTTGCTGCACAGACTGGAGATATTATCACCCCAGCTATGGCAAAGTTGCAGAATAAAAATTTAGATATGATTGTTGCTAATCCCATAGATAAACCTGATAGTGGTTTTGGTAGTGACAATAATCAGGCGATATTCTTAGATAAACAAGGAAATCAGCGAGAAATTTCACCTTGTTCTAAATTGCAAATGGCACATTATTTATTTGATTTTTGTCCTAAAATTTAACACTTCTGACGAACTGCGAACTTTGTGCATACTTAATACAATTCCGCCCATCTAATTTAGCAGCATATAAAGCCTGATCTACAACTGCTAGTAAATCATGGGTAGTTTCTCCATGATAAGGAAACACACCCAACCCAGCCGAAACAGTCGCGGATATTTCCTGGTCTACAAATTGCACTCGCATAGCTTGAAACGATAACCGGATGGCTTCAGCGTGGTCAAAAGCCCTCTCGATTGTCATATCGGGAAACACTAAGACAAACTCTTCACCACCATATCGGTAGACAATACCGTGAGAATCACTATGTTGGCGAAGTAATTCTCCAAATCTCTGGAGTACGCGATCGCCTGCCTGATGCCCAAATGTATCATTAATATGCTTAAAATAATCAATGTCCATAATCATCACCGCTACTGAATAACAATCTCGCGTCGCTCGTAACAATTCTTGGGGAAGTGTCTCGTCGAAATAACGCCGATTGAATAAACCCGTTAATCCGTCTCGGATAGCTTGTTCGCGGAGTTGCGCCTGTAACTTCTCAATTTTGATTACCTGTTTTTGTAAATATTTATTCGCCCGTCGGAGTTCCAGATCAGCTTGATATTGTTGCGTAATATCACGTAAAGTTATCAGATAACCCGTTAATTTTCTGCGGTTATTGTGTAAGTTACTAACCAGTATTTCTACATGACGAGGCGTGACTGCATCGATGAATATCTGCGTTTTGACGCTTTCATCTTTTTGGTAAAGCTTGACGATTTCTGGCAATTGGGGCAGAATTTGCTCGGCAAATTGTCCAATATGCACTTTTTTAGCCCCAATCAAATGTTTTGCCGCCGGATTAATGTCAACAATGCGGTTTTTGTGATCCAACACCAGCACGCCGTCACTCATCTTTTCAATCAAGGTGTCTCGTGCTACAGGAAGCAGGTCAAACATCCGAAAGCGAAAGAGGTTTACAAAACAGGTCAGTCCGGTGAACATAAAACTCATGGGTGTAATATTCAGACCGGGGGGAGTTATCTTTAGCATATATAAGCTAGCTCCCAACAGTGGTAGACCTGCACCAGCTAATACGATCCAAGACTGCTGACGATAGAGAACTGAAGGTAGTAAGGCTTTTTTCAATAGGATAATTATGCCTGCAATTGTATAAACATAAACACAGACCATTACCCAGATAAAACCGATTCCATGTTGATAAATCACAACATTGCTGCCATTGGGATCAGGCAAAAAGCCAGACCAGACCAGACTATGGAATTCGTTCGTTGCCACTAAAGCCACATTAAATGTAGGGATAGCCCATAGCAACGCTGTATTCCGAGGTGTTAGCCAGCGATTTTTGTTGGTAAAGTGTAACGCAAACGTTAAGAAAAACGTAATTACACTACCTGAGCCAACATACTCCAGCTTTGACCAAAATATTTTTTCTGGAAGCATGACAACTACTGCTTCCATAGCTGCAACTGTAGCGTATCCGGCGATCGCCAGCATCATCAAAATGAAAGGATTGCTAGCAGTACAAATTGAACGCCTCTGCCAAGCAGCAAAGGCAACAATAGCTGCAACTATTGCAGTCAGGCTAAGAATAAAAAAATATATGTTCTGCTGCACGAGCATCATCACGGATTATCTAACGGTTAATATTCAACTTATTTCATCAAGTTAAATCAGTAGTTATATTTACATAATAAGTTAAGTATTTCGTCACAAGTGCCATAACTCACCCCGAAAGCTAAAACTTGCATAATTTGGGCAGACTACAGGCAGCGTCAAAGATTAAGAGATAATAGCTGTAACACCTGACTAATTCGGGCTTTGTTTTTCACAGCGAAGGGTTTGGAAATGTTTACCTCGTCAGAGACTCCCGTTATTGGGATAATTTTGTTAATTGCTTTAAGTATTTTAGGTTGGGGCTTTTATCGCGCTAGACCTTTTGGAAAACTGGGAATCTTAGCCTGGTTGCAGTCGGTGGTGTTAATGACTCCCTGGCTGCTGTTCTTTGGTTTATTTGCCGCCGGAATTTACATCAATATCCTTGGTATATTGATTTTAGTCGTAACTTCTGCTGGGTTGTACGTCTTCTTAGGCAGACAATTACGCGCCGCAGGACAAGACGCAATTATTCAGCAAAAAGCAACAGAAAGGCTAGCTGCTGAAGAATCAGCAGGCGAAAATACTCCCAAAGTCGTAGTAGCAGAACTCAAAATTGAAGCACTGCCAATTCCTGAAGAAGACTTAAGTGCTATTAAAAGCATTTTCGGAATTGACACATTTTTCACCACAGAAACCATCTCTTACCAAGAAGGGGCGATTTTCAAAGGTAATATGCGGGGGGAACCAGAAGAGATTCACAACCGCCTCACTGCAAGTTTGCAAGAAAAGTTAGGTGATAAATATCGACTGTTTTTAGTGGATAGTACAGACGGTAAACCTGTGGTGATTGTCTTACCTAGCCGTAATGACCCACGTCCGATGACGTTACAGCAAAAATCCTTTGGGGTGATTCTGCTGATAGCCACAATCGCCACTTGTTTGGAAACTGGGGGATTATTGCTGAATTTTGATTTATTTAGCAATCCAGAAAAGTTTGCAGCAGCTATACCCATAGCGACTGGGATATTCGCAATTTTGGCAACGCATGAAATTGGACATTGGTTGCTGGCTCGTCGTCACCAAATCCGCCTCAGCTGGCCTTTCTTTTTACCAGCTGTGCAAATCGGTTCTTTTGGGGCAATTACTCGCTTTGAGTCTCTGCTGCCCAATCGTAAGGTACTATTTGATATTGCTTTGGCAGGGCCAGCAGCAGGTGGTATCCTTTCATTGCTAATGTTAATCGTCGGTTTGATACTTTCCCACCCAGGTAGTTTATTTCAATTACCCAATCAGTTTTTCCAAGGTTCAATTTTAGTCGGTAGCTTGGCACGGGTTGTTTTGGGTTCAGCTTTACAATCAGATGTTGTCAGCGTCCATCCTCTGGTAGTGATTGGTTGGCTAGGTTTAGTTATCAATGCTTTGAATTTGATGCCAGCCGGACAGTTAGATGGTGGTCGGATTGTACAGGCTATTTATGGACGCAAAACCGCAGGACGAGCCACTGCGGCTACTTTAATTCTACTGGGGCTAATTTCTCTGGGTAATTCTCTGGCTATTTATTGGGCGGTTGTGATTTTCTTTTTACAAAGAGATTTAGAACGCCCCAGTTTAAATGAAATCAGCGAACCAGATGATGCTAGGGCGGCTTTAGGTTTATTGGCGCTGTTTTTAATGATTACGACTCTTCTACCTTTAACTCCCGGTGTGGCGGGAAGGTTAGGAATTGGCGGATGAGCAGGGAGTGGGGGAGAAGCTTCGACTTCTCGATTACTAAACAAAATTCTTTTTTTAACGAACCGCCAAGTACGCCAAGTACGCCAAGTGAAGAAAGAGAAGGAAGAAATACTTCAGTGAATTTTAGCTCTATTCCCACACTCCCCACACACACTCCCCTGCCCCCTGCCCCCCTGCCTCTTTAAGGTTTCCAGCCTGTGAGTAAGTTTGGATAAGTCTTTGGGGTGGGGAATATTTTTTTGAAGCCAATTTGACGTTTTAGGGGCTGTTCTTGGCTGAGGTTCCACAGGGTTTCGTAGAAGAAGAATGAGACTCCGGCAAATTTGCGATCGCGCACTTTTTCTACTTGTGTTTTAATTTGTTCTATGGGTACGGTTCTACTTTTTAAACCGGATAAAATGCCGATACTCACAGGAATATGGCTACGGGCGGCTTTGACTTCTGGATACTCTAGTTCTTTGATAAATACGTTCAAATCATCTCGATATATCTGCAATACTAAGTCTTCTACCAGTCCCATTCTTTCCCATCTCTGCCAGTCGGCTAGATAATATTCGTAGGAGAAACGCTGGGGGTTAGGTGCAACGGAAACTATACAATCTTTTTGATTGGCTTTGATGGCTGTAAATACCCGCTTCATGAAGTCGGTAATTTTGTTAGCTCTCCATCTCACCCATGCGGGATTTTTAGGGTCTTGTGGGGGTGCTTGTCCACGGTGTTCTTTTTTGTACAGGGCTACTGTGTAGGCATCATAGCCTAAATCTGATGGTAAGCCGAAATGGTCATCAAATTGAATGCCGTCAATATCGTAGTTTCTAACGATTTCAACGATTAAATCTTGGATAAATGTTTGGACTTCTGGGTTAAAGGGATTTAGCCACACCCGTTCGTGTATGCCTTCTTTAACAATTTTACTACCATCGCTACGACTGGTAAGCCATTGGGGACGGTTTTTAGCTAGCAGGGAATCAGCCGGAGCCATAAAGCCAAATTCAAACCAGGGAATCACTTTTAAGCCTTTTTTATGTCCCTCGGTGACAATTTCTTTGAGCATATCTCGCCCTTGTAATCCGGGTTCGGGGTCGAGCGATCGCCCAATAACTTTAGCTGCTACTTTGCTAGGATATAATGTATATCCCCAATTCCAGACTACAGGGTAAACTGTATTAAAGTTTAAGTCATTCAGGCGTTGTAAGGCATTTTTTAGGCGATCGCGTTGAAATAAGACGTTACTATCAATATTTGTTAACCACACGCCTCTTAATTCTGGCTTTGCTGTAGTTTGAGCGTTCAGGGGCAGCGATAGCATGAATGTAGCAATCATGCTCAAAGAAACTATCACCGCAAACAAGGCTGGCTTTTGACGGTGAAAAAATTTCCCTCCAATCAACTCCACACACCACTTGAGATATTTTTTCATAACTTTGCTACGGATAGGCTAAAACATAATTCATGACCAGTCTATTTAGACATAAGTTGCGTTACTTTTTGCAAGTTAGAAAACTGACGATTTTTTTCGTAAATTTTTGTAATATTTATCTGAGTTCTGTTCACCCAGTCAATGGATTTAAGTGCATGGGTTGATCTGCGATCGCTCCGTATAGTTCCTGTAAAAAATCAGGAACAAATCATCATAATGCCCGCGTCTACTTAGACACTAATCAATACAGGCATCTGCTTATGAAGACTTATTTAAAACAATATTGTATTAACTATCGATCTAGAACGATCACTGCTTTAATTTTGACTGGCATTTTATCTGTTGGTAGTGGATATATAATGCTCGAAAGTGCCACTGCTGGTTCTACAGATTTCACACCAAAAACCAAGAATGAAGTATTAGCAAGAAATCACAAAAACCGCTTGCCACCTAACATAGCTAATGCAGTCCAGCGAGATTTAGCCCGTAGACTGAGAATTCCCAATAAAGACATAAAAATAATTGATTATCGTCAACAAACTTGGAAAAATGGTTGTTTGGAATTGCCTCAACGTAATGAGCTTTGTACTCAAGTGTTAGTTCCTGGTTGGCGAATTGTCCTATCTAATAACAAACAAAACTGGATATATCACACCAATGACAACGGGCGTTCTTTACGGTTAGCTTCCGCAAATACACCCAGAGATACACCCAGAAATCCATCCAGAAATCTACCTGAATCTGTAAAAAATGCGGTTTTCCAAGCCGCTTCACAACGTTTACAAATACAAACTTCTCAGCTAACCATCATTGAGGCTCAACAACAGACTTGGAATAATGGCTGTTTAAACTTAGCTGCTGCTGATGAATTCTGTACCCAAGCTTTAGTTCAAGGTTGGCGCGTCACTGTCGGCGCAGGTAATCAAACTTTGGTGTATCACACTAATCAAACTGGTTCTGCAATCAGACTCAATGAACAAGCTAGCAAAATCACAGATAAACAATTACCCCAAAGAGTCAAAAATGCAGTTATACAAGCCGCTTCGCAACGTTTACAAATACCCACTTCTCGACTAAGCATTATTCAAACTCAACAGCAAAATTGGCGGGGTGGCTGTTTGGAATTGGCGAATCCTGGTGAAGGTTGTACTCGAAATATAGTACAGGGTTGGCGAGTAGTTGTTGGTGCTGGTAATCAAACTTTGGTGTATCACACTAATCAAACTGGTTCCGCAATCAGGCTCAATGAACAAGCTAGCAAAATTGCTAACCAGAAATTACCCCAATCAATTAGCGATGCAGTTTTACGGGATGCATCCAATCGAGCTAGAGCCAAGATTGCGGTAAGTACCAGAAATATTACTCAAGCCGAAAAGGTAGTTTGGACTAACGGCTGTTTAGATTTAGGTAGTGGCCCTTGCACACTAGCATTAGTTCCAGGCTGGCGGGTGACTGTGGCGATCGCTCAAGAAAGATTTGTGTATCATACTGATGAAAGCTCTTTGATTAAATTTAATTCCGCAGCTAGTAAAGTTGTTGGTAATCCAGGAAATGTCGGGGTTGTAGCCATTCCCTCTCGTGAATTGCCTCGACCTTTAACTCAAGGTATGGTGTTTCGACAAATCTCCAGTGGTGGCTTGTTGGGGAAAACCTATGAAACTGTTTTACTTAATGATGGGAATTTAATGCAGGTAAGGATTGGCGACGCTAATGATTCTGAGCGGAGGGTATGGCGCATTTCTAGTCAACAAGTGCAACAGTTTCAGCAATTGCTAGAACGTTCGAGATTTCCGAATCTCAGTTACCCAGCACCTAGAGGTGCGGCTGATTACGTTACCTACACCCTCACCAGCCGAGGCGGTACCATTAAGTATAACGATGTTTCTCAAAATAACCTCCCGCCAGACTTACTTCAAGTAGTCAATACCTGGAATCGGATTATTACCAGCGCTCAAAGGTAAATATGCGTTATCCAGAATCCTTGTAGAGACTTGATAGCAACCCCCAAGACAGTTACAGCTATTTTCAGGTAAATATACCATGCGGTAAGGGCGCAAGGCCTTGCGCCCCTGCGACTCAGGACTTTGCTATCCATGAAGGAGAATTGACTTGATATTTGCCCGTAATTTAAAACTACACTTCATCTATCGGAATATAGTTGTATTTTGGGTAATTTATGATAAAATATTATTTATATAAATACTTCCAAAGATAGTTCACCAACCTAACCCTTAAAAGGTGAGGATTGCCCAAACCAATTTGGGTGACGTAAGAGGTGAATGCCGCATTGAGACAAGGTTTGGTACACACGGCTAAATACTTCCCTAGTTTAGCCTCCTGTAAGCTTAATTGGTTAAGCGTTGGGTCAAGCCAAGACATTCTAACCTTGTTGCACCGAAGGGACTTAAACAAGTTTGCTGGTTCTTGGGCTTATCGCCACTTAAAAACCAGTATTTAAAGCCGTCTTACAAAGACGGGGTTTCAGACCCAGGAGTTTTGATGAGTCATCAAAGCGATCGCTCACACCATAGTTGGGTACAATCTCATAATCCTGCCAAACTAGAGTTAAAACTGCAACAACAGCAACAGAAAGAGCCGATGTTTTACTATTTTGCTTATGGCTCTTGTATGTGTCCCGTAGACTTAAAGCGATCGCTTGGTGAAAACACTCATTCATATATTATCGGCCCGGCAATTTTAAAGAATTATCGCTTAGGGTTCTATTCCTATTCTCCCACTCGCCACTGTGGGGTTTTGGATGTGATACCAGATCCCAACGCCAGCGTTAAAGGTGTACTGTATCACCTACCCTGGCGATTGAGCGCATATCTAGATAAACGCGAAGGTGTTTCCGAAAGTTTATATCGTCAGGAAGCAGTAGATATTCACTGTCAAAATCAGGTATACACAAAAGCGCGTACCTATATAGTAGTTAACAAGCTCACAGAAGAACTCGCGCCAAATGACTGGTATTTTAATGTTGTCCTCCGGGGTGCTGTTACCTGTGGACTACCAGAGGAATATTGCTGGCATTTATTCGATCATATGTACAAATTACAACAACGTCATCAAGAACAGCAAATTTTGCCAACTGCTGAGAAATCTCTATTGCAACTTAGTCCTACGTTGAAAACGACACCGTAACCGCTACGCGGAAGTCAAAAGTCAAACAGCTAATTAAAAAACCTCAAACCGATTTCGGCTTGAGGTTTTTGAGGTTATAACCTTTTTTACTTCCAGTATTTAGGAGAGAAAAGGTTTAATCTAGATTATTTAGTAGCTGTTACGGAAATTACCGCCACCGCCACCACGGTTTCCGCCACCAAAGGAACCTCTATTATCTTCTCTGGGTTTCGCCTTATTTACTTTCAAGTCGCGTCCCATCCATTCAGCACCATCGAGAGCTTCGATAGCTGCTGTTTCTTCTTCATCTGTACCCATTTCTACAAAGCCAAAACCGCGCAGTTGTCCTGTTTCACGGTTAGTAGGTAGCTGTACGCGCTTTACAGAACCATATTCTGCAAACACAGCACTAAGAGTGTCTTGTGTAACTTCGTAAGATAGGTTGCCTACGTAAACTGACATAGATTTTCTCCAAAATCGTAAGAGTGTAGAGATTTCGATTTCGGGGAAAAGTCTGTAAATACCAAAAGGAAAAAGCCTGTCAATACTAAAAACAAAAGCTGATCGCCGAATAAATTCTCACCCCCCCACTATGACACAAAAGCCAAGCACCGGGGGGAATTAATCAAGATTGTTATGAAAAGTCACACAAGCCATTCATAATTAAGTATGACATATCTAGCGATCGCACGTTCACTTTTTTTTAAATAGCTCTGATATTTCCGCACCACCGCCAAAAATATAGTCAAAATAACCATTAAATTAGATATAGGGACTAAAAAAAGAAACTGATGAACGCGATCGCCTCTTCTCTTGCATCTATCATCGCAGAAAAAGCCATTTATCCTTGGGAAAACCTCGAACTCAGCCAGCAAAAACAAATCCAACAAGCGATTATTGCATCGGCAAAACCGCCCAATTGTATCGTCTATCCCAGCACCCAAGACCAACTAGCCGCCGTCATCGCCGAGGCGCACCATCAGAACTGGCGTGTCCTCCCCTGTGGAAAAAGCAGTAAAATTAACTGGGGTGGTTTAGTCAAAAGTGCCGATATCGTAGTCAGCACAGAACGCATCAATCAACTAATTCAACACGCCGTTGGTGATTTAACCGTCACTGTAGAAGCCGGGATGCAGTTTTCCCATCTCCAGGCAATTTTAGCAAAATCGCGGCAATTTCTCGCCCTTGACCCCAGTAAACCCGAATTAGCCACTATTGGCGGTATTGTCGCTACAGCTGATACCAATTCCCTCAGACAACGTTATGGTAGTGTCCGCGACCAGTTACTAGGTATTACTTTTGTCCGTGCTGATGGACAAATTGCTAAGGCTGGAGGGCGAGTTGTGAAAAATGTTGCTGGATACGATTTGATGAAGTTATTCACTGGCTCTTACAGCACATTAGGGGTAATTAGTCAAGTAACTTTTCGGGTTTATCCCCTAGCCGAAACATCTAGTACTGTGGTATTAACTGGCACAGCAGAAGCTATATCCCAAGCTGCAAATACTCTCCGCAGTTCCGCGTTAACACCAACTCAGGCTGATTTGCTCTCCACGCAACTAACTTCTAAGTTAGGCTTAAATCAGGGGTTGGGATTAATTGCACGTTTCCAAAGTATTAGTGAAAGTGTTAAGGAACAGTCAAATCGATTGTTAGCAGTGGGAGAAAAGTTAGGTTTAGATGGGACAATTTATGTGCATGAAGAGGAAGGCTCTCTATGGCAAAGATTGCGAGAACTAATGGATGATTCGGTTACAGATTCTGCTATTACCTGCAAAATAGGAGTATTACCGACTGCGACCGTGGAGATTTTAAATCAAGCTGAATTGGGTTTGATTCACTTGGCTAGTGGTTTAGGTTGGTTGCAATTTGAGGATAAAAATCAGGTTTTAAAAATGCGTCAGCAGTGTGAGGTTAATAGGGGTTTTTTGAGTATTTTAACAGCACCAAATCCGATTAAGGAATCAATAGATATTTGGGGTTATTCTGGTAATTCTTTACAGGTGATGCGCCAAATTAAGGCTCAGTTTGATAGTAAAAATATTTTAAGTCCTGGTCGCTTTGTGGGTGGAATTTAATTTAACAAACCGCCAAGTCGCCAAGGTCGCCAAGGAAGAGAGGAAGAATTTAAATATGCAAGTTTCTGATAATTCTGTGAATGATACTGCTAAGATTAAAAATTTAAAGGGTTTTGATGTTAGTCAGCCACCTGATCCAAAGTTGATTGATAGTTGTGTACATTGTGGTTTTTGTCTGTCTACTTGTCCGAGTTATCGGGTGATTGGTAAGGAGATGGATTCTCCGAGGGGACGCATCTATTTAATGGATGCTATTAATGAGGGTGAAATTGCTCTGAATACTGCAACTGTTCAACATTTTGATTCTTGTTTGGGTTGTCTGGCTTGTGTGAGTACTTGTCCTTCTGGTGTGCAGTATGACAAGTTGATTTCTGCGACTCGTCACCAAGTTGAACGCAATTATTCTCGCAGTTTACCAGATACTTTAATTCGTAAACTGATATTTTCTTTGTTTCCCAATCCTGATTTATTAAGATTGTTTTTGTTTCCTTTGCTGGTTTATCAAAAATTAGGTTTACCAAAGTTGGTGCGGGCTACAGGTTTACTGAAAAAAGTATCTCCCCGTTTGGCTGCAATGGAATCAATTTTACCAAAAATTACTCTTCAATCTTTTCAAAATAATTTACCCGATGTGATTCCCTCCCAAGGTGAGAAGCGTTACCGAGTTGGGGTAATTTTGGGGTGTGTGCAACGGCTGTTTTTCTCTCCTATTAATGAAGCAACTGTACGAGTGTTAACGGCTAATGGTTGTGAGGTTGTAATTCCGAAATCTCAAGGTTGTTGTGCGGCGCTTCCGGAACACCAAGGACAAACGGAACAGGCGAAGACTTTAGCGAGACAAATGATTGATAGTTTTGCTAATACCGATGTCGATTTTGTAATTATCAATGCTGCTGGTTGCGGTCACACTTTAAAAGAATACGGTCACATTTTACAAGATGATCCAGAATATAAAGAAAAGGCTGAGGCGTTTGCTGCTAAGGTGAAAGATGCTCAAGAGTTTTTAGTCAATGTGGGCATGACAGCCAAACTATCACCTTTAACTGATAAACCTTTAAATTTAGTTTATCAAGATGCTTGTCATTTATTACATGGTCAAAAGATTAGTGTGCAACCCCGTCAGATGTTACGCCAAATTCCCGGAGTCAAGTTAAGCGAACCCATAGACGCAGCTTTGTGTTGTGGTAGTGCCGGGGTTTATAATATGCTGCAACCACAAGTTGCTGAAGAATTAGGACAGCAAAAGGTGCAGAATTTATTAAATACTGGTGCAGAGTTAATTGCTTCTGCTAATCCTGGTTGTACGTTGCAAATTACCAAGCATCTGCAATTACAAGGGAAAAGTATTTCTGTGATGCACCCAATGGAGTTATTAGATTATTCAATTAGGGGTGTAAAATTGGATAAATAATCAACGCAATACCCATATTGTAGAGACGCGATTCATCGCTTCTTGATTCATGTTGAACCCCACCCCCAACCCCCTCCCCGCAAGCGAGGCTACGGTGTACACACAAGTGATCTGATCCCCCTAAA